>VGYR01000099.1 GCA_016872925.1 Planctomycetota bacterium
AGGGTAAGCGGACAGACAGGGTAAGCGGACAGACAGGGTAAGCGGACAGACAGGGTAAGCGGACAGACAGGGTAAGCGGACAGACAGGGTAAGCGGACAGACAGGGTAAGCGGACAGACAGGGCGATCAGATCACGGACGCGAGGCTGGCGAAGGAACGCGAGGGCAGGTTCGGACATGCAGGACAACGTCAAACAGGCGGGCATTCTCGGGGATCTCCTGAGCCTCTCCGTCTACAAGCGAAATCAGGGGCGCGTCACGCGGCAGGTGACGTTCGCTGCGCTGGCGGCGGTCGTCGGCGTGGGCATCTGGCGGCTCGCCCAACTAATGTCGGCGTGGTACGGCGGCGATGCCGGCCTGTCAACGCTGGCGGGGGGCGGCGCCGATCTGGGCGTCGTGCGGTTCCTGCTCCCGGGCTGCCTGCTGGCCATCGGGCTCTGGCTCTGCTACCGGATCGTGAACATCCCCAAGTTCGCCGACTTCCTGATCGCGGTGGAGGCGGAAGTGGCGAAGGTGTCGTGGCCGACGGGCGAGGAAGTGTTCCGCAGTTCGGCGGTGATCATCTTCCTGATCTTCGCCCTGGCGGCGATCCTGGCGGCCTACGATTTGTTCTGGTGGTTCGTGCTGCGATACGTGCTGCGGACGGGCTGATGCCCGCCCTGCCGCTTCCTTCCGGTCAAGAGCCTTTTCCAGTCGAGAACCATGAGCGACGACACGAACGATCCCGAGAAGTTTGCTGCCGCCGTGCCTTCCGCGGACGTGGCCAGTCACGTCGGTGAGCCGATCGACGACGACGACGCCGTCGCCTCGGAAGTCGACGATCCGTTCGCCGGTGGGGAAGACGCCAAGCCCGTCGAGGTGTCTGCGGCCGACGATGCCCCGGCTGCCGGGGACAAGAAGTGGTACATCCTCAAGGTGCAGAGCAATCGGGAGGACTCGATCCGGGAGACCCTGCTGCGGCGGATTTCGATGCAGGGCATGGACCGGTTCTTCGGCGAGGTGATCGTCCCCAAGGAGCAGGTCACGGAGTTCAAGGGGGGCAAGAAGAAGGTCGTCTCCCGCAAGCTGTACCCCGGCTACATCCTCGTGAACATGGTGCTCAACGACGAGACGTGGTACCTGGTCCGCGAGACCGGCGGGATCGGCGACTTCACCGGCTCGGCCGGCCGTCCGAGCCCGATGCTGCCCCAGGACGTGGCCAAACTGCTCCACAAGGACGAGGAGAAGACCGACGAGCAGCCGCGGCTGAAGATCAACTTCAAGAAGGGCGATCGCGTCAAGATCAACGAAGGCACCTTCGAGAACTTCGAGGGCGAAGTCGAGCAGATCGACGAGGCGAACGGCCGCGTCACCGTGATGCTCAGCATCTTCGGGCGGTCGACCCCGGTGGACATCGAATACTGGCAGATCGAGTCGGTGTGAGGCGACGCGGCCACGGTGCCGCGGATTGACACAGAAAGGTTCGAGAGATGGCGAAGCAGGTGGTCGGTCAGGCGAAGTTCCAGGTGCCGGGAGGTCAGGCGACGCCCGCCCCCCCGGTCGGCACGTCCCTGGGACGGTTCGGCATCAACCTGGGGCAGTTCGTCCAGCAGTTCAACGATCGCACCCGCGAGGCCGCGGGAATGCCGATCCCCGTCGTGGTCACCGTCTACAACGACCGCTCGTTCGAGTTCATCACGAAGAGCCCCCCGGCGGCCGCCCTGCTCAAGAAGGCCGCCGGCCTGGCCAAAGGCTCGGGCGTGCCCAACAAGGACAAGGTGGGCATGGTGACCCGGGCGCAGGTCGACGAGATCGTCCGTCTCAAGGGGACCGACCTCAACGCCCGTGACGCGGAGCACGCCCGGAGGATGGTGGAAGGCACCGCCCGCAGCATGGGGATCACCGTCGAGGGCTGAAAATCGTCCCCCGTGCAACCGGGAGATTCCCGGGTACGATTCAGGTTCGTCGTTCACCGTCAGAGACAGGTCGTTTCGCGAAGGATCATGACCGTGGCCACCACCAAACGCATGCGGGCGATGCTCGCCGTCAAGCCGAAGACCGACGCGGCCCTGCCGCTCGAGGAAGCCGTCGCGGTGCTGAAGAAGTTTCCGCCGACGAAGTTCGATCAGACGGTCGAAATCCACATGCGGCTGGGCATCGACCCCAAGCAGGCCGACCAGATCATCCGCGGATCGCTGGTGCTGCCGCACGGGATCGGCAAGTCGAAGCGGGTCGTCGTGTTCGCGAAGGGCAACCTGGCCGACGACGCCAGGGCGGCCGGTGCCGAGGAGGTCGGCGCCGAGGAGCTGGCCAAGAAGATCAAGGAAGGCTGGACCGACTTCGACGTCTGCATCGCGGCCCCCGACATGATGGGCCTCGTCGGTCCCCTCGGGAAGGTGCTCGGCCCCCGGGGCTTGATGCCGAGCCCCCGCGCCGGCACCGTCACGGCCGACATCAAGAAGACCGTCGGCGAGTACAAGGCCGGAAAGGTGGAGTTCCGCAACGATCCCACCGGGATCGTGCATGCCGTCGTCGGCAAGGCGAGCTTCGAGGCGGAGAAGCTCCGCGACAACATCCGCGCCTTCATCGATCACATCGTCGGCATGCAGCCGTCGAGCGTTCGCGGCCAGTTCGTGAAGAGCGTCTCCATCTCGGGCACCATGACGCCCGGCGTGATGGTCGCAGCCTAGGCCGCCGACTCATTCCCTCCCTGGAAAGCACCCAGCCATGAGCAGAGCCATCAAGGACATGCTGGTCGACGACCTCAAGGGCCGGCTCGTCGGAGTCGGCGAGGTGATCGTCGTCAGCCTCGGGAAGCTCGACGCCCAGAAGACGACCCAGCTGCGGCAGTCGCTGCGGAAGAAGCGGATCAACCTGCACCTGGTGAAGAACAGCCTCGCCCGGCGGGCGATGGCCGACACGCCGCTGGCGCCCGCGTTCGAGCGCGCCGAGGGCATGCTCGCGATCGCCTGGGGGGGCGAGGACGTCGTCGATCTCGCCAAGGAACTCGATCGGCTCCAGGGCGTGAAGGACTACGAGGGCTTCGAGTGCCGCGGCGGAGCGCTCGACGGTGCCCGGCTCGAGGCCGACGACGTCAAGCTGGTGGCCAAGTGGCCCACTAGGGCGGAGCAGCTCTCGATCCTGTCGGGCCAGATCAGCTCGATGGGGAGCCGGCTTTCGGGCCAGATCGTCTCCGCCGGCGGGACGCTGGCCGGGCAGTTCAAGTCGCGGGTCGAAGACCTGGAGAAGGCAGGGGCCCCGGCGGGCTGAGCGGTTTTCCCCCGGATTTTTCCCGGGCGGGCTTCACCCCACCGACTTTCATGGTATGACAAAAGGCTCGTCGATCGAGGCCCGCAGCTTCGCTCGCGACCCAACGATTCACCTCACCACTATCACACCACCGCGGCCGTCGATCCTGCGACGCCGCAACTTTTGCAGGGAAAGGACCTCGAGCGATGGCAACGGCTGAAGCGACCCGCGAGTTCACCAAAGAGACGAAGGAACTCGGCGACAAGATCGTCGGCCTCACGTTGAAGGCCGCGAAGGAGTTGTCGGACTACCTCGACGAGGTCCACGGCATCAAGCCCGCTGCGGGCGGCGCGGTGGTGATGGCAGCCCCGGGTGGCGGTGCCGGCGGCGCGGCCGCCGGTGGTGAGGCCGCGGCCGAGAAGACCGAGTTCGACGTCGTGCTCGACGCGTTCGGCGACAACAAGATCGGTGTCATCAAGGTCGTTCGCGCGGCCACCGGCCTGGGCCTCAAGGAGGCCAAGGACATGGTGGAAGGCGCCCCCTCCAAGGTGAAGGAGGGCATCTCCAAGGCCGACGCCGAGAAGCTCAAGAAGGAGCTCGAGGAGGCGGGCGCCAAGGTCTCGATCAAGTAAAGACGGGCTCAAATGCCGGGTTTGCCTCCGGGGAGTTTGTGTCCCGGAGGTGAAACGGTATAGTATTTGCTCGTCTGGTCGTGCCCTGCCGTCCTTGCCCTGCTCGCCAGTTGTCCCCATGTGATGGCCGTCCATGAAGGTCGCCGGTCCCGTCGAAGCGAGAGCTTCGGCGTGGCGGCCTTGGCCGGATGGTGTCGTTGCGACGATGTCAGCCTGCCTGGCGTCGTGATGCCCGCCTGAGCCGATCGCGGTCCTGCTCACTCGCCACCGCAACAATCCCAGGAGATTCCTGTTCATGGCAACTCGCGCCGTCCACCGCCTCCAGCCCTCCGAGATCCGGCACTTCGGCAGCCGCCGCGCCAGCCATCACATCCCCGACCTCACCGAGATCCAGACGCGGTTCTACGACGCCTTCCTGCAGTACGACGTGCCCGCCGCGAAGCGGAAGGATCAGGGCATCGAGGGCGTGCTCCGCGAGATCTTCCCCGTCGAGAGTTACGACCGCACGGTGAAGCTCGAGTACCTGCGGTACGAGCTCGGCAAGCCGCGGTACAGTCCCGACGAGTGCCGGCAGCTCCGGCTCACCTACGGCCGGCCGCTCCGCGTCGTGCTGCGGCTGACCCGCGAGCAGCCGATCGAGGAGGAGGTCTACCTCGGCGACATCCCGATCATGCTCGGGGGGGGCGAGTTCATCATCAACGGGGCCGAGCGGGTGGTGGTGAGCCAGCTCCATCGCTCCCCCGGCATCGACTTCGTAGCCGACACCGAGTCGACGGATCGCAAGACCCACAACTGCCGCATCATCCCGGAGCGTGGCAGCTGGATCGAACTCAACGTGTCGAAGAAGGACACGCTCCAGGTCCGCATCGACCAGAGCGGAAAGTTCTCCGCGCTGACGCTCCTGCGGGCGATGGATCCGAAGTACAGCCGTGATTCCGAAATCCTCAAGCTGTTCTACAAGACCGACAAGGTGAAGACCGAGGGGGGGCGTTACGTCCCCAAGGTCGAGGGCAAGATCGCGGTCGACGACATCGTCTATCCGAAGGTGAGCGAGCGGGCCGGCGAGATCATCGTCGACGCGGGCTGCAAGATCACCCGCGACCAGGCCGAGCTGATCTGCACCTCCGGCCTGAAGGCCGTGGAACTGATGCAGGAGCAGAAGGTGCCGCTGATCGTCAACAGCCTCCGCGAGGATGCGGACGAGTCGAAGCGGCGGACGGGAGTCGCTCCGAGCCACGAAGACGCCCTGATCCGCATCTACCAGCGCCTGCGTCCGGGGAATCCCCCGGCGCTCGACAAGGCCAAGGCCCTATTCGAGGAGAAGTTCAAAGACACCAACCGCTACCGGCTCGGCCGCGTGGGTCGCTTCCGCATCAACCGCAAGCTTGGGCTGGAGGTGCCCGAGACGGAGATGACGCTTCGTCCCGAGGACCTGATCGCGGCGATCCGCTACATGCTGATGCTCAGCGAGGGCGAGGGAGAAGTCGAGGTCGACGACATCGACCACCTCGGAAACCGCCGCCTCCGCACGATCGACGAACTCGCCAGCGACGAGCTCCGCAAGGGCTTCCTCAAGCTGCGCCGCACCGTCCAGGAGCGGATGAGCCTCAAGGACGTCGCGGAGATGTCGCCGCGGACGCTGATCAACCCCAAGAGCATCTCGGCGGCCATCGAATACTTCTTCGGCCGGGGAGAGCTCTCGCAGGTGGTCGACCAGACCAACCCGCTCTCGATGCTGACCCACGAACGGCGGCTCTCGGCGCTGGGCCCCGGCGGCCTCAACCGCAAGCGGGCCGGCTTCGAGGTCCGCGACGTGCACATCTCGCACTACGGCCGCATCTGTCCGATCGAGACGCCGGAAGGCACCAACATCGGCCTGATCTCGAGCCTGGCCATCTACTCGGGCGTCGACTCGTACGGATTCCTCGTGACGCCGTACCGGAAGATCTCGAAGGCTCGCCTGACCGACGACGTGGTCTGGCTGCGGGCGGACGAGGAGCACGACGCCCACCTCGCCCCCGCCGACGCCACGGTGGTGGACGGCAAACTCGTGGGCGAGACGATCATCGCCCGCTACAAGGGGGATTTCGTGCTCGTGCCGGCCGAGGAGATCGAGTACATCGACGTCGCGCCGAGCCAGATGGTGGGCGTGTCGGCGGGCCTGATCCCGTTTCTCGAGCACGACGACGCGAACCGCGCCCTGATGGGTTCCAACATGCAGCGGCAGGCCGTGCCGCTGCTGGTGACCGAACCGCCGATCGTGGCCACCGGCATGGAGCGGGACGTGGCCACCAACTCCGGCCTGCTCGTCCGGGCGGCCCGCAAGGGAACGGTGACCTTCGTCGACGCCGAGACCCTCGAGGTGTCGCCGCCGGGCGGCGGTGCCGCCGACGTGTACCGGCTCCGGAAGTATGTCGGTCTCAACGAGCGGACCTGCCAGAACCAGAAGCCGATCGTCGTGCTCGGCCAGAAGGTCGAGAAGGGGGACGTGATCGCCGACGGCGCGGCCACCTACAAGGGGGAACTGGCCCTGGGCCGCAACGTCCTCGTGGGCTTCATGGCCTGGGACGGCTTCAACTTCGAAGATGCGATCATCATCAGCGAGGAACTGGTGGAGGACGACGTCTACACCTCGATCCACATCGAGGAGTACGACATCGAGATCCGGGACACCAAGCTGGGCCGCGAGGAGTTCACCCGCGACATCCCCAACGTGGGCGAGCGTGCCCTGCACAACCTCGATGAGAGCGGCATCGTGCGGATCGGCACGTACGTCCGCCCCGGCGACATCCTCGTGGGCAAGGTCTCGCCGAAGAGCAAGACCGAACTCACGCCGGAGGAGAAGCTGTTGCATGCGATCTTCGGCCGCGCCGGCGAGGACGTGAAGAACGACTCGCTCGAGGTGCCGTCGGGCGTCGAGGGCATCGTGATCGCCACCGAGAAGTTCTCGCGGCAGATGAGCCTCTCCGAGGAGGAGCGGCGGGAGTTCCAGAAGCAGCTCAAGGAGGCGGAGAGCCAGGGCAATCTCCGGATCGCGGAGGCCTTCGCGGCGATGGTCGCCGAGATGGAGAAGGTGCTGCAGAAGCCCCTGACCGCCGCCGACGGCAGCCCGCTCGTCCGCAACCAGGACCACAAGGTGGTGGCGGAGCGGGCGGCCGCCTTCAAGCCCGACGAATACGACATCCGGTCGCCGCAGCGGAAGGCCGACGTCGACAAGATCATCAAGACGATGTGGCCGGCGGTCGAGGACGCCATCGACGGCAAGGAGCGGACGCTCAACAGCATGAAGCGCGGCGACGAGCTCCGTCCCGGCGTGCTCCAGATGGTCAAGGTTTACGTCGCCGCCAAGCGGGTGATTTCCGTGGGGGACAAGATGGCCGGTCGGCACGGCAACAAGGGCGTGATCGCCAAGATCCTGCCAAAGGAGGAGATGCCGTTCCTCGCCGACGGCACCCCGCTGCAGATCCTGCTCAACCCGCTGGGCGTGCCGAGCCGCATGAACGTGGGGCAGATCCTGGAGACCCACCTGGGGTGGGCCGGGAAGATCCTCGGCTTCCAGGCGATCACGCCGGTGTTCGACGGAGCGAGCGAGGACGACATCAACAAGGTGCTCGACGACGCCAGCCTGCCGCGGCATGGCAAGGCGCAGCTGTTCGACGGTCGGACCGGCGAGCCGCTCGAGCAGGAGACCACGGTCGGCTACATCTACATGCTCAAGCTGCACCACCTGGTCGACGACAAGGTGCACGCGCGGTCGACGGGCCCTTACTCGCTGATCACCCAGCAGCCGCTGGGCGGCAAGGCCCGCTTCGGCGGCCAGCGGTTCGGGGAGATGGAAGTCTGGGCCCTGGAGGCCTACGGCGCGGCCTACATCCTCCAGGAGCTCCTGACCGTCAAGAGCGACGACGTCGAGGGCCGCACGAAGATCTACGAGAGCATGGTCAAGGGAGAGAACACGCTCGAGGCCGGCATGCCCGCCAGCTTCGACGTGCTCACCAACGAGATTCGCGGTCTCGCGCTGAACATGCAGCTCGAGAAGCGGCGGGAATAGCTGCGGGCGGAGCGGCAGCACGCGGCCGTGCGGCCGCGTCTGCCCGATGACGACACACAGACCGGATGACCTGGGAGGAGCAGACACGTGAGCATCGGCGAAGCCACCTACGATCGCGTCAACGACTACTCGGCCGTGAAGATCAGCCTGGCCAGGCCTCACGACATTCGCAGCTGGTCGTTCGGCGAGGTGAAGAAGCCGGAGACGATCAACTACCGCACTTTCCGTCCGGAGAAGGACGGGCTGATGTGCGAGAAGATCTTCGGACCGGAGAAGGACTGGGAGTGCTCCTGCGGCAAATATCGCGGGATGAAGTACAAGGGGATGATCTGCGACCGCTGCGGCGTGAAGGTCACCCACAGCCGGGTCCGCCGCAAGCGGATGGGGCACATCGAGCTCGCGGCGCCCGTGGTCCACATCTGGTTTTTCAAGGCCATGCCCAGCCGTCTCGGCGCGCTGCTCGACATGAAGACGTCGAGCCTCGAGAAGGTGATCTACTTCCAGGATTACGTCGTCCTCGACCCGAAGGACACGCCGCTGAAGAAGCAGCAGCTGCTGACGGAAGAGGAGTATCGCGAGGCCCGCGCCACGCACGGCGACGGCTCGTTCGACGCCGAGATGGGGGCCGAGGCGGTGCGGAAGCTGCTGCTGGGCCTCGACCTGGTCACGCTCTCCCGGGAGCTTCGCGAGGAGCTGGCGACGACCAACTCCAAGCAGAAGAAGAAGGACCTCGTCAATCGTCTGAAGATCGTGGAGAGCATCCGCGACAGCGAGAACAAGCCCGAGTGGATGGTGCTCGACGTGATCCCCGTGATCCCGCCGGACCTGCGGCCGCTGGTGATGCTCGACAGCGGCAACTTCGCGACCAGCGACCTCAACGACCTCTACCGGCGGATCATCAACCGCAACAACCGGCTCAAGAAGCTGGTCGACCTCAACGCGCCGGAGGTGATCATCCGCAACGAGAAGCGGATGCTGCAGCAGTCGGTCGACGCGCTGTTCGACAACAACCGCTGCAAGCGGCCGGTGCTGGCTTCGAGCAATCGCCCGCTCAAGAGCCTGACCGACATGATCAAGGGCAAGCAGGGGCGGTTCCGCGAGAACCTTCTCGGCAAGCGGGTCGACTACTCCGCCCGGTCGGTGATCGTGGTGGGCCCCACGCTGCGTCTCCACCAGTGCGGCCTGCCGAAGAAGATCGCCCTGGAGCTCTACCAGCCGTTCATCATCCGGCGGCTCAAGGAGCTGGGCCATGCCGACACGATCAAGAGCGCCAAGAAGATGCTGGAGCGGAAGGACGCCGAGGTCTGGGACATCCTCGAGGAGGTGATCCGCAACCACCCGGTGCTCCTCAACCGGGCGCCGACGCTCCACCGCATGGGCATCCAGGCCTTCGAGCCGGTGCTCGTGGAAGGCAACGCGATCAAGCTGCATCCGCTGGTGTGCAAGGGGTTCAACGCGGACTTCGACGGCGACCAGATGGCCGTCCACCTGCCGCTGTCGATCGAGGCCCAGGTCGAAGCCCACACGCTGATGCTCGCGACCAACAACATCTTCAGTCCCGCCAACGGGGCTCCGATCATCTCGCCCTCGCAGGACGTGGTGATGGGCTGCTACTACCTGACGATGGCCATCCCCGGCCGCAAGGGGGAAGGCATGGTGTTCAGGAACTTCGCCGAGGTGGAACTGGCCCACTCGCTCGGCAAGGTCGACACCCACGCCCGCATCAAGGTGAAGCTGCCGGCCAACCGGCGGCTCAAGACCGACGTCGAGAAGCTCGGCAAGCCCGGCGCCGTCATCGAGACGACGGCCGGCCGCGTGCTGTTCAACTCGATCCTGCCGGAAGGCATGCTGTTCTACAACATCCCGATGCGGTCGAGCGAGCTGGCGCGGGTGATCTCGGACTGCTACCAGACCCTCGGTCGGCGGCGGACGATCGACCTGCTCGACGATATGAACAGGGTGGGCTTCAGCTGGAGCACGAAGAGCGGGCTGTCGTTCGCGACGGACGACCTGATCACGCCGGCCAGCAAGACGCGGATCATCGGCGAGGCCGAGAAGGGCGTGCTCAAGATCCTGCGGCAGTACCAGAAGGGCATGATCACCGACGGTGAGCGATACAACCAGGTGCTGGACGTCTGGACGCACGCCCGCGAGCAGATCACGAAGGAGATGATGGCGGAGCTCGAGCAGGACACCGACGCCAAGGACAACCGTCGGTCGGGCTACGTCAATCCGATCCACCTGATGGCCCACTCCGGCGCCCGCGGCGGCGTCGAGCAGATCCGGCAGCTGGCCGGCATGCGCGGACTGATGGCGAAGCCCTCGGGCAAGATCATCGAGACGCCGATCAAGGCGAACTTCCGCGAGGGGCTGACGGTGCTGGAATACTTCAGCTCAACCCACGGCGCCCGCAAGGGTCTCGCGGACACGGCCCTCAAGACCGCCGACTCGGGCTACCTCACCCGCAAGCTCGCCGACGTGGCCCAAAACGTCGTCGTGACGATGCACGACTGCGGCACCACGCAGGGCATCAACAAGGGGATCATCTACCGTGGCGAGAAGGTCGAGGTGGGGCTGGCGGACAGCATCCGCGGCCGCGTCAGCCGTGGCGACATCCGCAATCCGGTCACCGACGAGGTGATCGTGCACGAAGACGAGCTGATCACGCCGAAGGTGGCCAGGCAGGTCGAGGAGCTCGGGCTGGAGAAGATCCAGGTCCGCAGCCCCCTGACGTGCGAGGCCCCGCTGGGCGTCTGCCGGCTGTGCTACGGCATGGACCTCTCGACGGGATCGCTCGTCGAGGAGGGCATGGCGGTGGGCATCATCGCGGCCCAGAGCATCGGCGAGCCCGGGACGCAGCTGACGATGCGGACCTTCCACATCGGCGGCGTGGGCCAGCGGGCGATCGAGGAGAGCGAATACAAGGCGAAGCGCGGGGGCACCGTCCGCTTCACCAGGCTGCGGACGGTGCACAACGAGCAGGGGGAAGCCGTGGTGCTCGCCCGCAACGGCGAGATCGCCATCATCGACCCCAAGGGGCGCGAACTCGACAAGTTCGACATTCCTGCCGGTGCGATCCTCAAGGTCAAGGAGGACGACGAGGTCAAGCCGGGAACCGTGCTGGTGCAGTGGGACCCGCACTCCATCCCGATCCTCTCGGAGCGTGCCGGCAAGGTCCGCTACGAGGACGTGATCGAGGGCGAGACGCTCCGCCTGGAGAAGGATCCGAGCGGCCACCTCCGGCGGATGGTCATGGAGCACAAGGGCGTCTACCACCCGCAGGTCGTGCTGGAGGACGAGTCGGGCAAGATCCTCGACTTCTACTACCTGCCCGAGAAGGCTTACATCGAGGTCTCGCCGGGCGAGACGGTGGCCGCCGGCCACATCTTGGCCAAGACCCCGCGCGAGGCCTCGGGCACGCAGGACATCACGGGCGGTCTGCCGCGGGTGACCGAGATCTTCGAGGCCCGCAAGCCGAAGGATCCGGCGATCATGGCCGAGATCGACGGCAAGGTCGAACTGCTCGGCGAGAAGCGTCGCGGCAAGCGGACGATCATCGTCAAGAACGAGAGCGGACTCGAGCGGGAGCACCTCGTCACGCACGGCAAGCATCTGCGGGTGCATGCCGGCGACATCGTCAAGGCGGGCGAGGCCCTCGTCGACGGGCCGCTGGTGCCGCACGACATCCTGAGGATCTCGGGTGAGGAGGCGGTGCAGCAGTACCTCGTCCGCGAGATCCAGAACGTCTACCGCAGCCAGCGGGTGGACATCGACGACAAGCACATCGAGATCATCGTTTCGCAGATGCTGCGGAAGGTGAAGATCGAGTCTGTCGGCGACACCACCCTGCTGCCCGGCAGCGTGCTGGATCGCTTCGAGTTCCGCTCCGCGAACGAGCGGCTGGCGGAGTGCGTGAAGATCACCGACAAGGGCGACAGCGAGTTCGCCGTGGGGAGCATCGTGCCCAAGGACGTGCTGGCGCAGGGCAATGCCCAGATCGAGACGCTCGGCGGCACGCCGGCGAAGGGATCGAAGCCCAAGCCGGCCACCGCCAGCACCCAGCTCCTCGGAATCACCAAGGCGAGCGTGCAGAGTTCGAGCTTCATCTCGGCGGCGAGCTTCCAGGAGACCACCAAGGTGCTCACCGAGGCCGCCCTTGCCGGCAAGATCGACAACCTCGTCGGCCTCAAGGAGAACGTGATCCTCGGGCACCTGATTCCGGCCGGGACGGGTTTCAACACGTTCCAGACCGCCGAGGTGCGGGTCCGGCCCGAGGCCCTGGAGTCGCTGCGGATGGATCGTGGTGACGTCCTGGCACGGCAGTTCCCGCTGCTGGAGGCCGCCGTGTCGGGGATCGAGGACGGGGCGGCCGGCGACGGGGAGGTTGCCGCCGTGGAACCTGGCGCCGGCGACGAGTGACGCGGGGGGCGAATCTCCGCCCCGCAGATCCGTCAGATCCGGCAGTCCGGGGGTGTCCGGGTTTTTTGCGGCGGCCGGATCGCTGAAGTACCGTGGGACGCGGTGGCGGTGGTCCGCCCCGGCCGGATCCTCGGAGACCGTGTGCCATGAGTCGATGCGCCGTGTTCGCGGCTCTGCTGCTGGCGTCTGCGGCGGTGGGGTGTCCCTCGGCCTGGGCGGAGCCCTACAACCCCTACGCGGGCGTGGATGAGCCCCCGGCTCCGCTGGCGGCCGACGGCACGATCCAGTGGGGCGTGTTCTACAAGTCGGCGAAGCTCCAGCAGTCGTACGAGCGGCTGTGGAGCCTCGGAGCCTGCCGGGGATCGAACAAGGCGATCACCGTGCCGGTCGCCGAGAACAAGCTCGTGATCGATCGGCTTGCAGAGGCGGACTTCGAGGGCGTGGTGCGGGCCGCCAGCGGGAACATCGCCGGCGGCATGGTGGCCTTCGCCACCGACGGTGCTTCCGGCGACGGCGACGTGATCGTCGCGCAGCTGCATCCCGCCGGCGTCAGCCGCCTGTCGGTGCGTGGCCCGGTGTCCGCCGATGCCATCGCGGTGGGGGCGGTGGTCAGGCTGACGGCGACCATCGACGAGAAGGGCCGGACGACGGAGCCGGTCCGGGAGCTCCAGATCGTCACGCCGCCTGCGGACTTCGTGCCGGATGGCGTCCTTCCCGGCCGCCGCCAGCCTCTGGTGGGGACGGTGGTGAGCCTGCGCCGCGGTGCGGTCGTCATTCGCGTGGAGGCCGGCGCCATCCGTCGCGTGACGCTCGCCATCGCCCCGGACGCGGCCGTGACGGTCGATGCAGCCCGGCTGGATCTGGTGTCGGCAGGGGATCGCGTCGGCGTCAGGGGGCGGCTCTGGACCGGAGCAGGAACGCAGGGAGGCGGCACCGTGTTTGCCTCGGACGTCGTCGTGACGAAGCCGGCCGCCGGATCGGCGCCGGGGCCGCGGACGGTCGGGGCGAGGTGAGGGGCGGCGTTCCCCTGCGCCACCCGCATGGCTGGAAACCGGCCCCGGGCGTGCCTAGTGTAGCGTCTCACGCAGATGGGACTTTATCGAGAGCCTTCCTCGCCCGGGCGATTTTTTGAAGGATGTCTTCGGCCTTCTTCGTCCAGACGAAGGACGTTGGGTTCGTATTGTGGTGGTCGACGTAGCGACGAATTGCGTCGACCAACTGAGCGACGCTCCTGAACACGCCGTTCCGAAT
>VGYR01000100.1 GCA_016872925.1 Planctomycetota bacterium
ACGTCACCTTCGGAGAGGACAAGAGCCGAATCCGCCGCGGCAACGCCCCCGAAATCGCCGGCGCCTTTCGGAGGCTGGCGCTCTCGATTCTCAAGCGAGACACTTCCGTGAAAAATTGCTCGATTCGGGGCAAACGACTCCAAGCAGGCTGGTGTAACGATGTCTTGGAAGGAATTCTGACGGGAAAACAGGCCGATTAAGATGCGATTGCCCTGGGGGTCTGCGGGGGCGCGCCGCGGGTTGAAAACCCGCGCTCCTCTCAGGCACGGGCGACCCCGGGCCCGCGCCACGCGAGGCTCAGTCCCCATCGCTCACGCGATAGGGGCTTCCGGTGCGGGGTCTGCGGGGGTGCGCCGCGGGTTGGAAACCCGCGCTCCTCTCCGGCACGGGCGACCCCGAGCCCGCGCCGCGCGCGAGGATCACGTGTGACCCGGATGAGCCGTCGCGGGCGTGGTGGAGTCAGCAGGCCTTGGCGCACGAGGCGTGCAGCCGGCCAAGGGCCGTGTTGATGCGGCTCTTGACGGTGCCGACGGGGATCCCGAGCCGGTCGGCGACTTCGCGGTGCTTCAGGCCGCTCTGGTAGACCAGCGTGAGGGTTCGTCGCAGTGGTTCAGGCAGCCGGGCAATGGCTTCGAGCATCCATGCCTCGGCGTCCCGCTGGGCCACCGTGTCGTCTCCGGAGAGATGGCCGTCGGGCACCGAGGACGCGAAGCCCTCGGCTTCGAAGCCCCCCCGGCCACCGCGGTCCAGGCTCACCATCCGATGGCGGCGGTTGCGGCGCTGGGCGTCGATCGCCTGGTTGGTGGCGATCGCGTACAGCCAGGGGCGGAACGGCCGGCCGTCCACGAATCGGCCCCGCTTGCGGTGGACCGCCAGGAACGACGCCTGGAACACGTCTTCGGCGAGCTGGGCGTCGCCCAGGAACCGTCGCAGGTAGGCGAACAGCTCCCGCTCGTAGCGGTGCACCAGCTGTTCGAAGGCGAGCGCGTCGTCGGAGACGCAGACGCGAGCGAACAGTTTTTCGTCCGTGGCCTGGGCCGGGGCGTTGGCAGTGGCGGTGACCATGGCGGAGCCCTCCTGCTGTGGTTGGGTGCCGGAAAGACGGACTGTCCCGACGGTTCGAGGGAAGAAGCAGGAACCGTGCCAAATGGCGTTCAAAAACGGCATTTCGCAAATGGGCCGGGAAAACCAGTGATTCGGGGGCCGGGGCCTTCCCCGTCCGGTCGCTTCGAACCCGCCTGCGGTGTATCACCCTGCAACAGCTGCGCTTCACTTTGCAACGTTTGCAACGCTCCGGGAAGCGCCGCCCGCCGAATGAAAAAGAGGGAAGATTTCTGGCTATTCTGGTGCCCAATCTGGCAGAAACCATTTTCCCGACGGACGACGAGGCGACATGAAGGCGGTGCTGGCGGCAGGGTGGGCGGGGGCGTGGCTCGGGCTGGCTGCGGCCGCCGCGCTGGCAGCCGAGTGGCCGACATGGGGGGGCGACCCCGGGCGAAACATGGCGTCGCGGGAGACGGGAGTTCCCGACACGTTCGAACCCGGCCGGAAGCGTCGCGACCGGCTCGGCTTCGATCCCTCGACGGCCCGGAACGTGCGGTTCATCGCCCGGCTGGGGAGCGAGAACTACTCCTCCCCGGTGGTCGCCGGCGGCCGGGTCTTCATCGGCACCAACGACGAGGACCTCGACGATCCCCGGATCGAGCCGACCCGGGGCGGAGTGCTCCTCTGCCTCGACGAGCGGACCGGCCAGCCGGTGTGGCGACTCGTCTGCCCGCGGCTGGAGATCGACCGCTCCAAGGTGAGCGAGGATTTCGACGACATGAACCTCGGCATCTGCTCGACGGCCACGGTGGAGGGGGAGTTCGTCTACCTGGTCACGAACCGCTGCGAAGTGCTCTGCCTCGACGCCGACGGCCTGGCGGACGGCAACGACGGCCCCTTCACCGCGGAGGGGGAGTTTTCGGTGCCGGCCGGACGTGAGCCGCTGGAACTGGGCCCGGCCGATGCCGACATCGTCTGGAAGTTCGACATGCTCCGCGACCTCCCCGTGTTTCCGCATGATGCCGCCAACTGCTCGGTCCTGATCGTGGGCGATCACCTGTACGTCGGCACCGCCAACGGGGTGTACGACGGCACGATGGTCCTGCCCACGGCCCCGTCGCTGATCGTGCTCGACAAGCGGACCGGACGGCTGCTGGCCAAGGACGACGGCCGGATCAGCGGCGGCGTGTTCCACGGCCAGTGGTCGTCGCCGTCACTGGCGACGTTCGCCGGCACGCCGCTGGTCATCTACGGCGCGGGCGACGGCGTGTGCTACGCGTTCCAGCCGTGGCGGGCCGGCGCCGATACGTCCCCGGCCCTGCTCGAGCAGGCCTGGCGGTTCGATTGCAACCCGCCCGGCTATCGCGACCGGGGCGGCATGCCGATCGACTACTGGGCCCTGGTGCGGGGTGGACCGCGCGACCTGGATCGCGACGGGATGCTCGTCAGCCCCAGCGAGATCATCGGCACGCCGGTCGTGGACGGCGACCGCGTCTACGTCGCCATCGGCCAGGACCCGATCCACGGCCCGGGTCGCGGCGCCCTGTCCTGCATCGCGATCGGCGGCCACGGCGACGTCACGGAGACGGCGCGGGTCTGGCAATACACCGCGATCGGCAGGTCGCTCTCGACCGTCTCGGTGGCCGACGGCCTGGTGTACGCGGCCGAGCATGCCGGCAAGGTGCACTGCCTCGACGCGGCGACCGGCGCCCTGGTCTGGATCTACGACACCCGCGAAGAGATCTGGTCCAGCACGTTCGTGGTGGACGGCAAGGTCTTCGTCGGCACCCGCAAGGCGCTGGTGGTGCTCGCGGCCGGGCGGGAGCGGAGGAAGATCGCCGAGATCAGGCTCGGCACGCCGGTCTGGTCGGTGCCGACGGCGGCCAACGGCACGCTGTTCGTGGCTTCGCAACGAAACCTGTGGGCGGTGTCCGCGGCCAAGTAATACGGGGCATGAGTGGCCCCGGTGCCGGCAGGCCGCTCACGCGCCGGGCACGATCGCCCGCCGCACCGCCCGGTCCCAGCCCCTCTGGCCGGTGGCCCGCGGACTCGGCCAGAGGCCGGTCCCCATCTCGACCATCCCGTGGTGCGTGTTGTACTCACCGAGGAGGTTCAGGAAGGGCACGGCGTCGAACGCGTCGGCGCCGCGAACGCCGCTGCCGCTCCAGGTGCCGGTGGCGAGCAGTTCCAGCGCCACGATGGGGCAGACCGCCGTCTGCCAGAGGACCGCCTGCGAGCCCCACTGCCGCATGGTCGTCTCGTTGTCGGCCACGTGGTAGAGGTAGATCTCCCGCGGCCGGCCGTCGTAGGTGCCCTTCACCCACGTGCCCGCGCAGGTGCGGCCGTGCATCAGGTGGCCGAGTTTCGCCGGATTGGGCAGCACCGCGGCGAGCACGTCCCGCGGGGCCACCGACACGTCGCCGACGCGGATCTTGTGCTTACTGTCGAGGCCGAGGTAGGCGAATGTCTTCAGCCAGTCGATGAACTCGGCGCCGAGGGCGTATTTGAAGGTCACCCGCTTGCAGTCGATCGCCCGCGGGATCAGGACCACCTCCTCGTGCTCGACGTTGACGCACTCCTGCGGCCCGATGCCGGCGGGAAAGTGGAAGATCTCCGGCTCGCTGAAGCAATCCGTCGTGAACAGGCCGCGGCCCTTCTCCCAGACCAGCGGCGGATTGAGCGTCTCCTCGATCGTGGTCCAGATCGAGAAGGTCGGCGCGAACTCGAACCCGTCGATGGAGAGGTTGGATCCGTCGCGGACGCCGATCTCGTCGATCTCGTCGAACAGGTGGTCGGCGGCGTAGCGGGCGAAGACGTCGCTCAGGCCGGGCTCGACGCCCATCCCCACGAGAGCCAGCAGGCCGGCGTCGCGCCAGGACTGATCGGCGGCGAGCTGGCCGGCCCCCAGCGGCTCCCCCACCTGCTCGTAGGGGTGCGTCGGATGCGGCTTGCTGAGGTTCATGGCCAGGTCGAGGTAGTTGCAGCGGGCCTCGAAGGCGGCGGCGAAGATCGGCTCGTTGATCCGTGGATCGCAGGCGTTGACGATCACGTCGGCCTTCACGCTGCGGGCCAACTCCACGACCTTCGCCTGGTCGGTCGCGTCGACCACGGCCATGGAGAACCGGCGCGGGTCGTCGAGCTCCGCGAGCACGGCCTCCACCCGCGGCTGGCTCACGTCGGCGAGCACGAAGCGGTCGAAGAACTGCCGCGTCTCGGCGATCGACGCCATCGATGCGCCCACTCCGCCCGCGCCGATGACGAGGATATTTTTCACGGGGACACCCGGGGCGGAACTGGAAAAGGCCGATTCGCGGGAGGGCCGAGACGGACGCTTGCCTGATATGATGGTAGTTGGGAAGGCCGTGTCGTGAAGGGCCGGTAAACCACGCGGATTCGTGAGCATCGGGGCAGAGATGGTGGTGCAGCACCGCAACTACGTCGGTGGGGAGTGGGTTTCCGTTTCGGCCGCGCGCGAGGTCGTGAACCCGGCGACGGGCGCGGTGATCGCCACCGTCGCCGAGTCGTCCGCGGCCGACGTCGCCGCCGCGGTGCGGGCGGCCCGTGACGCCTTCGACTCGGGCCCCTGGCGCACCGCCACGGCCCAGGCCCGCGGCCGCCTGCTGTTCGAGATGGCCCGGATCGTCCGCGAGCACGCCGCGGACCTGGCCCACCTCGAGACGCGAAACTGCGGCAAGCCGATCGTCGAGAGCGAGATGGACGTCCAGGATGCGGCGACGTGCCTGGAGTACTACGGTGGCCTGGCCACCAAGATCCACGGCGAGACGCTGCCCGTCCCCGACAACGCCCTGAACCTCACGCTCAAGGAGCCGGTGGGCGTGGTGGGGCTGATCGTGCCCTGGAACTATCCCCTGCTGCTGGCGATGTGGAAGCTGGGGCCCGCGCTCTCCGCCGGCTGCACCGTGGTGCTCAAGCCGGCCGAGCAGACGCCGCTGTCGATGCTCGAGTTCGCCCGGCTCGTGCACGAACACCTCCCGGAACTGCCCCCCGGCGTGCTCAACGTCGTCACCGGCGACGGTCCGGTGGCGGGGCGGGCGCTGGTCGAGTCGATGGAGGTGGACCAGGTCGCCTTCACCGGGGGCACGGAGACCGGCCGCGAGGTCCTCCACGGCGTGGCCCGTTCGAACCTCAAGAAGGTGTCGCTGGAGCTGGGGGGCAAGTCGCCCAACATCTTCTTTTCCGACTGCGACCTCGACGCGGCCACCGACGGCGCCCTGTTCGGGGTGTTCATCAACCAGGGGGAGGTCTGCTCGGCGGGGTCGCGGGTGCTCGTGCAGCGGACGATCGCCGCCGAGTTTCTGGCCCGCATGCGCGAGAAGACGGCCCGCATCCGGCTCGGCGATCCGCTCGACCGGGCCACGAAGATGGGGCCCGTCGTCAGCCGCGAGCACATGGAGCGGGTGCTGGCGGCGATCGAGCGGGGCCGTGCGGAGGCGCGGCTGGTCGCGGGCGGCGGACGGGCGGCCGCCCTGCCCGCCGGCTGCTTCGTCGAGCCGACGATCTTCGAGAGCGACAACGCCGCCTGGATCGCCCGCGAGGAGATCTTCGGCCCGGTGGTCACGGTGATCCCCTTCGACGACGAGGCCGACGCGATCCGGATCGCCAACGACACTCCCTACGGCCTGGCGGCGGCCGTCTGGTCCCGCGACATCTTCCGCTGCCTGCGGGTGGTGAAGGCGGTGCGGGCGGGGATCGTGTGGGTCAACACGATGCAGCCCTGCTACGTCGAATCCCCCTGGGGCGGCTACAAGCAGAGCGGCCACGGGCGGGAGATGAGCCTCCAGGGCCAGGACGAGTTCCTGGAGACGAAGCAGGTGCACATCAACCTCAGCGAGGCGCCGCTGGCCTGGTACTGACCGCGGCCGCGCGAGGAGGAGCCCCATGGCGACGATCGACATCCGCACCGCCGTGCCCGGGCCGCGGTCGCGGGCGCTGCTGGCGCGGCGGCAGGCGGCCGTGTCGTCGAGCCCGTTCATGACGACCTCGCTGTTCGTCGAGCGGGCGGCGGGGGCCACGCTCACCGACGTCGACGGCAACACGTTCCTCGACTTCGCCGGCGGCATCGGCACGGTCAACGTCGGCCACGCCCGGCCCGAGGTCGTGGCGGCGATCCGGGAGCAGGCCGGCCGCTTCGTCCACACCTGCTTCAATGTGGCGATGTACGAGCCCTACGTGACCCTCGCCGAGAAGCTCAACGAGGTCGTGCCGGCCGCCGGGCCGCGGAAGAGCGTGCTGTTCAACACCGGAGCCGAGGCGGTCGAGAACGCCGTGAAGATCGCCCGCCGCGTCACCGGGCGGCAGGCGGTGCTCACCTTCGAGCATGGCTTCGCCGGCCGCACCTACATGGCGCTGTCGCTGACCAGCAAGGTGCAGCCCTACAAGGCCGGCTTCGGCCCGTTCATGCCGGAGGTGCACCGGCTGCCCTATCCCTACCTCTACCGCAGCGGCTTCAGCGACGAGGAGGCCTACGTCGACCACCTGCTTGCCGGCGTGCGCGACTTCTTCCGCTCGCACGTCGATCCTGCGAGCGTCGCCTGCCTGTGGATCGAGCTCGTCACGGGGGAGGGGGGCTTCCTCGTGGCTCCGCCCCGCTATGTCACGGGGCTCAAGGCGATCTGTGCCGAGCACGGCATCCTGTTCATCGCCGACGAGATCCAGACCGGCTTCGGCCGCACCGGCCGGCTGTTCGCCACGGAGCACTACGGCATCGAGCCCGACCTGGTGACCGTGGCGAAGTCGATCGCCGGCGGCCTGCCCCTGTCCGCGGTCGTGGGCCGTGCCGACCTCCTCGACGGCGTGCAGGTCGGCGGCCTCGGGGGCACCTACTGCGGCAATCCCGTCGCCTGCGCCGCGGCGCTGGCGACGATCGACGTCTACCAGCGCGAGCACGTGGCCGACCACGCCGCGGCGCTGGGTCGCCGCCTGCGGGCGCGGCTGGAGGGCTGGCAGGCCAGGTTTCCGGAGCTCGGCGACGTCCGCGGCCTGGGGGCGATGCTGGCGGTCGAGTTCGTGAAGGATCGCGCGACCCGGGAGCCCGCGAAGGAGATCCTGGTCGACGTGGCCGCCCGCTGCCTGGAGCGGGGCCTGATCCTGCTCGGGTCGGGCACCTATGGCAACGTGATGCGGTTCCTGTTCCCGCTGGTGATCACGCTCGATCAGCTCGAGGAGGGCCTCGACGTGATCGAGGGGGTGCTGCAGGACCGTCACGGCCGGGCCTCGGCCGATTCGCGGAGTTGATCGGCGGCGCGTCGGACGGTGACGGCTCTTCGTGGCCCCGGTTGCGCCGGGCCTCCCCCGGCGCGGTGGCACCGGCCGCTACACGTCGCCCCGCAGCTCGAACTTCGTCCGGCCGGGATTGGGCACCGGGTAGCGGCCCTCGGCGTCGGCCACGATCGGTGCCGGCGACTCCAGGGTGAGGTGCTCCACCCCCGCCGTGAGATCCTCCGGGCACTCGAGCATCTCCTGGAACGTCACCGGCCGGCCGACGTGGGCCGAGAACCGCCCCATCGCCGTCACCAGGCCCGCCTCGGCACCTCGGATCGCCTCGTTGTAGGGCGTGTCGGTCACGATCGCCTCGATGAAGTGGTCCCACTCGCGCCGATACGGGTTCGGCTCCGGCTGCTCGGCCGTCCAGAGCACGTTGTCCTTCTCCATCCGCTGCGACCGGTAGATCGTCGACTTGGCCGGGGAATGGCCGCTGGTCGAGACCGTGAAGGCGCCCTTCGATCCCTGCCCGTAGACGCCGAAATGCTGCCGGCAGTTCCGCATCAGCCGGTTCTCGTAGAAGAACTTCACCCCGTCGTCGAACGTGTATTCGACCGAGTAGACATCGAAGTTCTGGTCGTTGATCTTGCCCTTGAAGTGCCGCCCCCCCACCGCGTCGGCGACGGTGGGCCAGCCCCCCTTCATCATCGCCACCTCGTCGATGTGGTGGATGCAGTAGTCGCTGAACACGCCGCCGCTCGCCCAGAGGAAGTTGTGGAACCGCTTGACCTGCCACATCAGCTCGCTCTCCCCCTCGGGGCCCGGGGCCAGGTCGAGGTCGTGGATCGGGGTGTGCGTCCGGTAGCCGCGGAAGGCGATGATCTCGCCGGCCTCGCCGGCACGCAGCCGCTCCTGGAGTTCGCGACGGCGGTCGCAGTGGCGGCACATCAAGCCCACGGCCACCTTGAGCCGTCGCGCGTCGGCTTGGGGGGCGAGTTCGATGATCCGGCGGGTGCTCGGCCCGTCGATCGAGACCGGCTTCTCCATGAACACGTGGACGCCCCTCTCGATCGCATGGGCGAAGTGGGCGGCGCGAAACGCCGGGGGCGTGGCGAAGATCGCGATCCCGCCTGCCGGCAGGGCGTCGATCGCCTTGCGGAAGGCGTCGAAGCCGATGAACATGCGGTCGTCCGTCACGTCGATCCGCTCCTTGAACTGCTCCTCGAGCGACTTCCTGACCGACACGATCCGCTCCGGAAAGACGTCGGCCATCGCCGTGAGCTTGACCCGGCCGCCGCGGGCGTCGAAGGCGTCGGTGATCGCGCTGCCGCCCCGCCCGCCGCAGCCCACGAGGGCGGCGGGAATCTCGTCGCTGCCGGCCACGTGAACACCCCCCGCCGGCACGCCTGGCGCGGCAGACGGCGCATCCCCGTCGGCGGCCACGGCCGCCGTGGCGAAGGCCGCGCCGGCGGCGCCGAGAACGTGCCGCCGGCTGGCTGCAAAGCGGGAGTTGGTCATGGTTCCCTCCGTCGGGTCAGGGGGCCGCAGCCCCAGGCAAGGGTGGATCAGCCGCAGTACGCGGCGGCGGTGTGCGTGATGGCAAGGTCGTCTTCGAGCGAACGGTGCGGTGCGAGGCCATGCTTGCCGATGGCGGCGTGGTACGACCGTACGGCCTCGGCGGCCGGCAGGTGCTCGTCGGCCACGGCCCGCAGGTGCCGCACGAACTCCAGCTGGTGCTCGGCCGCGTTGATCTTGCGGCCGAACAGGGCCACGCGAGCCCCGGATCGCTTCGACTCCGCGACCAGCGCGAAGGCGTCGTGCGTGGTGCCGGCCGCACCGCCCAGGATGCCGATGATCAGCGTCGGGTCGTAGGCGGCCAGCTGTGCCGTGACCTCGGGCCCGAGGTAAGGAATCTTGAGAAACACCGGGCGGCCGGCCGCCGGCACGCCCGCCAGCGCCCGGACGACGTGGTCGGCCACGAATCGGGCGACGCCGAGCGGAGCCGCCGTTCCATCCTCGGCGAGGGCGTTGGGAAAGAAGACCTCGAGGAAGTGCCGGAATCCATTCCGCTCCGCCTCGTGCCGGAAGTCCCGGTAGGCCGTCAGCATTGCGCGGTCGGCGGCGGCATCGCCGTTGAGCGTGATCGAGAACAGCCCGAGATCGACCACCGGCCGGCCGCGGCCCGGCGGTTCGAGTCGGCCCCACTGCGCGTGCGGGATCGACGCGGTGGAGAACGGCAGGGCGGGCTGCCGCGGGTAGGTGCCGGACCCCGCGGCGAGCCAGATGTCGGTGGTGTCGTTCATCCGCACCGCGGGCGTCACCGGGGAGCCATCGAACAGCCGCTCCTCACGGGCCAGCACGTCGCTGGTGCTCGCGCTCATGAGCATCACGTCGACGAACCCCTGGGAGACGATCTCGCGGATCTGCTCCCGGAAGTCGGCCAGGCTGCGGAACGGTCCGCGCTGGCGGTCGCCCCCGACGGCCGGTCCGGGCGCGGCGAGCCCGAACGCCATGTCGGCGTCCTTGGCGTCGGCGATGATGAAGTCACGGCACCTCGGGTCGGCCCGCAGTCGGGCCACCTTGGCGTCGAGCGTTTTCGCTGCTTCGTGCCGGGCGGCGGTCATGCCGGGAGTCTAATCGCGCCGGGTGTTCACGGCCCTTTCCTCCGTGGAAAAACGTACAATGTTTATGAAATCATGGAAAGCGGCGTGGGTATGGTCAGGCGGTTGACCACCGCCACCGGCTGCTTCGCGAGGTTTGACCATGGCCACGCCCTATCGCTTCACCCTCGGTCCGTGGAACATCCACCCCGGTGCCGATCCGTTCGGTCCGCCGGTGAGGCCGCCCGTGCCGTTCGACGACGTGCTCGCGGCGGCCGTCGACCTCCGCTTCGACGGCATCCAGTTCCACGACGACGACGCGGTGCCGAATCTCGAGAACCTCGCCCCCGAGGCGCTCGTCCGCGAGGCCCGGGAGATGCGCAAGCGGCTCGACGACCTCGGGCTCGTGCCCGAGTTCGTGGCCCCGCGGCTCTGGGAGCACACCCACGGCATCGACGGCGGCTACACGAGCAACTGCCCGGCCGCGCGGACCTGGGCGATCGAGCGGTCGAAGCGGGCCGTCGACGTGGCGCTGGCGCTCGGCTGCAGCCTGATCGTGATGTGGCCCGCCCGCGAGGGCACCGCCGTTCGCGAGAGCAAGAATCCGATCGCGGCCTCGGGGCAGATGCTCGAGGCGATCGACGCCATCCTCGCGGCCGCCCCGGAGGTCCGGATCGCGATCGAGCCCAAGCCCAACGAGCCCGTGGACCATGCGTTCGTGCCCACCATCGGCCACGCCCTGGCGCTCGGCGCGCGGGCCAGCGATCCGGCGCGGGTCGGCGTGCTGATCGAGACCGCGCACGCGATCCTCGCCGGGCTCGATCCGTCGGACGAGATGGGCTTTGCCCTGGCGGCGGGCAAGCTCTGGAGCGTCCACCTCAACGACCAGAACGGGCTCAAGTTCGACCAGGACAAGGTCTTCGGGGCCGCCAACCTCCGTGGCGCGTTCGATCAGGTGCGGGTCCTGGAGGCCGGCCGCTACGCCGACACGGGGGCCTTCATCGGCTTCGACGTCAAGGCGCAGCGGACGCAGCGGGCCGGAGCCGCCACCGCCCACCTCGCCACCAGCAGGCGGATCTTCGAACTGCTCGTCGCCAAGGTCCGCTCGTTTCCCGAGCGGCAGGCGGCGGAGTGCATCGCCACCCGTGACTACGAGTCGCTGGAGCGGCTCGTGCTGGAGCACCTGCTCGCCGCCTGACCGGCGTCGTGTCGGCATCGCATGGCTGACTCGCCCCTCATCGCCGTGGTCCTCGATGCGGCCCGGCCCTACGACCGGCTGATCATCGGCGGCGTGGCCCGCTACGTCCGCGAGCAGGCTCCGTCGTGGAGCCTGTACGTCGAGGAGGATCCGCTGCAGAAGCTTCCCGACCTGAAGCGCTGGCACGGCCAGGGCATCATCGCCAACTTCGACGACCGCAGGGTGGCGAGGGCCATCGCCGGAATCTCGATTCCCGTCGTCGGCGTCGGCGGGGGCTACGGCTGGTTCGATCGGGCGTCGGCGATCCCCTACGTGTTCTCCGACAACGCCGCCATCGGCCGGCTCGGCGCGGCGCACCTCCTGGCCTGCGGGTTCGAGCGGCTCGCCTTCTACGGCTATCCGCAGACGGCCACGGCCGGCTGGTCGGGCGAGCGGGCCCAGGCGTTTGCCGCCGCCTGCGCGGAGGCGGGCAAGCCCTGCCACCTGCTGGTGGGGCGGCATGCCGACGCCCGCCGCTGGCAGGAACTGCAGCGCGAGCTCTGCGGCTGGATCCGGACGCTGCCCAAGCCGATCGGGATCATGGCCTGCAACGACGTCCGGGCCCGGCACGTGCTCGAAGCCTGCCGCAGGCTCGGCCTCCGCGTGCCGCACGACGTCGCCGTGCTCGGCGTCGACAACGACGAGATGATCTGCGAACTCACCAACCCGCCGCTCACCAGCATCGACCAGGCGGCTCGGCGCATCGGCTACGAGGCGGCCACGCTGCTCGACCGGATGATCGCCAAGGGAACCGGGGCGGCCGCCGGAAGGCGGATCGTGGTCCCGCCGATCGGCGTCGTGCCGCGGACCAGCACCGACGTCCTGGCGACCACCGACGAGGCCGTGGCGACGGTCCTGCGGCAGCTCCGCTCGAGCCCCCTGGTGAAGCCCGACATCGAGGGGATCGCCGCGGACCTCGGCCTCTCGCGCACCACGCTCGAAGCCCGGTTCAAGGGGGTCGTGGGCCGGTCGCTGCACGACGAGTCGGTGCGGCTGCGGGTGGCGGCGATCCGCCGGCTGATCACCCACACCGACCTGCCTCTGAAGACGATCTCCACCCGGGCCGGCTTCGGTTCCGTGCAGTACATGACCACGTTCCTGCACCGGCACACCGGCACCACGCCGGCCCGGCTGCGGGTCGCGGAACGCCAGCTCGCGACGACCGTCGCGGCGCTCGGGCCGGCGGAGCACCACGGAGGCGGGCCATGACCGGGCGGAATCTCGACTGCGTGATCTGCGGCACGTGCGTGGCCGACGTGCTCGTGCGGCCGGTGCCTCTGGAGACTCCCGCCGGCCCGGGGCGGCTGTTCCACGTCGATCCGATCGAGGTCACGACCGGCGGCATCGTCTGCAACACCGGCGTGGCGATGCGGCGGCTGGGCGCGACCGTCGAGGCCGTGGCCCTCGTGGGGGACGACCTCTGGGGCCGCGAGATCGTGGCTCGGCTGGCGGCCGCCGGCGTGGGCACGGCGGGCGTGGAGCGGCGGCAGTCCGGCGCGACGAGCGCCACGGCCGTATTGATCGACGACGGCGGCGAGCGGAGCTTCGCCCATCACGTGGGCGTGGCGGGGACGCTCGGCCCCGACGACCTTCGCCGGCACGCCGCCCTCTTTGCCCGGAGCCGGTTCGCGGTGCTCGGCTACTTCGGCCTGCTGCCGGCCCTGGAGCCGCGGCTGGCGGAGGCGGTGTCGTTGATCCGCGCCGGCGGCTGCCGCGTGGTGCTCGAAACGGCGGGGGGCGGGGGAGCGCTGGCCGATCTTGCTCCCGCCCTGCCGGCGGTCGACGTCTTCGTGCCGAGCCTCGACGAGGCCCGCGGGCATGCGGGAGACGACGATCCACGGCAGATCATCGCCTGCTACCGTGGCCACGGCTGCCGCGGACTCGTGGGCGTCAAGTGCGGCACGCGGGGCGTGGTGCTCAGTCCGGAGCCGGGCGTGGTCGTCGACGTGCCGTGCGTTCCGGCACCCAGTCCGGTCGTCGACACGACGGGAGCCGGCGACTCCTTCCTGGCCGGGTTGCTCGCGGGCATGGGTCGGGGCTTCTCGCCGGTCGATGCCGCCCGGCTGGGGGCGGCGGCCGCCGCGTGCTGCGTGACCCGGGCGGGCGCCACCGCCGGCCTCCGCGGCTGGGATGAGACGCTCGCGCTCGCCGGCGGTCCGTAAGCGGCGCCGCGGCCTGGTGGACGTCACGCCGACGCCCGAGCCCGCGACGTGGGTGACGCCCGCGGCTCGGATGGCCTGCCCGAGGCGAGTCGCTCCACCGAGCCCGCCGCCCAGCCTCGCCGCTCCGGCCGCCGCCGCGAGGCCATGTATGCTGCTGCCTTCGAAGCGTCGTGACGAACGCGCTTTCTCCCCTCGACCCCCGCGGGCTGGTTCGGCATGACGCGTCAGCCGCCGCC
>VGYR01000101.1 GCA_016872925.1 Planctomycetota bacterium
GCCCAACTTCGCTTGGATAAGGGCTAGGGTGCCCCGCGCGGAGATGAAACCGGCCCCACCGGACAGACCGTGCCCTTTCGACCGGCAGGCGACTACCCCAACACGGCTCCGGGCAGGAGGGAACTGCCACGCAGGAAGTCGGCGGCGGTCATCGGTCTGCGGCCCTCCGGCACGAGCCCGGTGATCGCGAGCGCCGAACCACCTCCGCAGGCCACCACGATCCGTCCATCGGCCGTGTCGAGCACGCGCCCCGGCGACGATGAGGTGGCCGCCGCCGGGCCAGGAAGTGCCTCCACGTCGTCCAGCACGAGCCGCTGTCGCTGGCCATCGCCCCGGGTCCAGAACGTCGTCAGTCGGGGCCAGGGCTCGAGCGCTCGCCGCAGCCGCTCGATGAGGGCCGCGGGCTGCGACCAGTCCACGATCCCATCCTGCTTCGAGAGCCGCGGCGCCCGCGTGGCCTGTGCGGCGTCCTGGGGAATCCCGATGCCGGCCACGCTGCCGGTCGCGAGGAGCGTCGCCTGCAGCCGGTCGACCGCGTCGAGCACCGCCCCGGCTCCCAGTTCCGCCAGCCGCGGCTCCAGTTCGGCGGCGGTCTCCCGCGGCGCGACGCTCGTCGCCCGGGCGACGATCACATGGCCCGCGTCCAGCGCGGGCGTCATGTGGATCACGCTCACGCCGGTCACCGGGTCTCCCGCGCGGATCGCCCACTGCACCGGCGCGGCGCCGCGGTGCCGCGGAAGCAGGGACCCGTGGAGGTTGATGCCGCCGAGCGGCGGCACCGCGAGCAGGTCACGCGACAGGATCTGGCCGTAGTCGCAGACGACGAACAGGTCCGGACGAAGCGTCGCCAGCGACGCCACGACGGCGGGGTCGTTCACCCGCTCCGGGTCGAGGACGCCGACGCCCGCCGCGGCGGCCGCCTCCCGCATCGGATTCCGCGCGGGCCGACGGCCCCCGGCCGCACGGTCGGGCCGCGTCACCACCGCCACCAGCCGATGCGCAGACGCCACCAGGGCCCGGAACATCGGCACCGCAAACGGTCCCGTGCCCATCACGACGATGCGAAGCGGTGTCACCGGCGCCGTCCCGCACCCGAGTTCGGAAAGTCAGCAGCGGGCCGCCTCGAGGCGGTCGAGAGCGGCGAGGATCGCGTCGTTGCCCGGTAGTTCGCCCCGCGACTGCTTGCCGAAGAACACCTCGCGGAACATGTCGAGGTCGCCCTTCACCTCCAGCGCCGCCGCCTCCGGCAGGCGATCGATGAACAGCCGCCCTTCGAGGTGGTCGTACTCGTGCTGCACGATCCGCGAGAGCAGGCCGTCGAGATCCAGCCGGATCGGCTCCCCCGCCAGGTCGAAGGCGTCGACCACGATCTTCTGCGGCCGGCGGACGTCCATCCTCACGCCCGGCAGGGACAGGCATCCCTCCTCCTGCACCGCCGTGCCCCGGGGCCTCGAGAGCACCGGGTTGATGAACACCCGCTCTTCCCCCTCGCCGCGGCGGCCGGCGGGATTGACGACGAACAGCCGGTAGGGGAGGGCCACCTGGTTGGCGGCCAGCCCCACGCCCTGGGCTTCGTACATGATGTCGAACATCCGGGCCACGGCCTCGCGCAGCCCGGCGTCCAGGCGGGTCACGGGACTGGACCGCCGCAGCAGGGCCGGATGGGGATACTCGACGAGCGCGAGCGTTCCGATGGCGGCGGGATCGGCGACGGGAGCGGGCTCCATCGGCATGGCGTCGGTGGACGGAGGTCGGCGGGAACCGGAGTCAACTGGAGAGCGAGAAATCATACCGGCTGGTCGGCACGGTACGATGACTCCCATGGCGCACTCGGGCCAATCAGGCACTTCCCCGGCGGCTTCGGCCGGCACGCCGTGGTTCGCACCGGCCGTTTTCGCGGCCACCGCCTGCGGGCTGGGCCGAGTGCCCTTCGCGCCCGGGACGTTCGGCGCCCTGCTCGGCCTGCCGCTCTCGCTGGCGACGGGCTGGCTGGCCGGCCGGATCACTCCCGATGCCGCCGGCGGCCACGCACTCGAGTCGGCGCTCGTGGCGGCGATCTGCTGCGCCGCCATCCCCGTCTGCTCGCGGGCCGCGGCGCTGATGGGGCGCAAAGATCCCGGCGCGATCGTGCTCGACGAGGTGGCGAGCATGCCGCTGGCGCTGTTGATCGTGCCCGCTGCCGCGCGGACACCCGCCATCCTCGCGGCCGCCTTCGTGCTCCTGCGGGTCTTCGACATCGGCAAGCCTTTCCCCTGCCGCCAGCTCGAGCGGTTGCCGGCGGGACTCGGGATCATGGCCGACGACTGGGGGGCCGCCGCGTGGACGGCGGCCTGCCTGGCGATCGCCCGCTGGCAGCATTGGCTCTGACGGTGCCGGAGGCACGAGGACCACCGCGGCATGCGCATCCTGCTCGTCGACCACGGCTCCTGCGACCCGCCCCACACCCGGATTCACCGCCTCCGCGCGGGGCTTGAAGCGGCGGGCTGCACGGTGGCCGTCTGCGGCCCGTCGTCGGCCAACGCCTTCGAGGAACAGCCGGCGGGGGTGCATGGAATCCACCTGCACGACGTGGCGGCGGGCTCACGGGATTTTCTCGCTGCCGTGCGTGACGGGTCGCCCGAGGCCTTCCTCCGCGCGGTGCCCCGGGTTCCGGCAAAGCTGCTGGGTCTGGCCCGGGAGACGGCGCGGCAGATCATCGCCGAGGCGGCGGACGCCATCTTCCCCGACGCCATCTTCGTGTTGCATGCCGGCATCCTCGCCGACCTCGCGGTGGAGACGGGGGCGCCGGTGGTCGTGCACGTCAGCGGGTTCGACCTCGACGCAGCCGACTCCCGGCCATCGTTGCGGCGGCTCGTGCAGGCCGCCCTCGGCTCGGCCGGCGGAATCGCGGCCGACGACGAGCAGGTCGGCACACGGCTGGGCAGGGCGTGGATCGCCGCGGACGCGATCCCACGCTGCGAGACCTGGACCTACGACGATCGCGCCGTGCCCCGCGTGGCCGAGGCGTGCCGGCTGGCACTCGCCCGGCGCCGCGGAGAGGCGTGAGCCGGCGCCGATTCCTCCGCGCAGCCATGGATGGCGGGGGGGAGGAAGCAGCGAGCGCGTGGAGGGCAGGATGCCATTCCTGTTCGGCACGGCAGATGCGGGGCGGGGCGACTCACGTCTGGCTTGGGTTCACGGCAACCCGCGGCTGAGTTCATGCCCTTCGGAGCGCGGGTTTTCAACCCGTGCCTGAGAGTAGCGCGGGTTTTCAACCCGCGGCGCACCTCCGCAGACCTCGCATCGGAAGCCCCAGTCGCGTAAGCGATGGGGACTGAGCCTCGCGCACGCGCGAGGCTCACGCATGACCCGGATCAGATCTCGTCGCTGGGGGGAAACTGCCGGCGGTCGAGAATCAAGACGGCGGCCGTGAGCAGCACCGCCACGAGCCCCCCGACCGCGACGAGCTGCACCCACGGCGGCTGGGAATCGACGAGCAACTGCACCTCCGTGGGCAGGGTGCGCTCCCAGCCCATCCAGGCGACGAGCAGGCTCCTCAGGCGGAGGCTCACCGTCGCCTGATTGACCACCGCAGGGATCACGCCGGCCAGGTATTCGACGACCAGCGCCACGCCCACGCTCGCCACCAGCGCCCGCTTCGGCATGATCACGGCCGGCAGTGCGAACAGCGCCCCCCGGCCCACGCACGACACGAGCACGAGCGCCGCGAGGATGCGGGCGACCGACGCGGGGCGCGGCACGTCTGCCACCGCGAGCGCGAGCACGGTCGCGGCGAGCGCCACCGCCGCCGTCCAGACGACGGCGGCGACGTAACTGCCCAGGAGCAGGGCCCGCCGTCCGCCGGGCCGCACGGCCACGTGGACCCACGTCCCGCGCTCCAGTTCGTCGGCGACGACCGGGCACATCGTGACGAGCAGGCCGAGCATGCAGACGGCTTCCGGAATCAGCGCATAGAGCATCGCCACAGCCAGGTCCCCGTCGAGGCGGCCTCGCGAGGCCCGCTCCACGGCCAGCATCACGGCGGCGGGAAAGACGCCGACGACCGCCGCGAGCGCCAGCCGGGGCGGGGTCAGCAGCCGGCGCAGCTGGAAGCCGGCCACGGTGCGGATCGCCGCCAGCGAATCGTGGACGAGCCGTTCGGCGGCGGCGTCGGGCACGGTCATGCCCTCACCCCGCGTTGGAGGTGGACGAGCTGGCCGAAGATGCCCTCGAGCGACCGATCGGCTGGGATCACCTCGCTGACCCCGAGCCGCTCGTCCACGGCCCTGGGCACCGCCTCCTCGATCACGGCCCCGGGCAGTCGCGTGGCCACGATCACCACGTCCCCCTCGATCCGCACCGCCTCGACCCCGGCGACGCCGCAGGCGAGTTCCGCGAATCGCCGCGGCGCGCCGCACCGCACCCGCACCTCCGCGGGTAACGAATCGACGAGTCGCCGGATCTCGTCGGCCGTGCCGCTGGCCACGAGGCGTCCGCCGAGGATCACCGCGAGTCCGGCATCGAGGGCCTCGACCTCGTGGAGCAGGTGGCTGGCGACGACCAGGCTCTTCGACCGCGACCACGCCCGCACGAGTTCGACCAGTTCGTGCCTGGCGACCGGGTCGAGCCCGACGAACGGTTCGTCGAGCACGAGCAGGTCCGGGTCGTGGGCGATCGCTCCGGCGAGTTTGGCCCGCTGCCGCATCCCCTTCGACAGGCTGCCGCACGGCCGGCGCGCCGCGTCGAACAGGCCGACCCGGGCGAGCGCGTCGTCCGCGCGGGCCGCCGCCACCCCCGGACCGAAGCCCGACAGCCTGGCGAGGTACGTCACCCACTCCCGCGGCGTGACGCTCCGATCGCCCAGGTCGGCGGCGGGGCAGTAGCCGATCCGCCGCAGCACCCGCCGGTTGCCGAAGGGCCGCTCGCCGAACACCAGCACGCTGCCCATCGTCGGCCGAAGCTGCCCGGTCACGAGCCCCAGGAACGTCGTCTTGCCGGCGCCGTTGGGACCGAGCAGCCCGTGGGCGCCGGCGGCCAGGTCGACCGACACGTCGTTGACGCCGATCACCGCGCCGTACAGCTTTGTGAGCTGGCGAATCTCGATCATGGTCAGCTTCTCAGCGGCGCGGCGACGCGCCAGGCGAGCACGAGCGCGGAGCCCAGCGATGCGATTGCCAGGGCCACGGCCGACGGCACCACGGCCCGCGGCCGCGTCTCGACGCCGAACATCCAGGCCTGGACGACGCCGACGGCGTGGTAGGGCGAGATCCAGGCCCAGCGATCGACTCCGGCGTCGATGCCCGCCGCGCGGGCCAGCCAGTTCATCCTCCGGCGCGGCGGCTGCCACTCCTCGTCGTCCTCGGACCCGGCGGCGACCGCCGTCGCCCGTGAGTCGTCTGCCGCGACGAGGTCGGCCGTGGTGAGGGAGGAGTGGGCGATCCAGCAGGCCGCCCAGGTGGCGAACCAGGCGAAGCTCGCGATCCGGGTCTCGGCGGTCAACGAGGAATAGGCGAGGGCCAGCAGCACGGTCGGAATCGCGAGGACCACGCTCGCAGCCACGATTCTCACAGGCAGGTCCCAGGTCTCGACGATCACCCAGACGCTGGGACTGACGAGCACGCCGGCCAACCACAAGGCCAGGGCCGGGAGAACCGTCACCGCGGCCACCACGGTCCCGAGCACCGCGATCTTCCCCGCGATGTAATGGATCTTGCCGACGGGCCTCGTGAAGTAGACCAGCCACGCCTTCGCGCGGAGGTCGCGGGACACCAACTGCGGGGCGACGAGCCCGATCACGATGGCCAGCAGCACCGCCTGCGGAGCCCGCATGAACGCCAGCAAGAGTCGCGACCAGACGAGCCGTCGCGTGGCGGCGGTCTCGGCCTCGCGGTCGCGCGGCGGCTCGGCGCGATCCGGCTGGCCCGGCTTGCCGAGCGTGTCGGCGAGGATCGTGCCGAGCAGCCCGATGCCGTCGAGGTTTCGGCCCAGGGCCGCCCGCTCCTGCAGCGAGGCGATCCGTCCCTCGTCGATCGCCTGCTCGAAGGCGAAGAAGCTGGCGGCGAACGCCAGCGCCGGACTCCACGCGAGGAGCACCGCCCGTCGCAGCCAACGGCTCGTCCAGACGAGCCGGATCCCGGTGGTCGCAATCGCAGCGGCCGCCGACCACGGCCCGCGGCGGGCCCCCTGCCAGGCCCGGTAGCCCACGTCATGAAGCGGCATGCTGGCCCTCCCGGCAGCCGGCGATCGCGGCGATGAACACGTCCTCGAACCGCTCCTGCACCGGCGCCAGCGCCGCGACCACGACACCCGCCTCGCGCGTGGCCTGCCAGACGCGGTCGAGACCGCCCTGATCCTGGCGCGGGATGTGCAGCGTGACCGCGTCGATCCGCTCCGCGGCGATGCCCGCCGCGGCGAGCCGGGCGCAACACGCGGCCGTGTCTCCCCGGAGCTCGAGGCGGAGCCGCGGCCGGGCGGGGCGGGTGAGGTCCTCGATCGTGCCCGCGAGCCGGACGCGGCCTGCCGCGAGCACGATCACCCGGTCGCAGACCGCCTGCACGTCGGGCAGCACGTGCGTGGAGATCAACACCGTCTTGCCGTGGTCGTGGGCGAGCGTCCGGAGCCTGCCGAGCATCGCCCGCCGCTCCAGCGGATCCAGCCCGTTGGTCGGCTCGTCCAGGATCAACAGCCGCGGGTCGTGGACGAGCGCCGCTGCGAACGCCACCTTCTGCCGCACGCCGATCGAGAGCGTCTCGACCGGCCGATACCGCTCCTGACCGGCATCGCACCAGTCGAGCACCTCGTGAGCCCGCCGCAGGGCCTCGGTGCCCGGCAGCCCGGAGAGCCGGCCGGCGTAGCGCACCATCTCCACGGCCGCCAGCCCCGGCACCGCACACTCGTCCTCGGGAACCACCCCCACGAGTTGCCGCACGACCGCCGGAACCCGGACGGGATCGTGACCGAAAACCCGCACGCCTCCTGCGGCAAGCCGCACGAGGCCCAGAATCGCGCGCACCAGCGTGCTCTTGCCGGCACCATTGGGGCCCACGAGACCCGTGATTCCAGGCCGCACCTCGCAGGTCACGGAGTCGAGGACCGTGCGCCGTCCGTAGCGTTTGACGACGCCGTCGAGGTCCACGGGCAGCGGTTCAGCGTCGTGCATCGGCGCGTGCCCTTTTGGCCATGGAGTGCTCGGAGTCGCCGCCGTACACTCTGCGGCCAGGTTGCCAGGGCTCCTCGCCGCAGCCGCGTCCCCTCGGAATCATCCGCATGCCGCGCACCTCCGGCCGCACGTCCGACTCCGCTTCCTGTGGCACGACGGCCAGTGTACGCCGCCGCGCGTCGCGGTCGCCGCTCGTGGGCAAAGCCGGGGCCTTGCCCGCGGCCGACGTGGCGACGGCCCGAAAGATCGTCTTGGACCTACTGGCGATCCCGGGGGTCTCCGGCGAGGAAAAGGCCGTCGCCGAGAGGATCGTGAAGTGGCTCCGCCAAGCGGGCTGCCCCGGCACGGCGATCTCCTTCGACTCCGCCCACACCAAGACGCCCCTCAAGGGCACCTGCGGCAACCTGATCGTGCGGCTGCCCGGCACGCTCCCGGGGCCGCGGCGGCTGCTGATGGCCCACATGGACACGGTGCCCGTCTGCCGGGGAGCGAAGCCCGTGGTCGCCGGCCGGGTGATCAAGAGCGCCGACCCGAAAACCGGACTCGGCGGCGACGACCGCGGGGGAGTCGCCGTGGTGCTCGCCACCGCGGTGCAGATCCTCGCGTCGCAGCTGCCCCATCCTCCGCTGACGCTCTTGTTCGCGATCCAGGAAGAGGTCGGGCTGTACGGGGCGCGATTCGTGAAGGCGGCCGATCTCGGCCGCCCAAAACTCGCCTTCAACTTCGACGGCGGGGCCGTGGAGAAGATCACCGTCGGCGCCACCGGCGGCTACCGGATGGACATCGCGATCGAGGGACTGCCGAGCCACGCCGGCGTGGCCCCGGAGAAGGGCGTGTCGGCGATCGCGATCGCAGCGCTGGCGATCGCCGACCTGGTGAAGAACGGCTGGCACGGTCTCGTCGAGAAGGACGGCAAGCGGGGCACGAGCAACGTGGGCGTGCTTCACGCTGGCGCCGCGACCAACGTGGTGGCCGAGTCGGCCACGCTCCGCGCCGAGGCCCGCGGCCACGACACCGCCTTCCGCGGCCGGATCGTCAAGGCGATCGAGAAGGCGTTCGCCGATGCCGCGAAGCAGGTGCGGTCGGCCGACGGGAAAACCGGGAGCGTGACGATCGAGGGCCGCCTCGACTACGAGGCCTTCCGACTCGACGACGACGAACCCTGCGTGGTGGCAGCCCGCGAGGCCGTCGCGGCGATCGGGCTCACGCCCAGGCTCGACATCTCCAACGGCGGTCTGGATGCCAACTGGATGGCCGCCAACGGGGTTCCGACGGTCACGCTCGGCTGCGGCCAGATGGACATCCACACGACCGACGAAAAGCTCGACATCGCCGCCTTCGAGAATGCCTGCCGGGTGGCACTGCGGCTGGCGACCGGCGTGTAGCTCGCTCCGCACTCGGGCAGGGATTTGCAACCCGGGATGCCGCGGCGCACCTCCGCAGACCCCGCATCGGAAGCCCCAATCGCGTGAGCGATGGGGACTGGGCCTCGGCGTGGCTCTGGCTCGGGGCCGCCCGTGCCCGAAAGGAGCGCGGGCTTTCAACCCGTGCCTGAGAGGAGCGCGGGTTTTCCAACCCGTGCCTGAGAGGAGCGCGGGTTTTCAACCCGCGGCGCACCTTCGCAGACCCCGCACCGGAAGCCCCGATCTCCGAGCCATGCGCTGGCCGCATGCCCGCATCGCTCACGCGATTGCGGCTTCCTGACGCCCCGAGTCGCGTCAGGCAAAGAATGACCGGTCCCGCACATCCCCTGCCGAACAGGATTGGCATCCCGCCCTCGGCTCACTGCGCGTCCGCGGCGCTTCGCCGGGCACCGATCCGCCACAGGCGGATTGGTCGGGGCTACGCTTGCTCCCACCGCCCGCTCGAGGGCACGGGCAGCCCCGAGCGTGAGTTCGTGCGTCGCAGGCTTTGGGGGTTCCAGCCCGTGAGGCCGTGGGCTTGCCCGCGAGCGGCGTTGACCGCGTAGACTCAGGCGATGGCATCCTCATCTTCTGCGCTCGATCGCGTGCACCACGGCGACTGCCTCGACCTGCTCGCCGGCCTGCCGGCGGGCAGCGTGAACCTGGCCTTCGCCGATCCACCGTTCAACATCGGCTACGAATACGATGCCTACGACGACCGCCTCTCGGCCGATGCCTACCTGGCGTGGTCGAAGCGCTGGATGGGGGAGGTCGGCCGTGTGCTCACCCCGGACGGCACGTTCTGGCTGGCGATCGGCGACGAGTACGCCGCCGAACTGAAGGTGACCGCCACCCGCGAACTCGGCTTCACCTGCCGCAGCTGGGTGGTCTGGTACTACACGTTCGGCGTCCACTGCAAGCAGAAGTTCGCCCGCTCCCACGCCCACCTGTTTCACTTCGTCAAGGATCCGGCGGCCTACACCTTCAACGTCGACGCGATCCGCGTGCCGAGCGCCCGGGAACTCGTCTACGGAGACAAGCGGGCCTGCCCGACGGGTCGCCTGCCCGACGACACCTGGATCCTGCGCCCCCAGGACCTGCCCGAGGGCTTCGCCGCCGACGGCGACACGTGGTACTTCCCGCGGGTCTGCGGCACGTTCAAGGAGCGTTCCGGCTGGCACGGCTGCCAGATGCCGGAGCAACTCCTGGGCAGGATCATCCGGGCCTCGAGTCAGCAGGGCGACGTCGTGCTCGACCCGTTCGGCGGCAGCGGCACGACGCTCGCCGTCGCCAAGAAGCTCGGCCGGCGGTTCCTGGGCTTCGAACTCTCCGAGCAGTACGCCGCGCGGATCGAGGCCCGGCTCGACGCGATCGCCGTCGGTGACCCGCTCGATGGAGCTGCCGAGCCGCTCAAGAGCGTCCCGGCGACAAAGGATGGGCGACGGCTCGCCAAGCCTGGAGCCGGCTCGAAGGCGAAGCAGGCACCGCGCCGGCGGTCAGCAACGGCCAGCGGCCAGCAGTCCCTTTTCGGCGAGGACCGGCAGCCCCGCTGACGACGCCACGCCTGCCCACGAGGTCATGGATGGCCCGCTCCAAGAAGCCTGAACACGGCCCCCGACAGCCTGCGTCGGGAATCGCCTCCCCGCCCGCGGACGGCGGCTTGTCGATCGACCGCCTCGCCCAGGCGTTCGCGGCGATGATGGGCGGGGTGAGTCCAAGCGATCCTCCGGCCAGCGAGCAGACCGACGTCGTCAGCGTCGATGCCTCTCCCGATCTCGACGCCGACGATCCGCTGGCCGCCGACGCGGCGTGCCGCGTGAGCCCGGCGACGATCCTCGAGGCGCTGCTGTTCGTCGGCCTGCCCGGCGGTCGTCCGCTGTCGAGCCGTCACGTGGCGGGCCTGATGCGGGGCGTCAGGCCCCAGGAGATCGACGACCTGGCCGCGCAGTTGCGGCAGCGATACCTGGCGGACAACTGCCCCTACGAGGTGGCTGCGAAGGACGAGGGCTGGGTGCTGCGGCTGCGGCCCGAGTTCGCCCGGTTCGGGAGCGTGCTCGAGGCGCGTGTCCGCTCGGTCCGCCTCGACGCCGCGTCGCTCGACGTGCTGGCCGCGGTGGCCTGGAACCAGCCGGTGCCCCGCGACCGGCTCGTGGAACTCGGCTGCGATGCCGGCCCCGCGGTGCTGCGGCAACTCGTGCGCCGGGGCCTCCTGGAGCTGCACCGCGACGACTCCGCGGAGCCGTGCTATCGGACGACGGCCAAGTTTCTCGAGATCTTCAAGCTGCAGAGCCTCGCCGAGCTGCCCTCGCCCACCGACCCGCCGCAGTGATGGCCTGCACGGGAGTCATGCGGACCGAGGCGTCCCGCCGATCACCGCGGCGAGCGCCTCCGCCTTGGTCCGGATCGCGCCGTCGAGTTGCAGCGACCTGATGCGGGCGAGGGCCACGCCGACGGGCTTTCCCGGCGGCACGCCCGCCGCGAGCAACTCGTCGCCCGTCACGAGCGGCAGCGGGTCGGTCTCCGACCGCGGCCGCGCGGCCTGCCGGGTCAACCATGCCGCCCGCTCCGCGTCGCCGCGGCCGCAGGCCGCCCGGGCCCGGAGCACGTCGGCGAGGGCGGCGGCCTGGTCGTGGGCCACCCAGGGCTGCACCTCCGACCACGGGCGGGACGCGGGGTCGCTACCGCCGCCGACCGCCGCGACGCCGTCCCGGAGCCACGCCGCCATCGCGGCCTCGTGGTTCGAGAGCCGCAATCTCGCCCGCACCCCCGCCAGCACGTCGCTGCCGGCGTCCTCTGCCAGCACCGCCAGTGCCATCGGCAGGTCGGGCTCGTCGCAGGCGCCGACGATCCGGGCGGCCTCGTGCCACCGTGCGTCCGGGGCCGTCGGCGGAGCCAGTTCCGGCAGCACGACCGCCGCGAGTCCCGTGTCGAGGAGGAGGTCGAGGGCCTGCCGCCGCCCCGTCCGCGACAGCATCGCCCGCAGCTCCGCCGCCACCCGCTCCGGGCTCACCGTCGCCACGAGCCCCGCCATCCGCTCGATCGCCTCCCGGGTCTCGCGTTCGAGGACGAACCCAAAGAACGCCGTGAACCGGATCGCGCGGAGCATGCGAAGGTGGTCCTCGCCGAACCGCATGGCGGGTGCCCCGATTGCCCTGACGATTCCGTCAGCCAGATCGGCCCGGCCGCCCACGAAGTCGTGAACCTCGCCGGTCAGCGGGTCGAGGTACAGGCCGTTGATCGTGAAATCCCGCCGCTGGGCGTCTTCTCGGGCCGAGCAGAACGTCACGCCGGCGGGATGGCGGCCGTCGGTGTAGGCCTGATCGGCCCGGAAGGTGGCCACCTCGATCTGGCCCGCTGGCTTGGGGCCCAGCACCGTGATCACCCCGAAGGCGGCCCCGATGGCCAGGGTCCGCCCCCGGCCAAACAGGCCCCGCACCTCGTCCGGCGTGGCGGCGGTCGCCACGTCGTAATCGGCCGGCGTTCGGCCGAGCAGGTCGTCCCGGACGCAGCCGCCGGCCCAGTAGGCCTCGTGGCCGGCTGCCCGGAGGCGCCGAACCACGTCGGCGGCGAAGGCCCGGGCGGCGGCGGGATCGGCTGGATGGGCAGGCATCGGACCGGTTCGGTGACGGCTGGCCGGGATCGTCGATGGAGTTGAGTGGCTGGGTGATCGGTCGGGACGCATCCCTTATATCCATGGAATCCCGTCCGGTGAACGCCCAGCGGACGGTGATTGTTTCATTCTGTCATTTCCATCTCCCCGAAAGCCCTCACGGGCGGAGGTCTATTCCCATGTCGAGAACTCTTTCCCAGTCGCAGCGCCGGGCGTTCAGCTATGGAGGGGTTTGTCAACCCGCGTTGCTTTACTCGGTCATCGCGCACCTCCTCGGGAGCCGGCGGGCTCGTGGAGCGCAGGCCCTTCCACAGCCGGAGCGGAGCGAGTCCGCCGGCGGGTCAACGCTCGGTGGTCTGAAGTTGGTTGTGACCTCGAGGCACCCTCGTGGGGGCCATTCAGCCGCCTTTCCGCACATCTCGCCGGTGATTTTTTCTCTTTTCCAGCCGCGGTAGCTTCATGCGGCTGAGGTGCAGCCTGTCTTCTACGGCGATCGACGTTGCCGATCGCCCGCCGCAAGGCGGAAGGCGGCGGCATTGTTGCGGTGCGCGGCCGCGCGGCAATGTCCATTCGGCTTTGGGCGCGCGATGTCGTTTCACATACGTCGAGTCCCTTTGACGTAAGTCGCGCGCCGCACAACTTACGTCTCATGGCCGTGTCGTACGTGGTCGGAGAGCGCGATTCGGACTTTGTCTTTTCGCGCGACCGGACATTTCCTTGTGCGGCCCGAACGCATGCCAACACGTGTCTCTGCCGACCTGGCCGGCGGGGTTGGATGCGGGACGGTCGTATGGAAGGATTCCACCATGCCATCCCGATCGAACCGCCGTCGCCCCGCCTCGGATCCACGCCCGCCACGGGCCCGCATGCGCGGCCGCACGCTCCAGTCCACGACGACCGGCGCATTGCCGATCATCAACGCACTGCTTCGCCGCACGAGGCTCGAGGAGTTGCTCGAGGTCGCCCTGCCCAAGGAGGATCGCCGCGTCCGTGTCAGGTCGTCGCAGGCGATTCTCCTGCTGGTGCGCAACATCCTCCTGTCCCGCGAGCCGCTCTACGGGCTCGGCGAGTGGGCGACACGGCATACGCCGGCGCACGTCGGCCTGGGAGCGGACCACTCTGGCACGCTCAATGATGATCGGATCGGGCGGGCGCTCGACACGCTGTTCGCAGCGGACGTGCCAAGCCTTGTCCTGTCGGTCATGACCCATGTCGTGCGGGAGTTCCAGGTGTCGCTCGACGAGTTGCATAACGACTCCACGACCATCTCGTTCCACGGCGACTACACCGAGGCCTCCACCGCGCAGCGGGTCTTCGGCCGCCAGACCGTGGCGATCAC
>VGYR01000102.1 GCA_016872925.1 Planctomycetota bacterium
AGCTCCGTTGTGAACTGCATGGTGTCGAGGTGCCGCCAACGTCGTTCGTCGGCATGATCAGCCAGGCCGCATGGGCGGCCACATTCAGGACAGGTGACCTCCGGGCCGACGTGCTTCAAGCGGATTTCGACTCGACGATCCTCGAGCCGCAGGTCGACCGACTCAACCAACCAGGAGGTGTCGGTCCCGAGCAGCCGGGAGTAGTGGGTGGCAAGTGTTTCCATCCCCCCAATCTAAGCCATCGCCGGTCCCGAATCCGACAAAACGTGCCACGAAAATCCCCGAAGAACCCGATGATCCACCGCAGCCGGCAAGTCGAGCCGATTGGTGACGAGCGTGGATCGCGTTCCAGGGCCCGTACGTGGCGTGCCCGCGATCGATCACGTCACAGTGGTCAGTCTCGACCACCGACTCTTCCACCGCCGTGATCCACTGGCCTGCGGCGTCGGATCGAAGATCGCCACCGACTCCGAAAGCGAATCCAGGGACGCCCGGCTGACACCGAGCCGCTTGCGGACCTTGTCGAGAGCGCAGGCCCGCTGCAGGTCGCGCAGGCTCTCGATCGCCGGGCTGATGAGCGACATGAGGATCAGTGCCCAGTCCTGATCGACGAACAGCCGGCGGTTGCCGGCCATGCCGCGTTCAGTGCCCATCGTGCGCAGCCGCGAGAGCAGCAGCATGACCGGCACGAGATCGCCGTACCCAGCAGCGTGCAAATCTTCCCGGATCACTCACCTTGCCGGGTAGACGATGTGCAAATCCCGTGCCGAACAGGATTGCCGGGATGCGCGGAGTGAACGTCTGGCGACGGGGCATGGGCGACCCCGAGCCCGTGCCACGTGTGACCCAGTCCCCATCGCTTACGCGATTGGGGCTTCCGGTGCGGGGTCTGCGGAGGTGCGCCGCGGGTTGGAAACCCGCGCTACGAGGGGCATGAACTCAGCCGCGGCCTGGAAACTCGCCCTCCTCTCAGGCTCGGGGTTGCCCGTGTCCTCGAGCGGGCTGTGGGAGCAAGCGCAGGCAGGATGCCGAAGCGCCGCGGACACGCAGTGAGCCGAGGCCCGGAAGGTCGAGGCGAGCGTCCAGCGAGGGGGCACGGGCGGCCCCGAGCCCGTGCCACGTGTGACCCAGTCCCCATCGCTTACGCGATTGGGGCTTCCGGTGCGAGGTCTGCGGAGGTGCGCCGCGGGTTGGAAACCCGCGCTACGGAGGGGAGGAACCCAGGCTCGGGCGGCCCCGAGCCCGCGCCACGCGCGGCCCAGTCCCCATCGCTCACGCGATTGGGGCTTCCGAAGGAGATCGGCACGGCCGCGTGACGTGTCACGCGTCCCAGCGGGCGGCCGACGTCGCGCCGTGACGGCGGGTGCCGCAGAACGACACCTCGATGCCGAGGCTCCGGGCCACGGCGGCCTTCACGAGCGCCGCCCGGTCGGCGGCCGCCGCATCGGTGGCGTAGGCGACCTGGACGTGATTCGCCCGGTGGCGGGCCATCATCTGGTCGCGGGACACGCCGTAGGTCACCGCGTGCATGATCGGCCACTGCCTGGTGGTCGCGTCGAGCCGCCGCTGCGTCTCCTCCGCCGGCAGCGCCACCACCTCCGCCCGACCGACGTCCATGCAGAGCTTCTCGAAACCACCGCGGCCGTCGACCCAGATCCGGCTCCAGACGATCTCCCCAGGCTTGCTCACGCCGGCCAGCGTGCTGCCGCCGAGCCGGAAGTACATCGGCGGCTGGCGGAAGCCCTGGGCGCCCTTCCAGCCACGCACGAAGTGCGCCGGGGGCGCGGCTCCGGAGATCTCGAACACCCAGACCCAGTGGTCGGTGGTCCGCGATCGATCCCAGTCACCCCAGCGGATGTCGTGCAGCGTGTTCTCGACCGGTTCGCCCAGCGCGGCGTGGACCCGCGCGGTGAGCAGGCCGTCGAGGCCGGCGCACTCGTCGACCTCGTTGAAGTGGACGAGCGGCCGGCCCTTGTAGAGCACCCGCGCCGAGCCGGCGGCCGTCACCGGCGGCCGCCTGGAGTCGTTGAGCATGCCCTCCACGAGGTCACTCGCCGGCAGCAGGTCCTTCAGGCCCTGCTGGTACTGGATGCCCACCAGGTCGCAGCCGTAGCGGTCGGCGATCCGCAGGGCCGCCACGTACATTCGGCACTGCAGCAGCACCTGCTGCCGGGTCAGTTCCGTCGCCTCGTCGCGGCCGAAGTGAAATCGCATCCCGGCCCGCTCCAGCCAGCGGAGCACCCCCCGGGCCTCCGCCTCGCTCGTCCGCATCGTCTCGTGGTACAGGGCGCTCTGGCTGAGCCGCTCCTTGAACACGCCGGTCGCGTGCAGGAGACGGTCCGGGATGATGGCGTTTTCCATCCCCATGCAGCCCTCGTCGAACACTCCCATCAGCGCCTTGCGGGTGCGCAGCTCGCCGGCGATCGCCTCCGCCCGGCGGGAGAGCTCCCGGGGGATGCGGACGCTTTCGAAGGGCACCACGTGGCTCGTGTCGTGGTGGATCGCCCGCGTCTCGAGCCAGGCCCGGAGGTGCCGCTCGAAGCTCGGGCTCGAGAAGTCGTCGGCCCAGACGGTCGAGTAGGGCACGCCGGACTTCGTGAGCGAGCCGTTGAGGTTGAGCATGCCCACGAGTCCCGGCCACTGGCCCGACCAATTGGCGGCGGTGAGGATCGGCCCCCGGTGCGAGATGAGTCCAGGAAGCACGTGGTTGGAGTACTGCCAGACGGCCTCGGCCACCACCAGCGGCGCCTCGGGATCGATCCGCGAAAACACCTCGAGACCCTCGCGGCAGCTGGCGATGAATCCGTGGCCGCGGCCGCGGGCTGCCGGATGGCCGCGGTCGAGCGACCAGCCGGCGCGGGCGAAGGCGGCGACGAGCGCCTGCTCCAGCGCCCGTTGGGCCGGCCAGCAGGCGCGGTTGGCCTCCTCCCGCAGGTCGCCGCTGGCCACCAGCACCGCCCGCCGTGCGGCGGAGCGACGGACGACCGAAACCGGATGTGCCATGAACGGATCTCCCGGGCGCCTCCCCATCCAGCGCCCCGCACGCGATGGATTCGCAGCCGCATTGACAACTATACTCCCCTCGTTGCGGTCGCTTCACGCCCTTCCATCAGGCCCACGAGTTCCGGCATGATCCATCGATTCCGTCTGCTGCCCTCGCTGTTCGTGCTCACCTTCGGCGCCGGTGCCTCCGCGGCCGATCCGCCGCCTGCCGGGACCCTCGCCGAGTTCACTCGCTGGGTGATCGCCGCCGACTACTCGCGGGATGGACAGATGCTCGTGACCGCCGGTGGCGACAGCCTGCTCTACCGGCCGGGAGACGTGGTGCTCTGGAAGGTGGCCGACGGCTCGCGGATCGGCGACTGCGTCGGCCATCCGACGGCCGTCTGGTCCGCCCGGCTGTCGCCCGACGGCACCCTGCTGGCGACCTCCGGCTACGACGGAAGCGTCAAGGTGTGGGACATCGCCAGCCGCCAGGTGAAGCACGACCTGAAGAAGCACGCCGGCTGGGTGCGGGCCGTCGCGTTCACGGCCGACGGCGCGCGGCTGGCCTCGGCCGGCGAGGACGGCACCGTCGTGCTCTGGGACCCCAGCGCCGGAACCGAGGTGCGGTCGATCGCGGCCCACGGCGGAGCGGCGACCTGCCTTGCCTTCTCGCCCGACGGCACGACGCTCGCGAGCGGGGGCAGCGACAAGCTGGTGAAGCTCTGGAACACGACCGACGGCACCGAACGGGCACGGTTGGAGGGACACGGCGACGTGGTCTGGGCCGTGGCGTATTCGCCGAGCGGCGCCCTGGTGGCCACCGGCGGCGCGGATCGCACGCTGCGGCTGTGGACGGTCGCCTCCGCCCAGCCTGCCGGAGCCCTGGAGGGCCACAAGGACTGGATCACCTCGCTCGCCTTCGCGGCCGACGGCTCGAGATTGGTCAGCGGTGGCATGGACGGAGCCGTGAGGCTCTGGGACGTGGCGGCGGCTGCGGCCCAGGAGAGTCCCGACAAGCTGCCCTCGAGCATTTGGACGGCCGCATTCGCTCCCGACGGCACGTCGCTGTTCCTCGGCACGCATGCCGGCCCACGGGTGGTTGCCTTGCCCGCGCCGAAGCTGCTCCCCCCGCCCCCCGCTCCGCCGAGCCCTCCGGCAGCGCCGCCGACACCCGCTTCCGCCGCCACCGCAGACGGGGTCGCACCGCTGGTGCCGACGGAGTTTCAGAGCATGGCCGGCGCGGCGGGCGCCATCGCCGGCGACGGCACGGTGACGGTGACCGGGCCACTCGCCCGAGACACCTACACCATCAAGGCCATGCTGCCCCCGGGCGGTGCGGTCACGGGGTTCCGCCTGGAGGCGCTTGCCGACGACGCTCTGCCGCAGAAGGGCCCCGGGCGGGCGGGCAACGGCAACTTCGTCCTCAGCACGTTCGCCGTGCTCGCCGGTCCCCCCGACCCCGCCCAAGCCCCGACCTTGGTGCGGTTCACCGGGGCCACGGCCGACTACGAACAGCCGCACTCCGGCGCCGCGGCGGCGATCGACGGCGACGCGGCCACCGGCTGGGCCATCGCGGGAGGCTCCGGTGCGTCGCACGTGGCGACGTTCGCGGTGCATCCCGAGACGACCCTGCCGGCGGGCGCTCCCGTGACGATCACGCTGGATCAGCAGTATGCCGACGGCCAGCACGCGATCGGCAAGTTTCGCCTGTCCGTGGTCCAACAGCCCGCGACGGCACCGTAGCCGCCGACCAGCGGTCACCCCCGAGGAGTTTTCCGTCCATGCCGCTTCCGGCCCCTTCGAACGCCAGCCCCGCGGGTCTCCTCCGTCCCGTCGTGCTCGCCGCCGTGGTCAGCGCCGCGGCCGTCGGCGGCATCGCCTTCACGACCCTCGCCCCGCCGGCTCGGGTGGCGGCCGTGACGGCGCTCGCCCAGGAATCGTTTGCCGTCTGCACGGCGCCGGTCGACTCCGGCATCGAGGCGATCTTCGTGCTCGACTTCGAGACGGGCGACCTGACCGGCAGCGTGATCAACCAGAACACCTCCCGGTTCGGCATCGGCTACCGACACAACGTGCTCAAGGACCTGGAGTTCAAGAAGGTGAAGGATCCGAAGTTCCTCCTCGTTCCCGGTCAGGCCAACTTCGGGGGCCAAGCATCCGGGCGGCTGGCCCCGACGGCGCTCTACGTCACCGACGCGGCGACGGGGGTGACGGTCGCCTACGGCATTCCCTGGAACAGCCAGCAGGTGGCCGGCGGCGCGGCCCCCGCGATGCAGCCGCTCATGCCCTTGGACATCATCCGCCCCCGGGGCGGCGGCACGAAGGTCCGCTAGCATGACCGACTCGTCACCCGCCGAGACCGTGACGGTGGTCGTCAACGGATCGCCCCGACCCGCCGCCGCAGGCTCGTCGCTCGAGCACCTCGTTGCCACCCTGGGCTTCAGCGGACGTCCGATCGCCGTCGAGCTCGACGGCGAGGTGGTGCCACGGCCGGCCCTCGCCACCCGGCGGCTCGCCGGAGGCGAGAGGATCGAGATCGTGACCTTCGTCGGCGGAGGCTGACCGGAGATCCCCATGGCCGCAACCGACGCGCTCACCACCTCTCCCGACGCCGCCGACGCCCCGCTGGTCGTCGGCGGGATCACGCTCGCCAGCCGGCTGGTGGTGGGCACCGGCAAATACGCCACCTCTGCCGAGATGGCCCGCTGCCTCGACGTCTCGGGGACGGACTGCGTCACCGTGGCCGTCCGCCGCGAGCGGCTGGTCAACGCCGCCGGCGAGAACATCCTCGACCACCTGGATGCGACCCGCTACGCCCTGCTGCCCAACACCGCCGGATGCTACTCGGCCGACGACGCGGTCCGGGTGGCACGGCTCGGACGCGCGCTGCTGCGCGATCTCGGGACGGCGACGTCGGAGTGGGTCAAGCTGGAGGTGCTCGGCGACACGAAGACGCTCCTCCCCGATCCGGTGGGCACGCTCGAGGCGACGGAGCGGCTCGTCGCCGACGGCTTCACCGTGCTCGTCTACACCAGCGATGATCCCGTCGTGGCCAAGCGGCTGAAGTCGCTCGGCGCCGCCAGCGTGATGCCGGCGGGCAGCCCGATCGGCTCCGGCCAGGGGGTGCTCAACCCCAACAACCTGCGGATCTGCCTGGAGTATCTCAAGGACGGCGACCCGTCCTATCCGGTGATCGTCGATGCGGGAGTCGGCACGGCCAGCGACGTGGCTCTGGCGATGGAGCTCGGCGCCGACGGCGTGCTCCTCAACACCGCCATCGCCCACGCCCAGGATCCGATCCGCATGGCCGCCGCGATGCGGGACGCCTGCCGGGCCGGTCGCCTCGCGCACCTCGCCGGCCGCATCCCCCGACGGCTCTACGCCACCGCCTCGAGCCCGGACGACGGCCGGATCGTCCGTCACGGCTGACATTCAGGAGCCCGTCCGGTGCTCGCCAAGCGGATCATTCCCTGCCTCGACGTCGACCGCGGCCGCGTGGTCAAGGGCACGAGGTTCCTCGACCTGGTCGACGCCGGTGATCCCGTCGAGGTGGCGGCTCGGTACGAGGCCGAGGGGGCGGACGAGCTCGTGTTCCTCGACATCACGGCGAGCCACGAGGGCCGCGGCATCATGCTCGACGTGGTCCGCCGCGTGTCGGAGGCCGTGTTCATGCCGTTCACCGTGGGAGGCGGTATCCGCACGCTCGACGACGCGGCCCGGCTCGTGCAGGCGGGGGCCGAGAAGGTGAGCATCAACTCCGCCGCCGTCCGCACGCCGGAGCTGGTCACCGCCGTGGCCGACCGTCTCGGCAGCTGCGCGACGGTCGTCAACATCGACCCCAAGCGGGTGGTGCGAGACGGCCGCGAAGTCTGGGAGGTGTTCGTCAACGGCGGCCGCGTGCCGACGGGCCTCGAGGCCGTGCCCTGGGCCCGCGAGGTCGAGCGGCTCGGGGCCGGCGAGATCGTGCTCACCTGCATGGACCGTGACGGCACGCGTGCCGGATACGACCTGGAGATCACCGGTGCGGTCAGCCGGGCCGTGGGCATCCCGGTCGTGGCCAGCGGCGGCGCCGGAGCCGCCGACCACCTCGCCGACGCGGTCGAGCACGGGGGTGCGGATGCCGTGCTGGCCGCTGGCATCTTCCACTTCGGCCAGTGTACGATCCGCGAAGTCAAGGACCTGTTCGCCCGCCGCGGCATCCCCGTCCGTCCCGCCCGTTAGCTTCCCGCGCTCGCTCCTGCCAGGGCTGCCCATGTCCACCATCGAGTCCACCTCCGACGACGTCGCCAAGCCGGTGGCCGCCAACGGCTACAAGTTCGAGGTCGACCGGCTGTTCGACGCCCTCGTCAGGCTCAACGGCAGCGACCTGCACCTCAAGGCCGACCAGCCGCCGATCATCCGCGTCAAGGGATCGCTGCAGCCGCTCAAGCACCCGAAGATCGACGATGCCCGGATGCGCCAGCTCTGCATGCCGATCATGAACGAGCGGCAGCGGCAGGTGTTCATGGACGACGGCGGCGTCGACTTCGCCCACACCTGCGTCGTGGACGGGGTGAAGTGGCGGTTCCGGGTGAATCTGCTCACGCAGCAGGGCTCGATGGGCATGGTGGCCCGCCGCGTCAACAACAAGATCCCCGACTTCAAGGGGCTCTACCTGCCGGAGAGCATCGAGAAGCTCTGCGTGCTCGACCAGGGCATGGTGCTCCTCGCCGGCGTGACCGGCTCCGGCAAGAGCACGACGATCGGGTCGATGCTCAACTACATCAACAAGAACTACCGCAAGCACATCCTCACGCTCGAGGATCCGATCGAGTTCGTGTTCACCGAGGACAAGTGCCTGATCAACCAGCGGGAGATCGGCCAAGACGTCAGGAACTTCGAGATCGGGATGAAGCACGCCGTCCGCGAGGATCCCGACATCATCCTCGTCGGCGAGCTCCGCGACGTCGAGACCTTCAAGACGGCGATCCACGCCGCCGAGACGGGGCACCTCGTGTTCGGCACGATCCACGCGGCCAGTGCCGCCAGCTGCGTGGGCCGCATCCTCGACCTGTTTCCGCAGGAGGAACACGCCTCGATCCGCAGCGCCATCGCCTTCAACATGAAGGGGATCGTCGCCCAGAAGCTGCTCCGGGCCGAGGGGGCGAAGGCCAAGCAGCTCGGCCTCTCCCGCGTGCCGGTCTGCGAGGTGATGTTCATCGACGTCCTGATCAGGAAATACGTGCTCGAGGAGCAGGATCACCTGATCGCCGACCACATCAAGAAGTCGTTTCGGGACGGCATGCAGGACTTCACCATGAGCCTCAAGAGCCTGATCGACCAGCAGCTGATCGACCGCAACGACGCCATGGAAATCGCCCCGAACCGAGAGGCCCTCGAGATGGCCCTCAAGGGCATCGGGGTGACGTGATGCCGCGGGCCGGACACGTGATCGTGGCGGCGTTCGCCGCGCTCGTGGCGGCGCCGGTGTCGGCGTCCGAATGGCCGGCGATGATGCCGCCGTCGTGGGGCGGTCGTGGCCCCGGTGGCGGACTGGCTCTGCTCCCGGCCGTGACCTGGTGGCTGGTCACCCTGGCCTGGATGGCGAGCGTCGACTGGGTCTCGAGGGACGCCGTCAAGCACAAGTTCACGCCCGCCTTCTGGGGCATGGTGTGCGGCCTGCCGCTGTTCCTTGCGGCCCTGCTCACCTGGTGGCTGCCGTCGTTCCTGCTCGGGCTGCCGCTGATGCTCGTCGCACTGGCCGCTCCGGTGGTCACCTACGCGGTGTTCCGCAACTCCAAGCTGCCTCCGTCGGAGCGGGTGCTGACGACCGGTCATGCCCGCAGGATCGCCGCCCGGCTCCTGGGCCGCGTGGGCATCGAGATCGACCCGGGCTTCGAGGAGGGGGACCTGATCCCCAAGGTGGTGCTCGCGGGAGCCGGTGGCAAGGATGCCGCCGAAAACGCGGCTCGGCTGGAGGCGGCCGGCAAGCTGCCCGGCTTCGAGGAGCTGGTGAAGATCCTGCTGGGGGCGGTGATGTCGCGGGCCACCACGCTGCTGGTCGACCTCGAGCAGGCCGGCACCGCGGTGCGGCACGAGGTCGACGGGGTCTGGGAGAAGGCCAAGATCCGCCAGCCCGTCCGGGGTGGGAAGGTGAAGGAGTCGTGGGTCGAGGCGCCCAAGTCGAGCCTCGAGCAGGGCCAGGCCGCCGCCGCCGCGCTCAAGGCCCTGTGCGGCCTGCCGACCAACGTCCGCGAGGCGAAATCGGCGCCGTTCCTGATGCAGGTCGACGGCAAGCCACGGAACTGCCGACTGTCCATCCGGCGGCAGCCGACGGGCGAGCAGCTGGCCGTCCAGATCGAGGCCCCGGCCGCCATCTTCAAGAAGCTCGACGACCTCGGCATGCCCAAGCCGATGGCCGACAAACTGGTCGAGCTGACGCGGGTCGAAAAGGGAGTGATCCTCGTCTCCGCGCCGCTCGGATCGGGCCTCTCGACGACTTTCGACATCGTCCTGTTGTCGGTTGACCGCCTGCTCCGCGACTTCATCTCGATCGAGGATGCGGCTGCACCTCCCCGCGAGATCCAGAACGTCCGCCCCGTTCCGTACGACGCCCGCACCGGCACGACGCCGCTGCAGGTGCTCGCCGACGTGCTGCAGACCTACCCGAATGCGATCGTCACCCGCGACGTGGCCGACCGGAAGCTCGTCGCCGAGCTCGTGCGGCTTGCCGCCGAGGACAAGCTCGTGATCATGAGCCTGAAGGCGACCGACGCCACCGACGCGATCGGGCGGGTCGCGGCGTGCGGCGTCCCCCCCCAACAACTCGCCACGTCGCTGGTGGCATCGCTCGGACAGCGGCTCGTCCGCAAACTCTGCCCGAAGTGCCGCGAGGAGTATCCGACCCCGCCGGCCTTGCTCACGCAGCTCAAGCTGACTCCGGAGCAGCTGCCGCACCTCCGCAAGGCGTCGGAGCACGGCTGCCGGCTCTGCGGCGGCACCGGATATCTCGGCCGCACCGCCATCTTCGAACTCGCCAGCGGCACGACGGTCCGCAAGGCGGTGGCGGCGGCGGTCGACCCGACGACGCTCCGCAAGGCGGCCATGCAGGACGGAATGAAACCGCTGCGGGACGCGGGCATGGCCCTGGTCGTGTCGGGAGTGACCTCGATCGACGAGGTGCAACGCGTGCTGGCCCCCAAAGCCCAGCCGACCGTGCCATCGCAGCCGGGAGCGCCGCCGGGAGCGCGAAAGTCATGATCTCCTTCCCCCTGCTGGGCATCTTCGTCGCCGTCACCTTCGCCCTCTGGAAGGAAGGGCTGTGGGGCGCCGCGATCATGCTCCTCAACACCCTGCTCGCCGCGACGCTGGCCACCGCGTGGTACGAGTGGGTCGTCGCGTTGCTCAAGCCCCGGCTGCCCAGCTACGACTACCTGCTCGATTTCGCGGTTCTCTGGGGGCTGTTTTCGCTGCTGCTCCTGGTGTTCCGCGAGATCGCCGACCGCATGACCCGCACGAAGGTCCGCTTCCGCAGGCCGGTCGAGATGTTCGGCGCCCCGGTCGTGGCGGCGATCGCCGCGTGGGTGACGGTCTGCTTCACGGCCGCGTCGCTCCACACGGCCGCCGTGCCCCGGGATCTCGTGCAGCCCACGCCCGAGACGACCATGTTTTTCGGCCTCGAACCCGATCGCCGCTGGCTCGAGTGGGTCCGTGGCTCGACGCTTCGCGGCCCCTTCGCGGTCGCCGGCAGGGCGTTCGATCCCGATGCGGATTTCATCCTCCGCTACGCCACCCGCCGGCACAAGCTGGAGGCGCAGCGGGAGTTGCGGGTACCGAAGTAGTCATAGGCCGATGGACCAGCCCACCGACTATCGGCCGATCAGCCCCCTGGCGATCGTCGCTCTGCTGCTGGGCTGCTCGTCCGCGGTGGCGGTCTTCACCCGGTTCGGCTGGTTTTTGCCGCTGCTCGGGACGGTGACGGCGATCGCGGCGCTCGCGGAGGTTTCGCGGCCGGCGGCTCCGCGGGCCGGCCGGCTCGCGGCCCTGGCGGGCCTGGCCCTGGCGGTCGGCTTCGGGGCTCAGGCCGTCACCGACGCGGTCGCGACCCGGTGGATCGAGCGAACCCGGGCCCTGGCCACCGCGGAAGCCTGGATCGACGCGGTGCACCACGGCCGCCATGCCGACGCGCTGGCTGCATCGACCCGCGGCATCCTGCCGGCGATCGAGGGCCCGAACCCCGAAGAGGCTGCCGACCGGGCATCCCGCTTCGCCGCCCTGCCAGCCGTTCGCGCGCTGCAGGCCGGCCGGCCGACGGTCGTCTCGGCACGGCCCCTGGGCACCGACGACGGCGCCTGGCTCCTTCGCGTGGCCGTCGGCGCCGAGACCGTTGCGCTGGTCGCGGTGCCGCGGAAGACGGCCTCCGGCCTGGGGCCGATCGAACGCTGGGCCGTCGCCTCCGCGGCCCTCGAGTCCTGAGGCGGCCGGGACCTCGGGCTACGCTTCCGCGTGGAAGCAGCGGACGTCGCGCAGCGTCCGCCCGCCGCCGGCGAGCATCACGAGCCGATCGAATCCCAGCGCGCCGCCGATGCCCTGCGGCATCGCCTCGCCATGCGCCGCGACGAGCCTTGCCGGAACTGGCAGCGGCTCCCGGCCCGAACGGAGCCGCACCGCGTTGGCAGCGGCAATCCGTCGCTCGAGTTCCTCGCGGCCGGTCTCCTCTTCCCAGCCATTGGCGAGTTCGACGCCTTCGCAGAACAACTCGAACCGCCGGGCCGTGCCCGACGCGTCCAGGCGGGCGAAGGCCGCCTGCGACGCCGGCCAGCCGACGAGCAGCGCCGGCCGGCCCCTGCCGAGTTGCGGCTGCACCACCTCGCCCAGGAGGATCTCGAAGGCACGATCCCAGCGATCGCGGTCCTCGCAGGCGGGCGCGGCGATGCCGTGCCGGGCCACCGCCCGCTCGAGTTCGTCGGACGACGCGATCAGGGGATCCACGCCCGCCAGGCTGCCGAAGGCCTCCGTGCAGGTGACCGTCGTGATCCCCGTCGTCCCGAGCGTCGCGGTGCACAGCGTCTCCAGGAGCGGCGTTACGTCGGCGAGCGTCGCCTCCGGCTGGTACCACTCCAGCAGGCAGAACTCGATGTCGTGCCGATCGCCGCGCTCGCCCGCCCGGAAGGACTGGGCGAACTGGTAGATCGCTCCCGAACCGAGGGCCAGGAGCCGCTTCATCAGCGCCTCGGGACTCGCCTGCAGGTAACGGGCCGCCGACTCCCCGGCGAGGAAGACCGCCAGCGGATCGATGTGGGCCTCGGGGAGCACCTCCCGCGAAAGCGCCGGCGTATCGACCTCGAGGAATCCCCTGGCCTCGAACACGTCCCGGATCAGGCGGCGGATCCGCGCCCGCAGCTCGAGGATCGGTCGCGCCGTCATGCGGTCAGCCGGCTCACGTCCGCGCCGCGGCAGCCTGCGGCTTCTCCAGCCGCGACGCCGTCTCGCGATAGACGAGCACCGGACAGGGCGCCCGCCGGACCACGGCCTCGGCCACGCTTCCCATCAAGAGCCGGGTGACGCCGGTGCGGCCATGGGTGCCCAGCACGATCATGTCGGCCTGCTCGTCGCCGGCGATGCGCACGATCTCCCCGGCGGGATCCCCCATCGTCAGCCGGTGCGTGAACGGCACGGACGCATCCCGCGGCTTCACGTCCTCGAGCATCTTCAGGATCCGCTCCGAGTCGGGCTCGGGGATGCCGTAGTACAGCTCCCCGCCGCCGTAGGCCAGCGGCGGCTCCTCGACGTGCACGATCAGCAGCGTGCCGTTGATCGACTTGGCGAGGGCGGCGGCATGCTCGAGCGCCGCGTCGCTGGCAGTGGAGAAGTCGGTCGGAAACACGATCGTCTTGGGCATGGGTGGGACCTCCCGCTGCGGATTCGGTTTCGACACCCTGCAGTGTACCGGCGGGGCAACCGCCGTTCCACGATCGTCCGCTCGTCGGCCCGGAAATCCCCCGCCGTCGAGCCCCGATCGGGCGGTTCTCGCCCCATCGGACACCGGCGGCCGGACGAGGGAGTTTGGAAGATTCTGTACGGCACGGCAGATGCGGGCCGGGACGACGCACGTCTGGCTTGGGCTCACGGCATCCCGCGGCGGCTCGGGGCTGCCCGTGCCCCCTCGTAGCGCGGGTTTTCAACCCGCGGCGCGCCCCCAGAGACCCCGCATCGGAAGCCCGAATCGCGTGAGCGATGGGGACCGACCAGGCTCGGGGCTGCCCGTGCCCCCTCGCTGGACGTTCGCCTCGGGCATCCCGCCCTCGGCTCTCTGGGTGTCCGCGGGTCGAGTAGGCCCGGGGGCTTGCGCCCCCAGGCCTCTCACAGAACCGGACTTGTGGGTCCCACATCCGGCTCTTTGGGTTCCGTTCTCACAGGTCAAACAGGAGCGTCTGACCAGAGGCCAGTTTCGGGATAGGGTTCAGTTCCTCCCA
>VGYR01000103.1 GCA_016872925.1 Planctomycetota bacterium
TTCGACCGGCCGGGCTACCCGCCGGGCGCTGCACTTTTCGACCGGCGTTCACAGATTCCCCGGGCGTCGACGACGGCCTCCGCCCAAGCCCTGGCGCGCGGGCCGATCGACCGCACCTTGCCGAGCAGGTAGACGATGCCCCGCTCGAGACCGTTGATCTTCGTCGGGTCGAGATGAGCCGCGTCGGTGGCGAAGCGACCTTGGTCATGCGCGGCGTGGATCGCGATCTGCTCCATCCGGCCGTTGAATACCCGCACACAGCGGCCCGTCCATCGGACCCACACCTCGCGACCGAGATACTCCGGCGGCACCGAGTAGAAAGCCTTCGAAACCTCGACGTGTCCATCGCGGCTGACCTTCCGCTTCGCCTCGCGGAAGCTCTCGAAGCGAGCGGCTGCCAGCGGTAACAGCGCGGCACGCTCCACCGCATCGAAGTGCGCCAGCACCTGCTGCTTGGTCGTGCCGTGGATCCGTCTGTCGGCCGTGCCGCACTCCCACTCCAAGAGATGCTCGTTCTGCTTCGCAAGGCTCGTGAAGATCCGCCCCGCCAAGGCGTTGGTCTGCACGTAGCCGATGCCCCGCTCGACCTTGCCCTTGTGACGCGGTACCCCAGGCTTCGTCGGAAGCACCACCGTGCCGTAATGGCGACAGAAGTCCTCGAGCTTCGGATTGAGCTCGGGATCGAACCAGTCGGCCTTCAGTACCCCGGCCTTGAGATTGTCGATGACCAGCGTGCGAGGCACGCCGCCAAAATGCTCGAAGGCGTTTTCCAGACAGCGGATGAAGTCGTCGGTCGACTGCGTGAAAACCGCCTCGCTGTATCCGCGACGCGAATGCGAAAGCACGACCCGCAGAACGTGCGTACGCCGACGCCGACCATCAGCACCGATCACCGGCGCCCCGGTACCGAAGTCGATCTGGGCCTCAAAGCCCGGCGGACTCTCCATCCGACGGAACGGCGCCGGCCTTGTCGATCCGTGCTTCTTCAGCAGCCGTCGTACGCTGTCGTAGCTGACCACCGCCGCGGTCGGGTACTCGGCCTGTAGGTCTTGATGGATCCGCTTGACGCACAGACCCCGCTCCCGCTGCTCGACAAGCCACGCCAGCCACAAGCCCGCGGCACTGGGCGGACTCCGCGATAGACCACCCTCCGCCATCTGAACTGTGGCTTGTGGCCCGGTCGGCACGGCAAAACCGGCCACTGCCGGCAGCGTCCCGGCCGGGAGATTCGGCGCGCTGGCCGGTTTTGAAGTCGGCTCCCGACCTTTCCGGGCGTACCGAGACACCGTCTCCCGGTGCACTCCAAGCCGCCGTGCGATCTCTCGGCACGACAGTCCCGCCGATCGCATCGACTGTATCGTCTCGACCATCGTCATCTTCAGCACATTCGCCATCACAGGCCTCCTTCAGCGGCACTGCCGCTGAAAGACCTGTAGGTCGAATGCTCCGTGATGATGGCCGTGTCTCAGGCGCCGATTGATGGTCGGTTATGCGCGCCGACTGACACTGCCGCGGACAGTAGCTGACCGTTTCGACAAACCGCACCCGTAGCTCAGCGGAAAGAGCACCGGCATTCGAAGCCGGGGGCCGGGGGTTCGAATCCCTCCGGGTGCGCCTGGGATCGTGCCGGCGGCCGCTCCGTGCGGGAGCTCGCGGCGTCAGGGGCAGTTGTGATGGTGATGGAGCACTGGTGCATGAGGCCCTGGACTCTGCCGCGCTCACAAAACGATCGCCTGCTCGCGCCGTCGCCATCGAGTCGGCGTGAACGGGGGAATCGCGAGCGGCTCGATGAGCGGCTAGCCCGGTATCCAGAAGTCCCGAAAGGCCCGCCGTTCTCCCGTCGTGTAGAGGTGCCGCAGGAACGCCACATCACAGGCGGAGTAGTCGGCGAGCCATTGGTCGAAGCCTGATACGTCCGCCTCGTGAAGGGCTTGCTGGCTGTATCGGCACGCTTCCCGCTCGTACGCCCCCAGGGCGTCGAGCTCTTCACCAGTCGGCTTCACCGGCATGGTCATTCCCAGCCGCCTCAACGCTGCCGACACGTTCCACTGCACCGTGTGGCCGAAGAGATGCGCTACGAGGAACAGCCGCTCCTCGTCAGTGTTGTGGTCGGCCACGAGGATCCGGCTGCCGTCGAGATCGCCCTTCAGCGGTGGCTCGATATTCGCCAACTCCACGGCGACGCCGTAGCGATCGCGAATACGCTCGGTCACAGCGCCGTAGGCATCTCGGAACTCGGTGATCGACGCTCTCATGACGCACGGCTCCTACCGATCGCAGTCGTCGTCGAGTGGCGGATGGAGGAGCGCCATCAACTCGGCATGGTCGCGGGGCGGGAGTTTGCCGATCGCCACCTGGATTTCAAGAATCGTGGTCATGGTTATGAGCCTATCGCCGGCCCCCGTCGACGGGCAAGATTCGTTGGCCTCCACGGGTATGCTGCCGCCCAGACAACCCCTCCCGGGCCCGCTTCATGGCTCCACGCCGCCGGATATCGACCGAGCACCGAGCCCGCCTGGCGGCCCCACACGGTGGCCGGTTGTGAGGGCCGATCAGTGGCCGGCTTTGGCGCGCCGAATGACATTCGGGCTCTTCTCGAGGACCTGCCGCCATACCCGCTCGGCATCCTCGTCGTTCCCCGCGCCGGCGTAGATCGCAGCGACGTTGGTGAGCACGTCGGCAGCCTCGAGGGGTGCGAGCTTCTCGCAGTCGCTTTCGATCCGGGTGAGCAACTCTCCGCTCTGCCCCGGCGGCAATACCTTCGCGACGCGGACTTCCGCAGCGAGGACATCGGCAGCGGTCTTGATCTCCGGTGGCAAGGATTCGGCGACCGCCGAGGCCTCGATGATCCGACCTGCCTGGGCGAGCGCCTTGATCAGTCCGGCCGCCACGATCGCCTCGCCAGGTGCCGAGTCGCGGGACCGCTGCAGCAGGTCGATCGCCGAATCGCCTTCTCCCTTCTGGATCAAGACTTCGGCTTGGACCAGCGCGAGTTGGGAATCGGTGATCGCCGGGGACTCCTGAAGCATCGCGACCACACTGTCCGCCTCGGTCCAGTCCCGTTCCGCGACGGGCCGCTGCAACTGCTTTTGGATTCGTAATTCGAGAAGCGGTTTCCAGATCTGTGGCGCCGTCGGCAGCCGCTCGGGAGGAAAGGATCGGCTGATCGCCTCGAACTCCGCCAACGCCTCGACGGGTCGTCCTGCCGCGTGCAGCGCCGAAGCGAGACTGATGCGGGCGTCGAGCGAATCAGGGCTGTCCTTCAGGACCCGGCGGTTCGCTTCGGCCTGCTGATCGACTTGACCGAGGCGCTCGAAGCAGGTGCCGAGGAGCAGATCGACCCGCCGCGTCAGTTCGGCGGACTGAACGGCCAGCGGGCGGACCGCCTCGAGTTTTGTTCGGGCTTCGTTCCACTCCTGTCGTGCCAAAAGGATACGAGCCTCGTACATCCCGACGGCGGCATGATCGGGACCGAGCACCTCGCCGAGGCGGGTGATCGTCTTGGCGGCGTCGTCGATGCGGTTTGCGTCACAGAAGGCATCAAGCAGCATGGTGAGAAACGTCGGGTTATCGGGACGCGTTCGTAGTCCTTCCTCCAGCACCTCGACTGCCCGGTCGTGCTGCTGCTGCTGCATCGCCAGCACCGCTCGACCGCGGACCACCCGCTCGTCTTGCTGGAACAGCTTCAGTTTTTCCTCGATGAAAACCGACGCTTCCCGATAGTCCTGCTTCGCGAGAGCGACCTCGAAGGCGGTCAACAGGATCTCCGGGTTGTCCGATGCCAGTGAGCTCGCGACCTCGAGATCCGCAGAGGCCGCGTCGAGATTGCCGAGTTGACGGTGCCACCGTGCCCGGACCAGCCATGCCAACGGATCCTCGGCCTGCGTTTCGACCAACCGCGCCATCACGCGGTCAGCGGTAGCCGGATCGCGGAATCGTTCGGCCAGAATGCTGGCGACGATGACGTAGGCTTCACCCGCTCCGGGGGATGCCGGAGCATCGTCGATGAAGGCGCGGGCCTGTACGTCGAAGCCGATCACCTGCGACGCCGTGGCGATGGCGTCCTCGTACTTCTCCATGATCGATTCGGCCTTGGCGAGCATGATGCCGAGCGTGGTGCCGTTTTCATGCTCCGGAATCCCGGTATCCCCAACGCTGCCGTCCGCGCCTGTCTCGGCCAGTGGCTTACCACTCCTCTGCGCGAGATCCGACCGAAGCGTGAGAAGGTGGTTGCGAGAGTCGGAGCCGTTTCCGACGCCGAGCAAGAAACGCGCCGACTTGAAGCGGAGAGCTCGGTCGTCCGGCTTGTTCTGCAACGCGTCCTCTGCGAGTCTGGACGTAGCCCTCACGTCGATCCGGCCACGCGACGATTGAGCACGATCGAGAGCGAGTGTGGCGCGTTCGGCAGCGGCGTCCGCGTCGTCAGGTCGCGTTTCCACGTGACGGTCTTGCATCATCAAGCTGTCGTCACGTCGGCCTCCCGCCAGCCGTTGATCCGCCAAGCGGGCCATTCCACCCGCATGACGCCACACCTGAATGCGGTGGACGAGGCCGCCCATCGCCGCCGGGACGACAAGCACAGTGCCGACCAACAAGCGGACGTTGAAGCGCTTTATCGCGAAGTTCTCCGGGCAGAAAGACGGTGCACCACCATTCCGTTCTCGAACGGCCACGCCTCGGCCATGTCGAACAGTTGAAACATCGATCGGTCGGCGACGGCCCGGCGCGCGGCGTCGGCATCGAGCATGATACCGGCCTGCGGTTATGTGCAGAGCCTGAAAAAAACCGAGGCGATTTCGTCCTGTCAACGCCCTGCCCCGGGCTGTCCAGCACGATTCCGGGAGGGAATCCTCGGGAGGCTCAGGACGACAGGGGGCGAGCGTTGGCCGCCTCGTCGCCGTCCTCGGAGAGCAGATCCACCAACGGCCTGCATTGGCCGCCAACGACGTCGGCCCGCGCTTCCTCGACCAAGCGGTGGAGTCGACCCGCCGAGCGAACGACGAGGCCTCCGGTTGTTGTGGTCGTTCTTCCCAGGTGCCGTGATCGCCGTGGAGTCACCCGGTTCTCTGGTGCGGAGCCCCGCCAGTTCCTCGAAGGCTCGCCGGGCACCGGCGTCGCGGCCATCGACCTGGACGAGCCGAGACAGACCGAGAACCGGAGAGCACCAGGGCTGACAAGTCGTGCACAAGTCAGGCCTTGTTTGACGCGACCTGGCGAGGAATGCCTCGGAATGGCCGACGTGTGGAAACGGGAGGAAAGGGGGACGGGCGCTGGGATTGATTCTTCGCCCGGCCCTCACTCTCGGCCTTCCTGCCGATCGACCGAGCGGCTTTCGATCGCCTTGTAGCAGGCGAACACGCCGAGCACGGCGAGCCCGTAGAGCATCGCCGTCAACGAGAGCACGAGATCATAGGGTTTCGGCGTCGACAGCGACACCCGCAGCAGCACCGTGGAGATGACGAACCCGGCATTGCGAAACACGTATTCATAGCGATCGTAATAGGCCAGTGAGACGATCAACAGGAACACGTCCGTGAAGATCATGAATTCGAAAAATCGTGGAAAGAAGAACAGATCGACGTCCGTCGGCGGCGGCGCAAGAACTGCCGGCAGATGGCCGACGAGGCCGAGCCAGCTCCCCAGATTGAGTGCCGCCAGCACGACAAGTACGCCGAGCAGCAGCACGCCCACCGACTTCTTGAGCTGGATGAAGCCCTCGAGATCGCGGCGGATCGGCGTCGTGGGCGTCGCGTGACGGAGCCAGGTGAACGCCGTGACGAACACAAACATCAGCACGGCGCCGGCCATGTCGATCAGCACGGCCCGCACCGCCGCGGGCTCGGCAAGCCAGTTTTCGAGTTCGTTGAAGCCACCGATGTCCTTGAACACCCGGCGGACGACGATCAGCGACACGATCTGATACTGCTTGGCGATTTCGCCGGTATGCGACGCGGCGAGCGCGAAGACAAGGAGCACGACCTCGTAAAACAGGATCACGCTGAACGGCGTGTAGACTGCATGCAGCGGACTTTCATCGAGTCCCTTGAAGGCCGTCTGCGGAAGGTCGGGGAACAGCCTGGCAACCCCGATCGCCGCGAGATGCACCAGAAACCCACCCACCGCTCCGGCCACCACGGCCCGCTCCAGCCAACCGCGTGCGGAGTGCGAATCGAGACGATCGAAGACAACGGACAGAAAATGGCGGATCGACCGGTGCACCTCACGCCTCCGAAACTGGTCGTCCCCAACGCCCGCCCCGACACCCTCACAGCAGGTCCGCCAGACGCGGCACGAGAAACCGCACCAAGCGACTCGGCCTCGGAAGCACTTCCAGTGCGACGAGCCCCGCCACGTTCAACCGCACCGGCATGGTGGACCGCCGCGCGACGGCGAGCAGGGGCACGAGCGCTGTTGCGGAGCGTTTCGCTGCCCACGCCCCGGCGACTGTCGTGAATGAAACCACGACTCCGCCTTCGTCGGCATCGATCACGACCGGGCGTCCATCCAGCGTTCCCGTGAGTCGCCCGGCCACGATCAGTTTGGGGATGAACCCGTGTTCCGGGTGCGGATCTTGATCGTCCCATGGAGCACCCACTCGGCATGCTCCGCGCCCGGACCGGTGCCGCTGGGGATTTTGATGTGCATGTGGTCGAACTCGTAGCTGATCTCGGCGCGCCTGCCGGTGAGGTTGTCGTACAGGCCGATCAAAAGATCCGGCCAGTTGTTGGTGTGCTGGTCCGCCATCGAAAAGTTTCCGCGGTGAAGCCGGTTCTCGAGCCACCTTCGCAGTATAGACCTCCAACCCGCCCCAAACAGTCACGGCGTGGTAAAAAAACCGGGTTCATCGCCGGCCTGCGGCCTGTGCGCACGAGCCCTCGCGCCGGCCGGACTGCTTGCCAATCGATCGGTCGGCGCTAGTCTGTCGAAGTTTCACTTCCTTCGTCCAGGAGATCAGGTCATGCCCGACATCATCGATACGGCAGTCGCCGCCGGCAGTTTCAAGAATTTGGCAGCCGCGCTCGGCGCAGCCGGTCTCATCGATACGCTGAAGGGAACCGGCCCGTTTACCGTGTTCGCACCGACTGACGAGGCGTTCGCGAAACTACCCGCAGGAACGGTTGAAACGCTGCTCAAACCGGAAAACATCGACACGTTGAAGGCGATCCTGCTGCACCACGTGGTTCCCGGGACGGTCCTGGCGGCCGATGTCGTCAAGCTCAGCGAAGCCAAAACGGCTGGCGGGGCCATGGTGAGGGTTTCGACGGAAGGCGGCGTAAAGGTGGGGACAGCCAAGGGGCTGTCGAACGTCACGAAGACCGACATCACGACCAGCAACGGCGTGATCCACGTCATCGATGCCGTGATTCTGCCGGAGTGAAGAGGCGGTCGGTTCAGCCGCCGAGGCCACCATCCCCCAGGTTTCGCCCTGCGGGATGGTGCCTCGGCCCCGCGGCGGCCCTGAGCGCCGTGTCCGAGCCAGCGGTCCGTGGACAAAGCCCTTCATCGCCATTGTCCACTCTGGCGACCGCCGCAAACGTCGGGAGTTGCCCGGGTGGCGGGCGGCCGATCACCTTTTCCACGGGTTGCTAAAGCAATTCGCTGGCGAGATCAGCCAGGGCCGAACGCTCTCCCTTCTCCAGGGTGACGTGGGAATGGATCGGCTGGCCTGTCATCCGGTGGATGAGGTACGAGAGGCCGTTGGACAGGGCATCGAGGTATGGTTGGTCGATCTGCGCCACGTCGCCCGTGAACACGATCTTCGTCCCCTCGCCGGCGCGGGTGATGATCGTCTTGACTTCGTGGGGCGTGAGGTTTTGGGCCTCGTCGACGATGAAGAACATCCGCTGCAGGCTGCGGCCGCGGATATACGCCAGCGGCGTGATCAAGAGTTTCTCCGACTCCCGCATGTCGACGATCCGCTTGGCGGCTTGAGTCTCCTCACCGCACTGATGCCGGATCACCGTGAGGTTGTCGTAGAGCGGCTGCATGTACGGGTCGAGTTTGTCGGCGATGTCGCCGGGGAGGAACCCCAAGTCGCGGTTGGAGAGCGGCACGACCGGGCGGGCCAGAAGGATTTGCCGGTACCGCTGGCGACACTCGAGCGCCGCAGCCAGCGCCAGCAGTGTCTTCCCCGTGCCGGCCGTTCCGGAGAGCGTGACGAGTTTGATGTCGTCGTCGAGTAGCGCTCGGAGTGCAAACGCCTGCTCGGCATTCCGTGGCGCGATACCGTAGCAGGTCTGCTTCTCGACCCGATGGAAGGCAGCATCGGCTCGACGAAAGGTCGCCAGCGCCGACGTGCTCCCGTTGCGAAGGATGAAATTTTCATTGGGCATCGGCGGCCGATCGAGCGGCACGCGTTCGAGCGCGAGCACGCCCGGGTTGCCGTACAACTCGGCGATCAACTCGGAGTGGAGCCCTTCGACCGTGTGCCGGCCGGTGTACAGCGTGTCGACTCCCTGGACCTTGTCGGCGGCATAGTCCTGGGCGCGGAGGCCGAGCGACTTGGCCTTCATCCGCAGGTTCGTGTCCTTGGACACGATGATCACCTGGCGCGGCGACTGCGTCCGATGCAACTCCAGCGTGGTCTGCAGGATTCGGTGGTCGGGCGTGTCTTGCAGGAACGAGTCGTGGAGCCGGTCGTGCGGCGCTCCACCGAGCACCACGCGGATCGTTCCGAGCCCGGGTCCGAGGGGGCTACCGGCAGTGGACAACGCGTCGCCGGTAAGCGCGTCGATGCGACGGAGAAACTCGCGGGCTTGGAAGTGGATGTCTTCATTGCCACGCTTGAACTGGTCGAGCTCCTCGAGCACCGTGATCGGGATGGCGACGTCGTTTTCTTCGAAGTTCCGGATGCAACGTCCGTCGTGCAGGATCACGTTGGTGTCGAGCACGAACAGCTTGGGGCCGGTGAACGGCATCCTGGCTTCCTTTCCAGACGTCGAGCGACTCCCTCTCGGGCGCGATCGTAGCCGGGCCGCTCGCCGGCGGGCAGATCGGTTTGGGTGGCAGTCGTACCCGGGGGCCGGGAACTCGCAGAACCCTCACAATCGCCGTCGGCCGTCGCTACAGTCCCGAGCGTCTGCCGGCGCCGCTTCGCGACTCGAGCTCGTTGGAAAGCCAGTCGCCGCAGACCGCGAAGCTGCCGTTCACCGGCGGGGCACATTCAAGGCTCTGCCCCGGGGGAAGCGACGAGCGGTTGCTGGGACATCGCTTGGACCGGCCGTTGACACGGGGGCGGGATGCCGGGGGCGATCCGGGCCGGAAACGCTTGCAATGGCGGGCGGAAGGAGGGCCGCCAAGCTCAATACCAGGTGGCACGTGCGAAGGACGAATTGTCAGGGGGCACGGCCGCCTGTGCAGGGGGATCATGGTGCAACACGATATCGCTAACACGGTCGATTCGCCCCAGGTCCCCGCTCTCGTGTTCAAAGGGTAGCACCATGCTTCGCCGAAACCGCAATCGCCGTGCTGCCCACCGAAGCAGTGGCCGCGATTGTCCCCTCAGCGTCGAGAGCCTCGAGGGTCGCATCGTCCTCGCAGCGGCGATCGGTTACGACCGTGCGTCGAAAGCCCTGTCGATCGTCGGTTCCGCAGCCGCTGACTCTGCCGAGGTCCGCCAGCAGGGCGTGAATGTCGTCGTGTCGCTCACCTCCTCTGCGGGGCGGTTGAGCCGCTCTGTGCCGGCCGCACAGGTGTCGCAGATCACGTTCTCGGGGATGGCTGGCAACGACACCTTCACAAACCTCACGGCGATCGCCTCACGGGCCGACGGCGGGGCCGGAGACGACGTGCTCCGCGGAGGCCGCGGCTCGGACCGGTTCCTCGGAGGAGAGGGAAACGATCAACTGCTCGGCAACGCAGGCACCGACTGGCTCGACGGCGGGTCCGGCCACGACGCAGTGTGGGGCGGCGTGGGCAACGACCAGGTCATGGGTGGCGACGGGAACGACAAACTGTTCGGTGACGACGGCACCGACGGCCTGTGGGGTGGTCTCGGCAACGATCGACTGTCCGGCGGCACGGGCAACGATGCCTTGCAGGGCGAGAAGGGCAACGACTGGTTCGACGGCGGCACCGGCAGGGACAAAATCGTCGGTGGCGACGGCATGGACATGGAAGTCGATCCCGTGGATCGCTTCGCCGACGGCGACACCGACGGTGACGGCTTCGACAACGATTACGACTTGATGGACATCCTCTACGAGGTGCCCAGCAACCCGCGGGCCTATGCCGATGATGCCTCTGAGTCCGCGGCCCCGATCATCGCCGCCGTGGATGGTCAGGTCCGCACCTTCCTCGACATCTCGGCCGCCGACACGTGCCTGCGCGTGCGGGTGCAGATCAACGACGGCACCGTCACGCAGCCGGGCCGGTGGGGCGATCGCGTCACCGGCGTGTGGCGCTACCTGACCCCCGACAAGATCCAGGTGTGGGGCAAGTGGTCGTATCCCGCGTCTGATCCTTCGCAGGTGAATCTGGCCGTGCAATGGAGATATGACGGTCCTTACTCGGGCAACTTTGCCGACTACACGAGCCCGGCAAACTATTCGATCTCGGAAGAGAGTCGTGTGGCCGCCGGCTACTTGAACGGCCCGGCGGGCTTTTCGGTGAACTGGTTGCCGGGTACGCCGGCCAACTTCGGCTACTCGGCTCCCGGTGAGGAGGCCTTGGCGTACTGGTTCCCGGGCACCGTGCCGGCGGTTGGCGTCCCGGCTCCGATCGACGAGGTGAAGGCGGCCCTCGCGTCGCTGCCCAACTTCACCGACAATGGAGATGCCTTCGGGGCCGATTTTACGACGACGCCGGGGTTCCCTGGCGTTCAACCGGTGCTCGATGTCCTGCGGACGATCAACCGGATCATGCGGGCTTCGAGACAGTAGCTTGCACCACGGGCCTTGAATCTGCCCGTTCTGCAGCGACAGATGACGAACTTGAATTGGCGTCCCGTGCGGTTCAGCCCTGCTCCGTCGACGGGGGCCGCTCCTGCCGTTGCCGAAGAAGACCGGCACGCCTGCGGGGCTCCGCCGCTGGATCTGCCCCGGGGCCGGCTCAGCGAATCAGCAGGTCGTAGTCGTCGTGGTCTCCGATCCAGAGCCAGACGAGCGCATCGCCATCAAAGCGGCCAATCTCCCGGTGGGACCGACCGACGCGGGCGCTCCACAGATCGCTCCCCACCTTCTTGAAGTGGAGCGACGGATGGAACGCGTCCTGCTGCCAAACGCGATAGGCCGCTGTGGCCTGCTTCCGGACATCCCGAGGCAGTTGCCGATACGCCTCCCAGAAACGGCGGACAGCGACGCTCGGAATCCTCACCGGGCCGCCTCGTCGCCGTCCTCGGCAAGCAACTCGTCCAAGGGCCGGCAGCGGCCGGCGGCGATGTCGTCTCGGCCTTCCTCGACAAGGCGGTCGAGGCGACCGGCCGCGGCGTCGGCCTTGATCTGCCGATCCCAGTCATCATCGACGGGCGGATGGAGCAACGTCATCAGCTCGGCGTAGTCGCGGGGCGAGAGTTTCTCGATCGCCGCCTTGATTTCCAGAAGCGTGGTCATGAGCCGATCCTATCCCTGGCCCCCGTCGGTGGGCAAGATTCCTCGGCCGGGATGGGCACGCCACCGTCCAGAGCGCCAAGGGGCCGGCGCCAGGAATCCACCGTGGGTGAAGCCGGCACGAGGACGCTGTCCAAGTCCAGGGGCTGCCGCGACCAAGTCATCCGTCGATCAGTCGACGGATGGTCGCGATCTCTTCGGCGAGCTCCTCCGCGCGGGGAAGATCCTCGACGCCCTCGTGCCGCTTGAGGATGAGCTGATCGGCCTGTTCGCGCTTTCCACGTGGCATCGATTGCCCTCCCAAGGGTTCGTCCGCCCTGGATTCTCGCTCCAGAGGTGGACCCGTTTAAGGGTGGCAGGTCAGTGTGAGCTCCTCCGACCTATCCGAGCCAGTCGACTCAGCCGGAAATCTCGTCCGGCTCCGCGAGAATCTCGGCGAGCAGATCGCGAAGACCAAGAAGGCCCGCGAGACGGGTGAGCTCGGGTCGTTCCTCGGGCGGCATGAGCCTCGCGATCTGGCGGAGATCGCGGCGACTCTTCTGGCTGCCCTTCGAAGCCCAAGCCAGCTTCGAGGCAGCGGCGTCCGGCCGCGAAACGACCGGAATCCAAACCCCCTCGAACAGCTCGAGGCGCGTCGAGCGGTCAAGTTCGCCGGGAATCATCTCCCGGGGATAGACGTCGATCTTCAGTGCCTCGGCCATGTCGAACAGTTGAAACATCGATCGGTCAGCGACGGCCCGGCGCGCGGCGTCGGCATCGAGCATGAAACCGGCCTGCGTGACGGCCGTGACGAATTCGTCGAGGCAGCCGGCGAGCGCTGGATTGTCGACCACGATGTCGATGTCGTGCGTCATCCGGGGCTCACCGTAGGCCACGCTCGTGATCCCGCCCGTGAGATGAAACCGTACGGCGTGCCGGCCCAGGATGGCGAGCAACCGCGAGAGCGTGTCACGGAAGATCTCAGCCGGATACATGATCGAGCATCCGCTGGATCATCGCTCGTGACGTCGCGTCGGCCCCGTACAGCCGCATCGCCGTCTCCCACTTCAGCCGCTCTGCCGAGAGCGCGCGGTCGCGAGCGAGTAAATCCCGGCGAATCACTCCTCGAGCCCACTCGAACATCGCCGCGGCCCTGGCTACTCGGGCATGCACGGGCATCGCATCCTGGTCGATGCGCATGCGAATCTCAGCGGGTGTCGGAACCGTCGCCATGCCAACATCCTACCACTGGCGAATCACGCGGCCGACGCGGCTTCCGTGCGGTTCGCGGTCATCCTCCCGGAGTTCTCGAAATGGCGGGAATCCCAGAGGAGGCTTCTCCGGAAGCCCCCCTCCCCTTCCCTTGGACGGCCGTGGTGAGGGCGCGTCGGTTCGTCGCCTGCTCAGCGCCGGCTCTCGTCCATGCGGAGCAGTTCGTCCATCAGGATGAAGAAGCGTCGCAGTGCAGAGCAGATCGTGGGTTTGCGTCGGCAGGCTGACGTGGATCTTGGGAAGGGCGTGACGGTGCCCGACGTCTGCCGACGGCTGGGTATCAGCCAGCAGACGTACTACCGCTGGCGAACGAAGTTCGGTGGCATGGATCCGAAGATGGCCAAGCAGCTTCAGGAACTCCAGAAGGAGAACTCGAGGCTGAAGAAGCTGGTGGCGGACCAGGCCCTCGACATGTTGATCCTGAAGGAAGCCGCCCGCCCAAACTGACTTGCCCCGAGCGTCGCCGTCGGACGGTGGAATCCGTCCGGCGGCACTTGGGGCATGTAAATGTCTCGGAAAGAGGCTCTTCAGCAGAATCTGTGGGTAAAAACGGTTTCTGAATACGCCTCGGCAC
>VGYR01000104.1 GCA_016872925.1 Planctomycetota bacterium
GACTATTCTTCATTGGCCGGACTATTCTTTAAGCGCTCGAGGCCGAGGCGGTGGCCGGCGACGAGGCTGACATCCTCGAGCTCCAGCGGCGGCTCGCGGAGGCCCGTCGGGCACTCGACGAGGCGAAGGAGCGGCTCGCGGAGCGTCCGCCCGCCTACGCGGTGGTGCCCTTCGAGGGCGCGAGCGCGACGCATCGTCGGCCGCTCTACATCGAGTGCTGCATCGACGGCGTGTATCTGCAGCCCGAGGGCATCCGGCTCGGCCCCGCCGACTTCGAGGGGCCGCCCGGCCCGGGCAATCCGCTCGCCAGCGCCCTCCGCGCCGCGCGGGAGCACATCGCGAGGAACCCCGGCGAGTCGGGCGATCCGAACGTGCAGCCCTACCCACTGCTGCTCGTGCGGCCCTCGGGCGTGATGGCGTATTACGCCGCGCGGGAGTCGATCCAGTCGTGGGGCAGCGAGTTCGGCTACCAGTTCGTCGACGAGGACTGGACCCTCAACTATCCGCCGCGAGATGCGGCGCTGGCCGACGCGGAGACGCGGGCGATCGAGGAGGCGCGGCGGCGGCTCGAGTGGCTGGCGCAGGTGCGGCCCCCGAAGCGGTCGAAGCCCGCCGTCCAGTATCGGGCGGCCACGACCCGCGGGGGTGTGGTGTCGAACGACGGGCCAAGCGTGCTCGGCGATCAGTCGCGGTTCGACTGGAAGGAAGGACAGGCATCCGGGACCGCCGCCGCGCCGGGTCGCGGCTTCGCTGCCGGCGACGGTGGCGGGGATGGCGGCTCCGGCGATGCGGCGGGCGGCGATGCGATCCTCGGCAACCGCTATGCGGGTCCGTCGAAGTTCTACTCGGGCGGCCCTGCTGGCGAGGCCGGCGGCAGCGCTCCGGAAGGCGGCCTCGGGCAGGGTGGCCCCGGGGAAGGCGGCGCGGCCGGACTGCCGGCCACGGCGGGGGGCAGCGCAGGCGTTGCGGGTTCGGCGGCGGCCTCGGGAAGCGAATCGGCCGCGGCTGGTCAGGGGCACGATTCCAGCGGCGGTGCGGGCGGCGTCTGGGATACGGCCGCCGCTGGCGGTTCGACCGCGGGCTCGTCGATGGCGACGGCGGCCGACGGACCGGCGGCGGCGGGAGGTCGCTTCGGGAAGTCGGCGACCGAACCGGGAGCCTCGGGCTCGGCTGCGGGCGGATCGGGGAGCGGCGGTTCGGCCGGCGCCTCCGGCGGCATGAGCTCCGGGACGGGGGGCGGCGGCGGCAGCGGCCCGTCGATCCCCGGGCTCGCTCAGGGCGGCGGCGCCGCGTCGGTGACGGTCGGCGACGCCTCGGGCGGCTCTCCGCCGATGCCGGGACTGGCCGGGTCGCTCGCCGGCAAGCGCGGCAGCAACTGGGCCAGCCTCGCCACGAGCGAGACGCCGGTGCCGCTCACGCGGCCGATCCGTGTGGAGTGCGCCGCCGACGAGTTTCGGGTGCTCGGCGAGGGCGGCCGCGTGCAGGCACAGATCCCGATCGGCACGCACACCGTCGACGCGGTCGATCCGCTCGTGCGTGAGGTGCATGCCACCGTCGGCCGCTGGGGCCTTGCCGGCCAGCGGATGTACTGGCGTCCGGAGCTCGTGCTGTCGGCCACGGCCGACGGGGCGGGACGCCGCGAGGACCTCGAGAAGCTGCTGGCCGACAGCGGCATCGACACGCGACGCAGCGAGGTCAAGGACAAGGTTCGAAACCTGCCTCCCGTGCAGCGAACCGGCGGCCTCTTTCCGAAACGGTAGACGGAGCACGCGATGGCACGGCCGAAGCACGAAGAGGATCTCAACGCCGGACAGGACTCGTTCCTCGACGTCATCACCAACATCGTCGGGATCCTCATCATCCTCGTGATGGTGGTGGGCGCGCGGGTCACGAAGATCACGCTCGACGCCGCCTCGCAGCCCGCCCCGTCCACGGATCAGGTCGCCCTCGAGGCGCAGGTGGAGGAGCGGGAGGACACGCTCGCCTCGGCGGAGAGCGAGATCCAGGAGCTGCAGACGCAGGCGGCGCTCGTGCAGGCCGCCATCGACGGAGCCTCGAGCGCCCGCCTCCGGCTCGCCACGGCCGTGGCCGCCGCGAAGGTGGAGGTGGATCGCCGCAAGCAGGCGGCCGACGCCGCCCGGGTGGCCGATGCCGAGCGGGCGGCGAAGCGGCACGACCTCGAGGAGGCGATTCGCCAGTGCACGCTGGAGACCGAGTCGCTCGCCCATCAGAAGTCGACCACGGCGGAGGTGCTGGCGTATCCGACGCCGATCGGCCGCACGGTCAACGGCGACGAGATCCACTTCCAGCTCGCGGGCGGCCGGATCGCCTACATCCCGCTGGAGGAGCTGTTCGTGCTGGCGAAGCGCAACACGCAGCGGCATGCGGGATCGATCGCCGCGATGGCGGCCCGGATCGAGACGGTGGGCCCGGAGCGGGGATTCGCCCTCGACTACGTGATCGAGGCGAAGATCGACCAGGCGCGCGGCCAGATCCTGATCCGCTCGCGGGAGTGGGTGGTACGGCCGGTGGACGCGGCCGTCGGCGAGCCGATCGACCAGGCGCTGGCGTCGGCGTCGCAGTTTCGCGGAGTGCTCGGCGGCGTGAAGCCCGACACGACCGTGACGCTCTGGTGCTACCCTGACAGCTTCGCCGGCTACCGACGGATCCGCGAGGAACTGCACCGGCTCGGCATCCCCACGGCGGGCCGGCCGCTCCCCGAGGGCGCCCCGATCGGCGGCTCGACCGAGGGCAGCAAGTCGGTGGTGCAGTAGCGACGGCTCGTCGGCGAGCCGCACGCTGCGAGCGATGCGGGCCTGTCCTGCGAAGAGGCTCGGGCCTCAGGAAGCCGCTGGCCCGGGCCTCAGGAAGCCGCAGTCGCGTGAGCGATGCGGGCCTGCCTTACGGGGCCGTCGCGTCGCGGATGCCGGCCTCGGTGGCGGCGGCGAGCAGGTCGAGCTCGTCAAGCGTGATCGAGAGCGGCGGCATGATCACCACCGTGTCGCCGAGCGGCCGGAGGAGCGCGCCGTGGGTGCGGGCGGCCAGGCAGGCCTGCATGCCCCGCCGTTCCTGCCACGGGTAGCCCTGCCCCGTCGCCTTGTCGGCCACGAGGTCGAACCCCACGACGAGCCCGCACTGCCGCACCGCTCCCGCGTGGTCGAGCCCCGCGATCCGCGCCGCATGGTCACGGAGCCGCTCGATCTTCGCCGGGAGCGACTCGAGCACGGCATCGTCGCGGAACAGCCTCAGCGACTCGAGGCCGACGGCCGCCGCCAGCGGATTGCCGCCGTAGGTATGGCCGTGAAAAAACGTGCGGCGGTCGGCGTGGGTGCCGAGGAAGGCGTTCCAGATCCGCGGGGTGGTGAGCGTGGCCGCCATCGGCAGGTAGCCGGCGGTGAGGCCCTTGGCTAGGCAGAGGAAGTCGGGCGCCACGTCCTCCTGCTCGCAGGCGAACATCGTGCCCGTGCGGCCGAAGCCCGTGGCCACCTCGTCGAGGATCAGGAGCACGTCGTACCGGCGGCAGAGGTCGGCCACGCCCCGGAGGAATCCCGGCGGGTGGACGTACACACCTGCCGCCATCTGCACGAGCGGCTCCATGATCAGGGCGGCGATCTCGCCGGCGTGCGCTGTCAACACCCGCTCCACGGCGGCGAGCGCCTCGGCGAGCTGCGGCGGCGGGTTGCCCGAGGCGGGGCACGGCCCGCCGGGGGACGGCACGCGGATGGCGTGAAACGTGAGCGGCTGAAACATCGCCGTGAACCGGTCGACGCCCCCCACGCCGATGGCGCCGAGCGTGTCGCCGTGGTAGGCCTCGCCGATGGCCACGAATCGTGTCCGCTCCGGCCGCGGCGGATCAGACTGGAGCCAGAACTGGAAGGCCATCTTCAGAGCGGTCTCGATGGCGCTCGAGCCGTCGCCCGAGAAAAACACCTTCTCGAGGCCGGCGGGGGCGATCTCGACGAGCCGGCGGGCGAACGCGACGGTAGTGGGATTGGAGAGGCCGAGGTTCGTGGTGTGGGCCACCTTCGCGGCCTGAGCGGTGAGGGCAGCGTCGAGCCGCGGGTGCCGGTGACCGTGCACGGCGCACCACATGCTCGCCGACCCATCGAGATACCGCCGCCCCTCCGTGTCGATGAGCCACGACCCCTCGCCCTGCTCGATGAGCAGGGGCTCGTACTCCTGCATCTGCGTGAATGCGTGCCACACGTGCTCGCGATCCCAGGCCCGGAGGCGGTCCGTCTCCGGCGACGCGGCGTCGTGTTCGCACGACGGGAGACGGGCACTCGAAGGATGGACGAGATCGTGGATGACCGTGGTGAGGTCCGTCATCGCTCGCCCGGCGTCATGCGGCGGTAGGTTTCGAGAGTCTCTTTGCTGAGCATTGCAGCATTGTAGTCTTCGGGCCGCGGGGTAGGCTCTGGGCACGATTCCCGGGGAGCGAGGAGCATCCATGCAGGTGTCAGGCGTGTCGGCGGGCGGACCACAGGGCTGGCGGGGCGTTCGCTGGATGATCTGCGCGATGCTGTTCGCGGCGGCGGCGATCAACTACATCGATCGCCAGGTGATCGGGATTCTCAAGCCGACGCTCGCCGGGGAGTTTCACTTCGACGAGCGCGACTACGCGGCGATCGTGTTCAGCTTCCAGGCGGCCTACGCGATCGGCCTGTTGCTCTCGGGGCGGATCATCGACCGGATCGGCGTGCGGGCCGGCTTCACGATCGCCGTGGTCGTGTGGAGCATCGGCGCCATGGCCCATGCGTTTGCCGACCGGATGCCGTGGCTCAAGCTGCCGACGGTGTCGATCGACCCGCCGCAGGTGCTGCTGCTCGGCGGGGCCGCGGCGGGCCTCGCGCTCTCCCGGGTGATCCTCGGGCTGGGCGAGGCGGGCAACTTCCCCGCGTCGATCAAGGCGGTGTCGGAGTGGTTTCCGAAGAAGGAGCGGGCGCTGGCCACCGGCATCTTCAACTCCGGCACCAACATCGGCGCCCTGATCACGCCCCTGGTGGTGCCCTGGATCGCCGCCAACCACGGCTGGCAGTGGGCGTTTCTGGTGACGGGCCTGCTCGGCTTCGTCTGGGTGGCGTGGTGGCTCGTGGGCTACCGCCGCCCTGAGGAGCATCCTGGCGTGTCGCCGGAGGAGTTGGCCTACATCCATTCCGACCCGCCCGAGTCGATCGTGCCGGTGCCGTGGTCGGCGGTGTTTCCGCTGCGGCAGACCTGGGCGTTTGCCGTGGGCAAGTTCCTCACCGACCCGATCTGGTGGCTGTATCTCTTCTGGGTGCCCGACTTCCTCAACAAGAACCACGGCCTCGACCTCAAGACGATGGGACTGCCGCTGGTGGTGATCTACCTCGTGGCCGACATCGGCAGCATCGGCGGCGGCTGGCTGTCGTCGCACCTCATGGCCCGGGGCTGGAGCACCAACGCGGCGCGGAAGCTGGCGATGCTCGTCTGCGCGCTGGCGGTGGTGCCGATGCTCTTCGCGGCCCAGGCCAAGAACCTGTGGGTGGCGGTGGGGCTCGTGTCGCTCGCCGCGGCGGCCCACCAGGGCTGGTCGGCGAATCTCTTCACGCTCACGAGCGACATGTTTCCGCGGCGGGCCGTGGGCTCGGTCGTGGGGATCGGCGGCATGGCCGGCTCGATCGGCGGGATGCTCATCGCGCTGGTGGTGGGCGCGATCCTGCAGAAGACCGGCAGCTATGTGCCGATCTTCGTGATCTGCGCGTCGGCGTATCTCGTGGCGCTCGCGCTCATCCACCTGCTCTCGCCCCGGCTCGAGCCCGCGCGGCTGGACTGACGAGGTCAGGGCTTCGGAGGTTCAGGCTCGAGCCTGCGCACGAGTTCCTCGGCATCCCAGTCGGGAAGAATCAGCCGACGTTCGCTCGTGTAGTCGAGCGAGCTTTTCTCGTACTGCTGCAAAAACCGCACGGCGTTCACCCAGCCGAGCGCTCCGACGAGGGCCTCGAACCCCTTGGCCCTGAGCTCCACTGGTTCGAGCAAGACTCCGCTCATGCGAGCACCTCCTCCGCGAGTTCGGCCACGCCCAGCACCCGTACCCTGACCTGTCCGCATCGCTCCACGGCCTTCCGGAGGCGGTCGTCGCAGGTCGCGAAGGCGTCCGCACCGGAGAGTTCAGCCGAAGCGACGTGCAGGGCGTCGAAGTTCGCGAGGCCGCACTTCATCAACTCTCCGGTCCGAGAGCGAATCGCGGCGGGATCAGCAGCGGAAATAGGCTTCTGCTCCAGCCACACGTCCACGCGGGTGGCACGAAGGATGATCGGGTTCTGCCTGTTCTCCAGGCGGAGCGCTGCGGAGCGGATGAAGTCCACGGTCTCGGATTCGGCGGCGAGCAGCGACAGCACCGCCTCGGTCTCCAGCCGAATCCTGGGCTGGGATTGGTCGTCGAACGGGCGCTTGAGGCAGCACATGTCGAGATAAATCCGCATACCCGCGAGTATACCCGCGTTCGGGGGTGGATCGGCGCGGCCGCTTCACTCCGGGACGAGCTGGTCGACGTCGCGGAGGCCGCGGTCGAGGGGCTTCATCCACTCGCCGTAGATCGGGTTGGGGATCACGATCCAGCGGTCGCCCCAGTCCTTGGCGTGCCGGTCCACCGCGTCCTTGCGGTGCCGGATCGCGGCGGCCACGGCGGCAGCATCGGCGTCGGCCGCGAGCTTGGGCGCCCGAAAGGCTTCGTCGAAGTCGCGGAGGTTGTCGCCGACGTGCAGCACCACGGTGTGGGCCTTTTCGGCCTCGGCGCGGCGGGCGGTCTTGTCGCTCGTGTCGCTGGCGAGCTTGAGATGCGCCTCGTCCGTCAGCGGCAGGCCGAGCCGCTCGAGGCCCTGTTTCGTCTGCGGGCGGAACTTCTCGTTGCGGTTGCTGACATAGACCACGTGCACGCCGGCCTTCGTGGCTTCGAGGATGAAGTCCTTTGCCCCGGGCACGAGCTCCCACTTGTCCCAGTGCTCGGCCTCCCAGAGGTCCCAGAGCCGCTGGTCGTAGGCCAGCCGGCTGCGGATCATCATCGACTGGAAGGCGCCGTTGTCGAGCACCGTCTCGTCGAGGTCGAGCACCACGGCGAGCGTGGAGGACGGCGCGGTCGACTTCGCGACCGCGGCCGCCAGCCGCAGGCTGGCGAGGTTGTAGGCCTGCAGGCAGCAGGCGCGGTATTCGGCCGACGTCTGCACGAAGAGGTTGGCGTCGAGCGAGCGGCCGGGCGGGTCCTCGGGCCTGAAGAACGGGATCGCGTGCGGCGCGGCGGCTGGCATGGCTGCCGGCGCGGCCACGGGGGCGGCTTGCTGGCCTCGGACGACCGACGCGGCGCAGACGACGGCGAGGACAAGGACAACAGGACGAACGCAGCAGCGGCCGTGCATCGTGCAGCTCCGGTGGACATCACGGGGATCGGTCGCAAGGAATCGTAACCGGCGTGCCCATGCCGGCGGCAAGCCGCTCGGCGGCGTTGCCCTCGACGACCGCCGCCTCGATCGCGTCCTGGGAGCCGACGAGGGCCACGAGGGTGCCGCGAGGAGCGTCGCCGTAGGTCCGCACGACCGTGGCCACGTCGTGGTCGCCCACCCGCAGCCGGCCCGCCGCGGCGAGCTGCGGCCAGAGGACGGCGGGCAGGTTGGTGACGAGGTTGCCGAAGGCGTCGACGTGGACCACCTCGCCGTGGATGCCCGTTGCGGTCTCCCGGACCTCGGGCCAAGAGAGCCGCACGATCGGTCCGGCGGGTGGCCCGAGCGATGCGGGCTCTGCGCCCTCGAGGAGCGCGACGGCCGCTGGGGCGAGCACGTCGCGGCCATGGAACGTTGCCGAGGCGGCCGGGGCCACGTGGAGCGAGCGGGCGACGGGGGCGGGCACGCTGGCAAGCACCCGGGAGAGCACGCCGTTGTCGGGGCAGAGAAACTCCTGGTCGCCGACGCGGGCCCACAGGAGCCGCCGCGTGGTGCCCACGCCGGGATCGACGACCACGAGGTGGAGCGAGCCTGGGGGAAACGCCGGGCAGGCCTGGCCGACGAGCCACGCGGCGGCGCGGATGTCGTGCGCGGGCACGTCGTGGGCGATGTCGACGAGCGTGATCGGCGCTCTGGCGTGGAGCAGCCGGCCCTTCATCTCGGCGACGTAGCCGGAGCCGGTGCCGAAGTCGGTGGTGAGCGTGACGACGCGGGGCATCGTCGCCAGTCTACGTCGGTCGCTGCCAGATCAGCAGGCACCATGGGCTACACGCCGCGAGACGGGCTCGGGAGCAGATTGTCGCTCCTAGTCGACCGCGACAGCGTGGTGTCAGCGAAACGTGGCGAACACCTTCCGCTTTGTCTTGGACACCTGTTCCTGGTCTGCGGTGAACGCGACGAGTGCCGAGTCAAATGCCGACGTCCCAGACGCAGCGGCCGTGGGTTCGGTGCCTCCAGGTGCAGGCGACGCCTCGGCGTCACGGCCGGATGTGAGGTAGGTACCGCTGTTGAACAGGCTGGTGCCGAAGAAGTCGGCGATGTCGAGAATGTCGAGCACGTCGTCGTAGTTGAAGTCACCTTCGACCCAGAAGGTGCTGGCGATCGCGTAATACTTTCCGCTCGTGAAGAAGTTGGCGGCATCGAGCACGTCGACAAACCCGTCGAGATTCGTGTCACCGGGTGCCGCAAAGGCGACGGTGAACGAACCGTCGCCATTGTCGAGCCAGCCGATGCGCCGCTGTTGGCCCAGGGTGGCCGCCTCGGCCGCGGCCGATGACCCCAGCCCGGTCAGCGCGGTCCACGAGCCATCGCCCTGGGCTGCCAGGATGTGACCCACGAGCGAGGGAGCGGTCGCGTTGGACACGATCAGCATGCGTCCAGCGCCGAGGTCGACAAATCCCCCGTCTTCGATGACGAGCGACCCGGCGACCGCCTCACCGGCGGCTGGGTCGATGACGAGTGTGGCCCCTGCCTTGATGCGGACCTCGCCGGTGCCGAAGGCCGACGCATGCTTCACGATCACGGTGCCGGCCTCGACGACGGTGCCGCCGGAGTGGGTGTTGGCCTGATCGAGGATCAGCGTGCCGCCGCCCTGCTTGACGAGCTGGTAGGAGCCGGTGCGGATCGTGGCGTCGGTGATGGTCTGCCCTGTCGGCACGTCGATGCCCGTGGGCGTGCTGGTCGCGAAGGGGTCGCGGATCGACCAGACGGCAGCGTCATACTGATTCGGCGAAATCAGCCTTTCGAGCGCGAAGCTGCTTCCGGTCGGATAGGTGTCGCTGTCGTTGACGGACGACGTGAACACCAGTCGGCCGTCAGCCGTGATGCCCGAGGCGGATGGCCAGCCCGAGTGCAGATACTGCCGCGATGTCACCGTCGGCGTGCCGCTGCCCGTGGAGGCCGGGACATGTAGCAGGTACATGCTGTCGTCCACGCCGGGGGCACTGCCGTAGACCTTGCCGGCGACCACGACCGCGTTGTCAGATCGGGGCAGGAGGCCGGAGACGTAGACGTTGGTGGTCGCGCCGAGCAGGGCACCAAGCGACTGGGGCGACCCGATGCGCGTGCCCGTCGTCGGATTGATCGTGATCATGCCGCTCTCCACACGGCCGTCGCCGGAGGGAGCTTTCGTCCACACGTTGGCCGCGGCGTGCAGACGACCGTCGCTTGTAAGCGTCATGGGCACGCTGTCGCCCGGGTCGACCGCTCCCGCGATGACGGAGGACCGCCAGCGATATGCGCCGCTCGTGGCATTCAAGCCAATGACGAGCGCCTCCCCATCGGCCGGAGCCGCATCTCCCGGCACGATGCCCAGTGTCGCGATCCGAGTGACGCCGAGCGCGAGCACGTCGGAGCTCCCCGACGGTTGTACAAATGTAAGATTTCGCGGGACGGCGGTAGCGTAGGTATCGGTCGATCCATCCTGCATCCGTTGGGCCCAGAGCGGGGAGCCATTGGCTGCAAGCGCCGCGACGAAGCCGTCGGACCGCCCGGCGGGCACGGACAATCCAACAGGTCCGCCGGAGGAACTCCCGAGCGCGATCGACGCCGACTCGAGCCGCCCGGAGAAATAGAGCCGCCCATCAGCCGTTGTGGTGATCGCCGTCAGGTAGCTCGAACTCCATGAAGACCCACCGCCGCCCGTTGCCGGTGTCGTGGGATAGACATGGGTTGCCGAGGGTACTCCCGACGCGGCGTCGAAAGCCACCAGGAAGAACGCCGTGTCGGAACCGGCGTCATTGGAGGTAGCAACCCCCGGGCGGGGATCCAAATCGACACCGGAGCCGGAGAACGTGCCCCCGATAGTCAGCCGGTTGCCAGAGGTGGCGATCGCATCAATGACGGCACCGACGCTCCACGCGGACAGCAGTGCTCCTGAGGCATCGTACCTTGCAACAAACCCCGACTGCCCGGCTCCGCCATTTCCCGACGTGAGTGTCGTCGTGACATCTGGCCTGGAGTCGAAGTCCACCGTTCCGCCGAACGAGCCGAACGTGATCGTGCTGCCATCGTCGGCGACCGTCAGACCCGCGAGATTGAGCCAGGCGGAATCGGTCGTGGGCGACATCAGGAAGGCCCAACCGTTGGCTCCGTCGAGCCTCGAGACGGGCGACGTGTTGGTCCACGAGAGAGTCGTCGTAGGCAGCGGCGTGCCGACGATGTCGGTCGCGTCGCCGGTGAACCGGATCTGGTAGGCCCCCTTCGCTGCCGTCAGGTGACCAATACCATCAATCGAGCCCGAGGTGCCGTAGATGTTGAGTTGGGGCGTGTCTCCTCCACCAGCCGCCGCGGTCCATGGCACGGTGGCGCCATCGCGAGTGAGCACAAAATCGGCGAGTGAGAGCGTGGCCGCATCGATCGCCGCACCGGTCAGGTAGAAGCTAATGAAGTGCTGCGGTCGGGCGACGATGGCTGACGGGAGGGTGCTGCTGTACCACTGACCGAACACGAGTTGCGCGGCCTCATCGGTGACCGATGCCGAATACGTGGCGCTCACGGGGGCGTCGGGCAGCGATGAGTCACGGACCGACACGGTCACGCTCTTGACGGCCTGAATGGCAGGGTCGAGCACCACGCCGGCCTTCAGGTAGAGGCGGAAGCCGCTCAGGCCGTCGTCACGGACTTCGAAGTCGGCGGCATTCGCGCCCGAGAGCGAAAACACGTTCGTCCCTTGGCCGTCGTCATCCACCACAATGTCGGCCACGGCGACGCGTGCCGCCGCGCCCGACGCGGACGTCTTCGGAAGGGTCGTGTAGATCGGCAGCACGGATACGGCGGTGGGGGCGGTGTTCGTGTCGGGTGCCACGGCTGTCAGGTGGAGTTCGTAGGCGCCGGTGCTGCCCGAACCCCGTCCCGACGTGGTCGTGGGGTCGTAGCCGCTGTTTCCGTACGCAGAGACGCCCACGTAGTAGGTGCCGCTCGTCGGAATCGTGAACTGGCTGATGCGGCTGTCGTTCGACCCGGCCGAATCGTCGTCAGACGCCAACGGCTGGCCCGCTGCGTTGAACAGCCGCAGGTAGCTGTCGATACCGGACGGCGGCGTGAGCCGTCGGGCGAAGATCTCGGCCGTCAGCTTCGTGCCGGCAGCGAGCGTCACTTGAAAGAGGTCCACGTCGCTCGCGCCATAGGCTCCGTCGCCGATCGTCGCCGCATGGACGAGCGTGGCGGTCGAGAGTGTGAGCGGCAGCGCCGTAGCCAGCGTGTCGCCCTCGGCGTCGCCGGTATAGACAATCTCACCGGTCGTCGCATCGGTGGCCGAGTTGCCGGCGCCGTCGGTTGCCACGGCGGTGACGTTGTAGGTGCCCACGGTGAGCGGCTGGGCGAGGGTCGATCCTGCCAGCGACCATGTTCCGTCGCCCGCATTGATGGCCGAGTAGGTCGTTCCTGCGATGGTGACGGAGATCGTCGCCGTCGGATCGTTCACGGTGCCCGTGATCGTCGGCCGCGACGTGAAGACCGTCTGCGGCGTGACGGTCACCGCGGGAGGCGTCAGGTCGATCGTGACGCCCGTGGACGAGGTGATGGATCGGCTATTGCCTGCGGCGTCAGCGGCGGACACGACGACGGCATACACGCCCTCGGCGAGCGGAGCGGCGAGTGACGCGCCGGAGAGCGACCAGGTGCCCGTGCCTGAGTTGACGGCAGGATACGACTGGCCTGCGATGGTCACGCTCACGGTCGCCAGCGGATCATCGACGGTGCCGGTGAACGCTGGCCTCGTCTGGTTCGTGACAAGCGGCGTGAGGGTCACCGATGGAGCGGTGAGGTCGACGACAAGTTCCGCGGTCGTGGAGTCTGTGCCGGCGTTGCTGGAAGGATCGGTGGCCGTGACGACGACGTCGTAGGTACCCTCGGCGAGCGGGGCGACGAGCGCGGAGCCGGCGAGCGACCAGGTGCCCGTGCCAGAGTTCGTGATGGTGTAGGTCTGGCCCGCGAGCGTGACCGCGATTGTGGCGGTCTGGTCGTCGATCGTGCCGGTGATCGTGGGGCGGGGGTTGTTGGTGAGCAGCGGATTGACCGTCACCACAGGCGGCGTGATGTCGATCGACTGATCGACGGTGAATGACCGCACCCAGTCGCCGCCAGCCGTGCCGTCGGCGTCGCCGTCGAGCGTGTTGCCGGCGGAGTCGTGGATGGCCCGCGAGGCGGCTCCGCGGACGGTGAGGCGATACTGGCCGTTCGGCAGCGATGCCCCGGCAAGGCCGAGGTCGAGCCGCACGGCCAGGATGCCGGTGGCGACGGTGGTGCGCGACGAGGGCGTGAGCGTGTAAAACACGTCGTCGGGGCTGCCGAAACCGCTGCTGCCGGCCTTGACGAGTTCGTAGTTGCCAATGGCGAGTGCGTCGATGGCGTTGACGCCCTCGCTGAAGCTGATGTCGATCCGCCGCGTGAATCCGTAGGCGCCGCTTGAGGCGATCGGCGCAGGGAATGTCGCGATGACGGTGGGCGGCGTGGTGTCGAGCGAGCTGCCGAGGAACTCGACCGCACCGATGTCGGCGATGCCGGTGCCGGTGTTGGCCGTGCCGGGGTCATCGACCCGGGCCTGGCCATAGCGGTCGGTGGCCGGGCCGGCGGGCGAGTTGGCGGCGTCGATCGCCGGGGAAAGCCGCCGAATGTAGAAGTTGTCGTCGCGTCCACCGTCGTAGCCGGTGCCGTCGGTCGTGTAGGCGAGCACGTCGTCGGCACCGTCGAGATCGACGAAGATTGGACTACCGAAGACAGCTCGAGAGTCCTGGGAAGTGGCTGTGCGCCAGTTGGCCAGCGTGGCCTGGGCGATACCCTCCCACAGTCCGACCTTGCCGTTTGCGGTGTTCCAGAAGAGGTTGTAGTCGCTGGCGAAGCCAAGCTGGCTGCTCGAGTCGACGGCGATGGCGTATCCGGCGTCTGTCCAGAGGATGTT
>VGYR01000105.1 GCA_016872925.1 Planctomycetota bacterium
CGCCTCGTGGGCATCGAGCATCTCGGCCACCACGGAGCCCACCGTCGGCGAATCGGCCTCTACGGGCTCAGCAGGCCGCGGAGCGAGGGCCCCAGCGGCGGAGCGGTCATACCGCAGCCGGCCCACCGCCCGACGGGCTTCCTCCAGGCGGACGTTTTCGACGTCGCCGATCGCCCGGCGAACCGTGCGCCCGTTCACCGTGCCTTGAAAGTAGAGCACCGCCGACCCGCTCTGCCGGTTCACGGTCAGCACGAGGCCGCGGCATCCCTCGTCGCGCCAAGTCTTGCGACCGGCCTTGTCGGTAGTCAGCTTGCCGTCGCACACGAGCCGGCGGGCTTGCTCGATGCGGGCCTCTGTGAACGGCATCGCGGGGCCGTCCGACACATCCGTACCCTTCGTCTGCGGCATTGGTTTCCTCTCCCGTATGTCGAATCAGACCGGCCGGCCCTGCGCACATCTGCGCACATCTGCCGCCCGACATCGTAGGACAAACACGGACGAAACGCAAAATCGGCCGGCGAGGGGGATCGGCTTGAAACCGGCTCTTTCCCCGAGCGAAAACAGGCTTTTTTCCCGAGAGAAACCGCAAAAACGCGGCGGTCAGAAACTCCCCCGGTGCGGCCACTCGTCCAGATTTCGAGTCAGACCGCTAGCCGTTCGCTTACCCTCCGGAGGCGAGTCTAGGCCGCGGGGTGGGAGTCCTCAAGGAGCCGCGGTGAGCGGGGCGTCGCAGGCCATGCCCGGGTGCACGGCGTGCCGGGGGGTGCGGATGGTCCGCTCGTGACGATCGGACGCGACGTGCCGAAGGCACGCCCCCTGCGGGCGACGACGGGGCGGCGGGGGAGCGATCGCCCGCCGCGGCCGCGGCCGCCGATACCTCTCGAGCACGGGCACGAGACGCCAGGCCGGCCGTCATCCCGCGCGGAGCACCTGCCGATGGCGAAGGACACCTGGCGACTGGTCACGAGGGGCCCCGACGGCGAACTCGTGATCCGAGACTTCGATTCGGCGGAGGGCATCCTCCGCATCCACGTCCCGATCGGGGCGGACGACTGCAGCACCGATCTCGAACTCCGCGGCGCTCCGGTGTTCCGCAGCCTGATCGGGCCGATGCCCGAAGGCCGCAACATCGTCCGCTACGAGACGCCCGAGGTCTTCGAGTCGCTGACGAAGGAATGGGCGACCCCGAAGAGTCCCCGCCGCCGCAGCCGCTCGACGCGACAGGCGACGACGCCGGCCGACGCGACCGATGGCTGACACGATCTTCGGCCGGATCATCCGCAAGGAGATCCCGGCCCGTATCGAACACGAAGACGAACTCTGCATCGCCTTCCACGACGTGGCGCCCCAGGCGCCCGTGCACGTGCTCGTGATCCCGCGGCGGCCGATCCCATCGCTCGCCGACGCGGCGGCGGGAGACGAGCCGCTGCTGGGCCACCTCGTGCTCGTGGCCACGCGGCTGGCCCGCGCGCTCGGCCTCGCGGATGGCTACCGGCTCGTGGTCAATTGCGGCCGCGACGGCGGGCAGTCGGTCGACCACCTCCACGTCCACCTGCTCGGCGGCCGGCGGCTCGGCTGGCCGCCGGGCTGATCGGCGGGCAGGCCCGTTCGGCGTGCGGCCCCCATCGCTCACGCGATCGGGCCTCCGAAGACCGCATGTGGCGAGACCGACGTCACTCCGGAAGCGTCACCGCGTGAGCGGTACGGCCGCACCACGCCGGACTCCGCTTCAGCCCCCATCGCTCACGTGATCGGGCTTCCGAAGACCGCGTGTGGCGAGACCGACGTCACTCCGGAAGCGTCACCGCGTGAGCGGTACGGCCGCACCACGCCGGACTCCGCTTCAGCCCCCATCGCTCACGCGATCCGGCTTCCGAAGACCGCATGTGGCGAGACCGACGTCACTCCGGAAGCGTCACCGCGTGAGCGGTACGGCCGCACCACGCCGGACTCCGCTTCGGCCCCCGTCGCTCACGCGATCGGGCTTCCGAAGACCGCGGCTCACTGCCACCAGCTGCGCATCCGGTCGAGGATCCCGCCGCTTGCCTGCCGCTCGACGGGCTGCGGATCCGTCGGCATCGTCGTGGCCTGCACGTCCTGCCGCTGCCGCTCGGCGGCGTCGACCACCGCGGTTCCCACGTGCGCCTCCAGGAAGGTGGGCCAGTATCCGTCGAATCCCGCGAGGCAGCCCCCCACGTCGCCCGACGCCAGCTGGTGCTCGAGCAGGCTCACCGCCGCACTGATCCGCGCCCGCTGCGACTCGTCGAAGGCGAGGTCGAAGACCCGCACCTCGTCGATCTCCACGCGCCCCGGGCCGAGCAGGTCGAACCGCACGCGGAGCGACTCGATCGCCTCCACGGGCAGATCGTCGACCTGGAGCACGAACTGGGCCCACGAGCCGGTGAGCGGTCGCCCGCCGGTGAGGCCGCCGATCGCAGCGAACCGGTAGTACTCCCGGTCGCCCTGCACCCCCTCCAGGGCGATCCGCAGCGGCGGCTGCACGCCGTCGGCGACCCGCAGCCAGGCCGCGACGCTGATCCGCCCGGTGGGCGGCGCCGCGAACGGGTTGCTCCGCAGGGTCGCCAGTCCGTGCAGCGACGAAAACGAGAGCCCGCGGCCGGGCTGGCCCGCCTCCCCCGCGCCCGAGACCAGCGCCAGGGCTCCGCGCCGCGCTTCGACGACTTCCCAGCCGGTGATCGCCGCCGCGGGCTTGCCCGGCGTGTCCGCGGCACCGAGTTCGAAGCCCGGGTTGTCGAGCACCTCGAGGGGCACCGGGGTCTCGATCGCGGCCCGGCAGCGCCTCAGCCAGTCGATGCGGCCCGCCACCGCTCGGCCGACCTCCTCGGGATACTCCAGCCGCGCCCCCTTCACCGCCACGCCGCCGTCGATCAAGAGCGCTCGCACGCCGTGCGGCTCGAGCGGCACGGGCACCGTGCCGTCCCCGATCGCCGGCAGCGCGACCCCGCCGACCACGTCGACGATCGCGGATGGGAGTGCGTCGAGCTGCAGCACGGCCCTCATCGGCACCGGCAGCGGATTGACGACCAACGCCCGGGTCACGCCAGCGCTCCGCTCCATGCGCACCAGCGCCGGCTGCGGCACGGCGAGCACCCGGTCGCAGGCCGCCGCCGGCAGCGACTCGAAGGCCCTCCGGGCGGCCGTCCCGGCGAGGCCGCCGCGGGCGAGCCGTGCGTCGACCAGCAGTTCCGCGTCGCCCAGGGCGAGCGCTTCGGCGAGCGGTCCTGAGCCGTCGACCAGCGGACGGACGACCACCGGCGCCGCGATCGTCGCGGTGCCGAACGGCCCCTGGGCCACGGCCGCCGAGAGATCGAGGCGGAGCGGACGACCGACCACCACCCCGCCGCGGCGCCGCGCTGCCAGGGCCGCCGCGGCGACCGCGGGCGCCCGGTTGGCCGCCGTCAAGGCCACCCGTTCGCGGAGGCTGCCGGCGGAACCGGCCACGTGCGGAGTGCCGAAGACCACGCGGCCTGCCGCCGCTTCCGGAAGCGCCGTCGGATCGAGGCCGAGTTCACGGACGAGATCGGCCAGGCGGTCGTCGGCCACCTCGCCTCCGCCGCCGGCGAGCGCCGCGATCCGCGCGGCGAACAGCGTCGTGGGCACGACGTGCAACGACCAGCGGCCATCGATCGCCGCCACCGCAGCCGCGAGCCGGCCATGAAAGGCCGCCACCTCGCGGCAGCGCCAGGCCACCCAGGCCGACCGCAGCGGCCCCTCGACGAGCCGGCGTCGCGCGGCGAACCGCTCCGGCCCCGACTGCGGGTCGGTGGGCTCGGGAAGCGTTGCGGTGAACCGCGCGAACGTCGCGTCGTCCAGCCCGGCGGCCACGGCGGGCAGGTGCAGCCAGCCGTCGTCGGCGAGGATGACCGCGAGGGCCTCCACGGCCGGGCTGCCGCGAACGCGTCCGGCCGCCTCGACCAGCAGGCTCTCGACCGCCCGCTGCACCCGTGGGTCGAGCACGTTGTAGTGCACGACGCCGCGGGGTGTGACCAGCGGCCGGCCGTCGCCCCCGATGCAGGCCATGCCCGGAGCGCAGTCGGCTGCCGCGAGCGCCGCCTCCACGTCGGCAAGCGGCGCGTCGAACGAGAGCGCCGGCACCAGCGCCAGGCCGTGGGCCTCGAAGCCACGGGCGAGCAGGCCGAGCAGGTCGCGGGCCGCCGGCTCGCCCCCCTCCACCCGCGCGGCCAGATCCCACGCGGCCGCGTGGCGGGAGAGTGGTGACGGCCAGGTGGCCGCACCATCGGCATACACCGCCACGACACCACCCGCGGCGGCCTGCGACCGCACCGCATCGGCGAGGTGGCGGACGGCGTCGACGTGGGTGGTCCAGTCGTTCGCCGACCGGCCAGTGCCGGGCAACGGCCTGCCGGCTCCCCCGAAGTTGCGGGCGAGGTCGGGGTCTTCGACCAAGGCGAAGGATCTACGGGGCGGCCCCGAGGCGACGAAGCTACCGGACGGGCGCGGTGGATCGATGACCGGCAGCCGCGCGGGCCCGGCCAGGACCCGCACCCGGCCAAACAGGGCCGCCGACGTGGTCGATGGGTTCGCGATCACGACCAGCGGATGCTTCGTGGTAGGCCAGAAGACGAAGCGATGAACGCCCAGCCGGGGAGCGGTCGCCAGCGGCCGCCGGATCTCCACGCCCCCGGCGTGCCGCGGCTCCACCGCCGCTGCCGCCGCATCGGCCTCGAGCACCGCCACGCCGAGCACGGCGTCTTGGTCGGCTGGATAGTCGATCTCGACGGCCAGCGGCATGCCCGGCTGCACGCCCGCGATCACGATCCCTTCCCAACTCGGCTCGCCCGCGGCCAGCGCCGGAGGCAGGCGGAGCATCGGCCCCAGCGGATGCGACACCACGCCCGAGTGCCCGTCGGCGAGCAGCCCTCCCAGCCGCGGCACCAGCGCCGCGACGTCGGGCAGCGCTACGCCAGGCAGCTTCGGCATCGCCAGCGGTGGTCGCGGCATGGCCGGCAGCGGCACCGCGGGCAGCGCCATCCCCGGCAGCCGCCGGAGCCGTTCGTGCAGCCGGGGGCTGCCCGGATCGAGTTCGTAGATCTTTCGCCACGGCTCGGACGACGGCGGCTCGGCGAGCGACGCGTCCACGGCGGCCACCTGCACCGTCCGTTCCGCCAGGGTCCGCGACCAGCGCAGGCTGCCCCGCTCCAGGGCCTGGAGCTCGACGTCGAACACGCCGAACGTCGCCGGCAACGCCACCTCGAAGATCACGGGCTCGAACTCCGTGAACGAGCCGGCGGCGGAGACCGGCACCAGGGTGGCCGACTGTTCGGCGATGTCGGCTCCCGTGCGGGCGTTCCGGAGCCGCATCCGCAGGTCGGCCGCGTGCCCCCCCTGCAGCGCCGTGGGAAGCAGCGGATCGACCCGCAGCCGGAGCCGTTCGCCAGGGGCTCGCACCTCGCCGAGGGCGGCGGTGAGGAACCGGCCCTCGGGACCGGCCGCCGCGGCGACCCGCAGCCCCTCGCCGGGCGCGGGCTTGAGCGTGATGCGGTTGCCGGCGTCGTCGAGCGGCCGCTGCACGGGCGCACCGAGGATGTCGGCGACGGCCACCTCGAACTCGACGGCCGCCCGCGCGGCGTCCGTCGCCGCCAGCCGGACCGCGAGCCGACCCGTCCGCCAGTTCGCCACGGTGATCTCGACGCCGTCGGTCACGACAGGCCGCGGCTGATGAACGTGGATCGTCGTGCCGTCCGCATGGACGAGCGCCGCCGCATCCGGCTCGGAGGAGAGGGTGCGCCACGCGAAGCCGCCGGCATCGGCCCCCGCAGCCGCTTCGACGGCCGTGATGCCGCCCTGCCAGCTTCGGGCGGGCCCGCCCCCCCAGGAGATGCGGATCGAGACCGGACGCGACTCCGGCGCCGCCGCCGCCGACGTTTGCCCGCGGTCCGCCATCAGTCCGGCGAGATCCGCGGCGCCGCCGGCCCCGGCGTGGAGGGCCACGAGCAGCGGCAGGATCGCTCGAAGGAATCGCGTGTGCGCGCGGAGTGACGCCATCGGCGGATCAGCCGGAACCAGGAAGTCTGCGGGGGCGAGGATGGTAGCGGCCCCGCCGGGGCGGAACCACGCGGGTTTGCCGCTGCGCAGGGGCCTTTTCCCTGGCCGGCGCTCAGGCGGGTGCCACCGCTGCGGCCGAGAGCGGTTTCGTCCAGGCGGCGGGATCCTGGTGGGCAGCCGCCGCCAGAGCGCGGAGTTCGTCGCACACCGCCGCGGACCGATTCGCGACGTCGCAGAGTTCGAAGCAGTCGTCCGGCTGGGCGAAGAGCATCGGTCGGGTGGCTCCATCCGCGGTCGCCGAGGGCATCACCAGCCGCCAGCCGGGAGTCGTCACGGCGACACCCTCGGCCGTCGCCGTGATCACGCGGTCGCGCCCCGGGGCCGACCAGGTCGCGAACAGCTCCCCGAGATCATGGCCGTCCCACGGCCGCGCCGCGGCCGCGGGCTTGATCCCCAGGGCTGCGGCGACGGTCGCGCCGAGATCCGCGGGCACGACGAGCCCACCGAACCGCTGACCGGCCATCCGGCCCGACGCGTCGACGAGCACCGCCGGCAACCGCACGAGTTCGCCGAACGGCGGCGCGGGCCGGGGCCCGACGTGGCCGTGCAGGCCCAGCGGCATGCCACGCAGGCCCGCGAACAGGATCGTGCAGCCATCGCCGGCCGCCGCGACGAGGCGGCCGAGGCAGCGGTCGAGGAGCGTGAGCTGGCCGGCGAAGACGTGACGCAGGCCGGTGACGAGGTCCGGGTCGGTCGCGGCCGTGACGGCCAGGTCGGGCACCGCAGCCCCGGGGGGAGGGGGCGGGTCCTCGGGGTCGAGGTAGGCCTCGCGAAACTCGTCCGGCGCATCCCATGCGTGCCCGAGGCTCGACGCGTGGCACCAGACCACGCCCTGGCGGCCTGCCGCCAGCGTCGCCTGCGCGGCCGCGAACAGCCGGCCGAGGTTCGTGTCCTGCTCGTCGCCGGCCTGGCGCGGGGGTGCCGGCGACACGACCGTCACCTCCCCGCCGGCGAGGCACTCGGTCACGGCGGCATCGTCCGTCACGACCGCGGCCATGCCGCCCGGCAGTGCCGCCAGCCCACCGAACAGGCTCCGGGCCGCGTCGCGGGGATCGGCCGACGTGGCCAGCAGCCCGTCGAACACCACCCCCCGCGCCGCGAGGCGGTCGAGCGCCGGCATCGCCACCCAGGTCGCTCCGTAGGCCGGAACGATCCAGGCCGGGAGACGGTCGATCGTGATCACGAGCAGCGAGACGGGCATGCGGCAACGCGGGACGAGGCACGGGGGGCGGGTTTGCGTCGGCGGGACGCGGTCGGCCATGCTGTGCCGATCAGCATCGGATCGTACCAGCGGCGCAGCATGGCCACGAACGCCCTTCCCTACCGCACGCATCCCGCCGCCACCACGGCGATGCCCCGCGGCATTCCGTTCATCGTCGGCAACGAGGCGGCCGAGCGGTTTTCGTTTTACGGGATGAAGTCGATCCTCGTCGTGTTCATGACCCAGCACCTGCTGTCGAGCGCGGGCCGCCCGGACTTCATGACGGAGACCGAGTCCCGCGAGTGGATGCACCTGTTCGTGGCCAGCGCCTACTTCTTCCCCGTGCTCGGCGGGCTCCTCGCCGACGCCTTCCTGGGCAAGTACCGCACGATCCTGCTGCTCTCGATCGTGTACTGCGTCGGCCACCTCTGCCTCGCCCTGATGGACCTGCCGGGCCCGCTCCTGGCCGCCACGCTCGAGCCCCGCGGCTGGCTGCTCGCGGGGTTGGCGTTGATCGCGATCGGCTCGGGGGGCATCAAGCCCTGCGTGTCGGCCCACGTCGGGGACCAGTTCGGGCGGTCGAACCGCCACCTCCTCGAGCGGGTGTTCGGCTGGTTCTACTTCGCGATCAACTTCGGCTCGTTCTTCTCGACGCTGCTCACGCCCTGGCTGCTCGAGCACCACGGGCCCGGCTGGGCCTTCGGCGTGCCCGGCATCCTGATGGCGATCGCCACCGTGGTCTTCTGGGCCGGCCGGCACCGCTTCGTGCACGTGCCCCCCCGCGGCGCCGCCTACTTCCGGGAGACCTTCGGCCCCCAGGGACTGTCCGCCATCGCCCGGCTGGTGCCGCTCTACCTGCTCGTGGCGGTGTTCTGGTCGCTCTACGACCAGACCGGCGGCGCCTGGGTGCAGCAGGCGGAACGGATGGACCGCCGCTTCCTCGGGATCGAGTGGCTCGAGAGCCAGGTCCAGGCGATCAACCCGCTGCTCGTGCTGCTGTTCATCCCCCTGTTCGGCATGGTCGTCTACCCGGCCGTGGGCCGCGTCGTGGACTTCACGCCGCTCCGTCGGATCCTCGTCGGCTTCGTGCTCGCCGTCGCGGCCTTCGCGATCTCGGCCCGCGCTCAGGGGCTGATCGACGCCGAGTCGGCCCGGCTCGCGGCGGCCGGGCTGGGGGCGGAGGCGGCCCGCTGGCCGTCGGTGGTCTGGCAGTTGGCCGCCTACGTGGTGATCACGGCCGCCGAGATCCTCGTCTCGATCACCTGCCTGGAGTTCAGCTACACGCAGGCCCCGCCGCAGATGAAGTCGCTGGTCATGAGCCTGTATTTGCTGAGCATTTCCCTGGGCAACCTGTTCACCGCGGCCGTGAACGCCGTCACGCGCGGCGCGTCGGGCGAGTCCTCGCTCGCCGGAGCCTCCTACTACTGGTTCTTCACCGGCTGCATGGCGGTGGCGACGGCGCTGCTGGTTTTGGTAGTCTTGCTCTATCGCCCCCGTGAATACCTGCAGGCTGAGGCCGACGATGCCGGCTAGCCCCGGCCGCCTCCTCCGCTTCCGTGCCGATCCGCCCCGCTTGAAAGGATGTCCGATGAATCCCGCGACCGCTCCGCGGCCCTCGCGCCGCACCGTTCTCTCCGCCGGCATCGCGGCCGGCGCCTCGGCCTGCGGATCCTTGGCCGGGGGCGTCCGGCGGGCGATCGCAGCCGACCCCGAGGCCGCCGCCACGAAGGAGCCCCCCTTCAGGATCTCCCTGGCGGAATGGTCGCTCCACAACACGCTGTTCTCCGGCAAGCTCGACAACCTCGACTTCCCCCGCGCCGCCAAGCAGCAGTTCGGCATCGACGCGGTCGAATACGTGAACCAGTTCTTCAAGGACAAGGCTCGCGACGACGACTACATCGCCGAACTCGCGAAGCGGTCGGCCGACGAGGGGGTGACCAACCTGCTGGTGATGTGCGACGGCCTCGGCGACCTCGGCGACCCCGACTCCAAGGCCCGCACCCAGGCGGTCGAGAACCACTACCCGTGGGTCGAAGCCGCCAAGCGGCTGGGCTGCCACTCGATCCGTGTGAACGCCTCCAGCAAGGGATCGTTCGAGGAGCAGCAGAAGCTCGCCGCCGACGGCCTCGGCCGGCTCTCCGAGTTCGCCGGCCAGATGGGGATGAACGTGATCGTGGAGAACCACGGTGGCCTGTCGAGCAACGGCGAGTGGCTGGCGGGCGTGATGAAGATGGTCGACCGGCCGAACTGCGGCACCCTCCCGGACTTCGGCAACTTCTACGACTACGACCGCTACCGGGGCGTGGCGGACCTGATGCCCTTCGCGAAGGGCGTGAGCGCCAAGAGTCACGAGTTCGACGCGGAGGGCAACGAGGTCCGCACCGACTACCGGAAGATGATGAAGCTCGTGCTCGACGCCGGCTACCGTGGCTGGGTGGGGATCGAGTACGAGGGGAGCGAGCTGGCGGAACCGGACGGCATCCAGGCCACCAAGAAGCTGCTGGAGCGGGTCCGCGACGAGCTGGCGTGACGGGCCGTTCACCGCGCGGCGGTCATCGTCCTCATGACCGAGCGGCGCTCATGGCGCGTCGGTCGGCAGCCCGTCGGCGACGGTGCCGACGGCGCTTGACCTGATCCGCGACCGACGACTAGACTTCCGTCCTGCCCTCCTCCCCTCCCCTCGACGCCTCCCCTCCCCGCCTCGCGTTTCCATGCCCGCCGACCTGCTCCGGTCCCTCGCCAACGAAACCTCTGCCCTGGCCCGCCTGCTCCGCATCGCCGAGACGCCCGTCGGCAAGGGGGTGTTCGCTCGCCGCAGGATTCCCGCCGGCACCGTGCTCGGCGAAGTGCGGGGGGAGATCCTCGACGATCACCCGGCCGACTCCAGCTACGTGATGGAACTGCCCGGCGGCCGGCTCCTGGATCCGGCGACGCCCTTTCGATTCGTCAATCATGGTTGCGATCCCAACTGCGAACTTTTCTACTGGGAAGCGGAACCCGGCGCGAGGGAGGAAGAGCGGCTGTGGATGCAGACGATCCGGCCGATCGAGGCGGGCAAGGAACTCCTGATCGACTACGCCTGGCCGGCCGACGCGGCGATTCCCTGCCGGTGCGGGGCGAGCACGTGCCGCGGCTGGATCGTGGATCCCGCCGAACGCCACGAGATCACCGCTCCGGCCGACCGCTGACGCCGGCCGGCGATCGCCGCCGCTGGCACCGCGCCGGCTGGCTCGTGGCGGCCGCGGCCACCCTGCTCGCCGCCTTCGGTATCTCGCGGCTGCGGCTCGACGACGACCTTCGCTCGCTCGTCAGGAACTCCACCGCGGAGTTCGCCCTCGTCGACGAGGTGGCGGCCATCTTCGGCCCCCCCGACCGCGACTGCATCGTGCGGGTGACCGCCCGCTCGGGCGACATCTTCGACGCCGAGCCCCTCGCCGCCCTCGAGTCGCTCGCGGCCGGGCTCCGCGGCGTCGACGGGGTGGAGCAGGTGCGGAGCATCTTCGACATCCGGCGGCAGGGCGCCGCCGGCGCGATCCTGCCGGTGATTCCCCGCCGGGCGGAGCCGCTCGACGACCGGAGCCGCGCCGAGGCCAAGGCCCGCGCGGAGCGCCATCCGCTCGTGGCGGGCCATCTCCTCTCGGCCGACGCCGCCTCGTCGCTGCTGCTGGTGCAGCTGACGGCCGACGCCGACCGCCCGCCCGCATCGACCGCGGTGGTGGCGGGGATCGAGACCGCCCTGGCCGCGGCGGTGCCGGCCGACGGTCCCCTGGCGGCGGAGCTCACCGGGCTGCCCGCGCTCCGCGAACAGGCCACGCGGGCGCTTCGCCGCGACATGCTGACCTTCAACTCGATCGGCCTGTCGCTCGCGGTGGTGCTGTCGGCGGTGGTCGCCAGGAGCCTGCGGTCGACCGTGGTGGCGTGCGTGCCGCCGTTCGTGGGGGCGGTCTGGGCTCTCGGCACCCTCGGCCTGCTCGGCACGCCGGTCACGATCCTCACCAGCGTGGTCCCCTCGCTGGCGCTGGTGGTGGGCACCTGCGACTCGATCCACTTCATCGAAGACATGCGGCGGAGCGTCCGCCGCGGCCTCGACCCGCTGGCCGCCTCGTCCGGCGCGGTTCGCCGGGTCGGGGCTGCCTGCGGCCTGACGAGCATCGTCACGGCGCTCGGCTTCGCGTCGCTCGCCGTCGCCCGCATCGAGGCGGTCCGGAACTTCGGCATCGCCGCGGCCGTCGGGGCGCTGGCCAGCTTCGCCGCCGTGACACTGCTCACGCCGCTGATCGCCGCCACGCCCTTCTGCAGCGGCCTGCGGCTGGGACGCTCGTCCCGCCAGGCGGGCCGGGCGGCGAACCTCCTGGCCGCCTTCTCCGTGCGGCACGCCCGGCCCCTTGCGGCGCTGGCCGCCTGCCTGACGGTGGCGCTGGCCGCGGCCGGCTCCGGGCTCGACGCCGACAGCCGGATCGTCGACTCGCTGCCGTCCGGGGCGGCGGCCTCGCAGGCCCTGTCGCGGGTCGACGCGGACTTCGGCGGGGCGATGGGGATCGACGTGGTGGTCGAGTGGCCCCCGGGCGTCGACTGGCGCGACCCGGCCGTGCTGGCCGCGCTCCGCGGCGCCGAGGAGGCGCTGAGCCGCGAGGCTGGCGTCTCGCGGCCGATCTCGCTCTCGACGATCGCCGGGGACCTGCCCCCGCGGGCCCGGCGGCGGCTGGCTGCCGAAGACGTCGGCGATCTCGTCGCTCCGGAGGCCCGCATGGCCGTCGTGCGGGCGCGGGTGGCCGACCTCGGCTCGCGCCGCCTCGAGGCCATCTACGTCCGGATCGACGCCTCGCTCGCGGCCCTCGAGCGGAGCCTGCCCGGCTGGCGGTTCCGGCTGGCGGGGATGTCGGTGGTCTCCGCCCGCAACGTGCGGCAACTCGTCCACGACCTCGGCTCGAGCCTGGTGGTCGAGGTCGTCGTGATCGGCTGCATCCTGGCGCTCGCCTTCCGCTCGCCCTTGGCGGGCATCGTGAGCATGATTCCCAACGTCTTCCCGCTGACGGTGATCGCGGTGCTGCTGATGCTCACGGGCCGGGCCCTCGACCCGGCGTCGGTGATCGTGTTCAACGTCTGCCTTGGCCTGGCGGTCGACGACACGGTGCACGTGCTCTCGGCGCTGTCCCGCAACCGCCGCGCGGGCGTGTCGATCGCCACCGCCGTCCGGCGGGCGGTGGCCGAGACGGGCAATGCGGTCGTGATCGGCGGCCTGGTGCTCACCGTCGGCTTCGCGGCGGTGACCGCCAGCAGCGTGCCGTCGCTGGCCGGCTTCGGGACGCTGGCCGTGGCCGCGGTGGCCGCCGCCACGATCGCGGAGCTGGTCTTCCTGCCGGCGCTGCTGGTAGTCACCAACGAGGCGGTGTCGCGGTGGCGGCCGATGCTCCGCGACGGCATCTTCGGCTCGGCGCTACCGCTGGCCGGCCGGCCAGCGGGCGTGATCCGGCACGCGGGTTGAAACCCGCGCTGGCGGAGGATCGCGGGTTTCCAACCCGTGCCTGAGAGGAGCGCGGGTTTTCAACCCGTGCCTGAGAGGAGCGCGGCTTTTCAACCCGCGGCGCACCCCCGCAGACCCCGCCCCGGAAGCCCCAATCGCGTGAGCGATGGGGACTGATACGGGTCACACTTGATTCTCGCGCGTTACCCATCGCGTGGCACAAATGGAGCGGACTTGTGCCCGACGGAGTGAACGGTGGCTTCTCTTGGCTTCCTGGATCAGCGCTGCCTCGTCTGGATAGACGCGATTGCTCCAGTCGTGCTCGCGGAACCAAAGCCAGAGCCGTTCCGCAGGATTCAATTGGGCGTAACTCGCAAATCTCGCCTGTCTCGGGCGACGGAACGATCGTTTCGGCCGTATTTTCTGGTGCGGAAGCCACTGCCAGCATGCAGTGACAGCAGATGAAAAGGTGTTGGGCCTCGGAGAATGGAAGGGTGTCTGAAAACCAACCCATCCTCACGGAGGCCCAACGCCATGATCGTCTCACAAGAACGCGCTTTTCTC
>VGYR01000106.1 GCA_016872925.1 Planctomycetota bacterium
CTACCTCAACGGCCGATGGGACGAGTTCGTCGAGCACCACGCCGAAACTGAGCAAACTCGGCTATATGGCAAGGCTGCGGCATAGAGATTTGCGAGTTACGCCCAAATGGAGTGAAGACTTCGACCCCAAATTCGCGTGAATCCCGGGCTTTACGCTCACGGGTGCGTAACTTGGGGTAGAGCAGCAACCCCGACACGCCCCCCGCGCTGGCCATGTCCATGTAGAAGGTGGTGGGGGCGTTCGCGGCCGAGGGAGGCAGCAGTCCCGGCGTGCCCGAGGTCGTCAGGTAGTTGTTGGGCCAGTTGGCATCCTGAAAGTTCACCGCGCCGCCATCGGGACCGTTGTACTGGCCGAGAAAGGCTGGCGGGGCATCGACGTCGTTGTACGAAACGGATCCCGAAACACTCGCGAAGGTGAGCACGCGGCCGGTGCCCGAAGCGAGCGCGACCGCCGGCGGCAGGGTGCCGCCACCGAGGAGCGGCAGGGAGGCCTGGCCGGCGGCATACAGATTGGACTGCGAGTCGACGGACAGCGAGAACGACTGCGCGAGCGCCTCGCCGCCTGCCAGAGCGAAAAGCATCCAAACGAAAAGTCGGCGGGCATCCGGGTGGGTCGGCAGCATGTTCCTGCTCCTGAAGCCAAAGGCCCTGCGAGCCGACAGACGTGTCCTCGAAACGGATCCGGACGACGACTGGAGCCGCGGGCCCGGCGTAGCATACTGGACAACGTCAGGGGCTGCGACCTCGCCATCCTTGCCCATGCCCGACTTCGAAACCGTCGCCCTCACGCTCGGCTCGCTGCTCGCTGGCTTCGTCAATGCCATCGCCGGGGGCGGCGGGTTGGTCACACTGCCGGTGCTGCTCGGCGTGTTTCCGCGGGCGGAGCCGGCCGTGCTCTTCGGCACCAACAAGGCGGCGATGATCTGCGGCACCGCCTCGGCGGCGGTCGACTACGCCCGGCACGTTCGCCTGCCGTGGCGGACGCTCCTCCCCGCGATCGGCGTGGCCTTCCTGGGCGGGGCGGTCGGCGCCTGGCTGGTCACGCTCATTTCCCCGGAGGGGCTGCGGCGGGCGCTGCCCTTCATGCTCGCCACCGTGTTCGTGATCACGCTCCTCGGCGGCCCCGTCGGCCAGGAGCACGCGCCCCGGTTCGGCCATCATGCCGAGGCCGCGATCGCGTCCGGGATCGCGCTGGTGATGGGGCTCTATGACGGCTTCTTCGGGCCCGGCACCGGCAGCTTCCTGATCTTCTTTCTGGTCCGCCTGCTCGGCTACGACTACCTGCACGCGGCTGCGAGCACGAAGGTGCTCAACATGACAACGAACCTCGGGGCGCTCGCCTTTCTGGGCACGTCCGGCAACGTCTGGTGGCGGTTCTTCCTGCCGATGGCGGTCGCCAACGTCGTGGGCGCGTTCCTCGGCACAAGGGTGGCGCTCAAGCACGGCTCGCCGCTCGTCAGGATCGTGTTCCTGTGCGTCGTGGGGGCGCTGATCCTCAAGACGGCCTACGACGCCTACGCCCGGTGACGGTCCCCATCGCTCACGCGATTGGGGCTTCCGGAGCCCGGTGCAAGGCAGGTCATACGGAAGCGTCACCGCGCGAGCGGTACGGCAGCACCACGCTGGACGTGGCCTCGGCCCCCATCGCTCACGCGATTGGGGCTTCCGGAGCGGGGTCCGCGACAGTGCGCCGCGGGTGGATGACCCGTGATCCTCGAGGCGTCTCTCGCGCAGGAGTGACGGCAGCCGCGTCGCTCACGTCACGTGCGGCAGGCGGTCGTAGATGATCGGGCTGCCGTCGGGCTCGACGCCCACCTCGAAGACGCGGAGCGAGTCGAGCCAGCCCATCAACTCGGCCTTCGACATCAGCTTCGGCACCATTTCCCCTTCGACGAGATGGCCGAAGACCAGCTCCGCCTCGCCGTGGAGCCGCTCGCCCACGGTGCTCGCGGCCTTCACGATCGAGACCGATTCCCCCAGCTGGAGGATCTCGACCTCGTAGCGGAGCACGTCGCCGGGGGCGGCATCGAACCGGAAGTCCGCCTTCGCCACCTTGGCGAGCACGACCTGCCTCGCGAAGTCGATGGCGTCGATCACGAGCAGCCCGGCCGCCTGGGCGAAGCCCTCGATCACGAGCGAGTTGGGCATCACCGCGGCCCCGGGAAAATGGTCGTGAAGATGCTCCTCGGCGAGCGACACCGCCTTCACGGCCACCGCCCGCTTGCAGCGGACGAACTCGTCGTAGCGGTCGATCCAAAACCAGCGCATCGGTCGCAGCGTCTCCGGCGGACGGCGTGCCCGCGATGCGGCATCATGCCAGATGCCCGCCGGTTCGCCCACGCCGCAGGAGCGCTGCGGTACCATGATTTCATGGGGAAGCACTCAGACCGCCGACGACCGGGCCCGTGGAGGATTTCGGGCAACCTGGTCGATCCGCTGCGGCGGTCGATCCGGCCCGCCACGCTCACGATCCGCGACGAGCGGATCGCATCCATCGCAGACGACCCGGCCCCGCATCCAACGTGGCTGCTGCCCGGCTTCGTCGACGCCCACGTCCACGTCGAGAGTTCGCTGTTGCCTCCGGCGGAGTTCGCCAGGCTGGCCGTGGCCCACGGCACCGTGGCGACCGTGTCCGACCCGCACGAAATCGCCAATGTCCTCGGCATTCCGGGCGTCGAGTTCATGCTCGCCGATGCCCGGCGATCGCCCTTCACGTTCTGCTTCGGTGCGCCGTCGTGCGTCCCGGCGACCGCCTTCGACCACGCCGGCGCCACGATCGACTCGGCCGGCGTGGCGGCGCTGCTCGACCGCCCCGACATCGGCTACCTCTCGGAGATGATGAACTATCCCGGCGTGATCGCCGGCGACCCGGAGTGCCTCGCCAAGATCGCGGCCGCCGCAGCCCGCGGCAAGCCGGTCGACGGCCACGCGCCGCGACTGCGGGGCTCCGCGGCCGCCGCCTACGCCGCGGCCGGCATCACCACCGACCACGAGTGCGTGTCGCTCGACGAGGCGCTCGAGAAGATCGGTCTCGGCATGCAGATCCTGATCCGCGAGGGGTCCGCCGCCCGAAACTTCGACGCCCTCGCGAGCCTGATCGACACGCACCCCACGCGCTGCATGCTCTGCAGCGACGACAAGCATCCCGACCAACTGCTCCTCGGCCACGTCGACCAGCTCGTCCGTCGCGCCCGGGCCCGGGGCAGCGACCTGTTCGACGTGCTCCAGGCCGCATGCGTCAACCCGGTGCGGCACTACCGGCTGCCGGTGGGGCTCCTGCAGCCCGGCGACCGGGCCGACTTCGTCGAGGTGGACGACCTCGAGCAGCTCCGCATCCGCCGGGTGTTCGTCCGCGGAATGCTCGCGGCCAGCGACGGCCGCGCCGCGTGGCCCCGACTGGAGTCGGCCGCGCCGAACCGGTTCGACGCCCGCCCGAAGCAGCCCGACGACTTCGCCATCCCGACGGTGGCCGCCGGCCCGACCGCGGCCATCCGGGTGATCGAAGCCCTCGACGGGCAGCTCGTCACGGGATCTCTGCAGCTGGACGTACCGGTGGAAGAGGGCCGGCTCCTGGCCGATCCGGCCCACGACGTTCTCAAGATCGCCGTGGTCGACCGCTACGACGACCGGCCACCGGCTGTGGCCTTCATCCGAAACGTCGGCCTGCGTCGGGGCGCCATCGCGTCGAGCGTCTCGCACGACTCCCACAACGTCGTCGCCGTCGGCACGGGCGATGCCGAAATCGCCCGGGCCGTGAATCTCGTCGTCGCGTCCCGCGGCGGCTTGGCGGTGACCGGCCCCGAGGGCGACGCCGTGCTCCCGCTGCCGATCGCCGGGTTGATGTCCGATCGGCCGGGGCCGGAGGTGGCGGCGGCCTACTCCGACCTCGACCGCCGTGCCAAGGCGCTCGGCTCGCGGCTCGCCGCCCCCTCCATGACGCTCTCCTTCATGGCGCTGCTCGTGATCCCGGCGCTGAAGATCAGCCCTGCCGGGCTGTTCGACGTCGACGCCTTCCGCCCCGTGGGCCTCGAAGCATGAGCCGCCCACGGCGAACCGGCGGCGCCTCGCGAATCGCCATCGTGGGGGGCGGACCCGGCGGCCTGTTCACCGCCTTTCACCTCGAGCGGCTCGCCGGGCGGTCCGTGGAGATCACGATCTTCGAGTCCGGCCGGCGCCTCGGCGGGAAGGTGCTCACGCCGACGTTCACCGCCGCGGCCGTGACCTACGAGGCCGGGGCCGCCGAACTCTACGACTACACGCCGGTCGGCGAGGATCCGCTCCGCGACCTGGTGGCCGACCTCGGGCTGGCCACGGTGCCGCTCGGCGGCGCGACCGTAATCGTCGACGGCGACCCGCTTGCGAACCTCGACGACGTCGAAGCCGTGCTCGGCACGGCGGCGCGTCGCGAGGTCGAGGCGTTCGACGCCCGGGCCCGCGGCGGCATGACGCCCCGCGAGTTCTATGCCGCCGACGACGTAGCGGCCGGCAGGCCGGACCGGTTCAGCGGCTTCACCGCGGGCATCCGGCATCCCGCCGCACGACGATACGTGGAGACCATGATCCACAGCGACCTCGCCACGGAGCCGGGGTCGACGAGCGTGGCCTACGGCCTGCAGAACTACCTGATGAACGATCCGGCCTACATGCGGCTCTACGCGATCGCCGGGGGCAACGAGCGGCTGATCGACGCGGTCGCGGCTCGCCTCGGCGCCCGGATCAGGCTGGAGTCGCGGGTGACCGCGATCCAGCCGCGCGACGACGGCCGGTTCGACCTCGTCGTGCAGGCCGCCGAGGCCCGACCGCCCGAGCCCTTCGACGCCGTCGTGCTCGCGCTGCCGATCGAGCACCTGGCCACCGTCGGTTGTGGCGCCGGCGGCCTCGCGGCCGCGCTCCGCCGCCACCTCGCCCGCTTCGACCACCCCGCCCACTACCTGCGGGTCACGGCGCTGTTCGATGAGCCCTTCTGGAGGGGCCGGATCGACGGCGGCTACCTGATGCTCGACGCGTTCGACGGCTGCTGCCTGTACGACGAGTCGGCTCGCGAGCCGGAGCCGCGCCACGGCGTGCTCGGCTGGCTGCTCGGCGGCGCGGCGGCGGAGGAGGAGTGGGCGGGCCGCGACGATGCCGACCTCGTGGCCGCCGCGCTGGCAACGCTCCCCGCGTCGCTCGGCGATCCTCATCCCCACCTGCTCGAGACCCGCGTCCACCGCTGGATCAACGCCGTCAGCGGCCTGCCGGGGGGCTGGCATCCGCCCGGCGTCGACCGGCGCCACCAGCCCGATCCCGCCGGCCACCCGCACCTGTTCGTGGTGGGAGATTATCTTTACGACAGCACGCTCAATGGCGTGCTCGACTCCGCGGAGCACGTCGCCGGCTGGCTGGCGGCCGACCTCGGCTGACGAACCCGCGACATGACGCGCATGATCACGACCCACGAGCCGTTCACCGCAGCCGCCGGGATTCCCGTGGACGGCCTGCCCCCCGACACCACGGTGGAGCGGATGCCGCTGGCCGACGGCGGCGCCTTCGAGTTGGCGCTGGTCGCGATTCCCGCCACCGACGCCGCAAGCTACGACGCCGTGTTCGCCGAACTCGTCGGCCGGGGGAGTTCGTGGGCCGCGGCCGCCACGCCGGGATGCGACCCGCCGCTCGTGGTGCCGCTCTACGGCACGCACGTGATCTGGAGCCCGCACCGCGGTGTCGCCGTCGCGCCGGCCGACCGCCTCCAGGCGATGCGGGCGGCGGTCGTCGAATTCGTCGATCGCGAAGCCGAACTCCGCGACATCGAGCGGCGCGTGGCGGCCGCCCTCGAGCGGGTCGACGGCGACGCGCCGCTGGCGTTTGAGTTCGACGAGCCGTCGCTGCCGAGGAAGCGGGAACTGGCCGGCCGCTTCCGCGAGGCGATCTCGCTGCGGCGGCGGCTCGCAATTCTCGCCCCACTGCTCCGGCAGCCGGCGCCGCAGCCGCCGACGCTCGCGGGGCAGGTCGGGGAACGGCTCCGCGACCGCAGCCGCGTGGGCGAGCGGCTCGAGCACGCCGTCGAGCAGGCCGACCTGCTCGAACGGGTGTATGCGGGCTGCGGCGAGCGCGTCGCCGAGTTCGTCGCCTCGCGCCGGCACGCCGCGCTGGAGTGGGTGATCATCCTGCTGCTCGTGGCGGAGGTGGTGCTGCTGGCCGTCGACCTGCTGGCGACGCACGCGTCATGACCGGCCCGCGTGCAACGCCGCGGCAGGCGTCGATCGACGTGCTGCGGGCCGCCGCCATCGTCCTGATGACGCTGGTGCACTTCGTGGAAAACCTGGCGGGCTCGTGGGAAGTCGTGGACGGCGCCTTCATCGGAGCGAATCGCTACTGGTGGATGCCGACCGGGTTCGCGGCGCCGCTGTTCACGTTTCTATCCGGCGTCAGCTACCGGCTCTGGGCCGACGCCCAGCGAGCCCGCGGCCGTGACGAGGACGAGGTCTCGAAGATCACCGCCCGCCGCGGCCTGTTCCTGATCCTGTTCGGATTCGCGTTCAACGTGCTTGTCTGGCTGCCGGAGGACGTGTTCAACTGGGACATCCTCACGCTGATCGGCACGGCGATGCTGGCGCTGGAGGTCGTGCGGCGGGCCCCCCCGGCGGCGCCGCTCGTCGCCTGCGGGTTGCTCATCGGGCTCGCGCCGGTCCTGCGGGCGGTGGCCGACTACCGGGCCTTCTGGGCCGCGGGCTACTTCGACTACGACTTCACGGTCGCCGACGTGGTACTCGGCTACCTCGCCACCGGCTACTTTCCCGTCTTCCCCTGGCTGGCCCTGCCGCTGGCTGGCTACGTGGCCGCGCCGCTCGTCTACGGCATGGACCCCGGCCGGTCGCAGCGGATGCCGTGGCTCGCGGGCGGCCTGCTGGTCGCGGCAGCCGCCGCGGTCATGGCCCTGCGGCCGCTCGTGCCCGCGAGGCTCGTCACGCACGAGCAGCTGTGGTCGATGTTCCCGCCGACCACCGGCTACGTGTTGGGCACGATCGGCGGGATGATCCTCCTCGCCGCGGCGCTGCACCGCACCCTCGACGCCCGGTCCTCCGGGAGTGGGCCGCTCGTGCGGATCGCCGGGGCGATGAGCCGCCATTCGCTGTCGCTCTACGTGCTGCACCACGTCGCCCACGTGTGGCCGCTGTGGCTGGCCGGATTCGTGGCTGCCGGCGAGCCCGATGCGCTCTGGCAGGTGGCGACCCCCGTGCCCACGGCGCTCGCCTGGGCCGTGGCGTTCCTGCTCCTGGCAGCCTGGCTGGCGGAGCAGATGGACCGTCCGGGCGCCCCGTCGGCGGAGTCGCTGCTCCGCTGGCTCTGCGAGCCGTGACGCGTCCTGCGGCGCGCGCGAAGGAGGGCGGACGCGGCGAGCGTCTGCCGGCGGCACGGGTTGGAAAACCCGTGCTACTCCTGCGGAGCGCGGGCCGCTTCGGCCCAGGCGGCCACCGGCACGCAGCTGCAGAACAGGTTGCGGTCACCGTGGACGTTGTCGACGCGACCCACCGGCGGCCAATACTTTCCCCGCACGAGCACCGGCAGCGGAAACACCGCTTGTTCCCGCGTGTAGGGGCGCGACCAGCCACTGGCGACCACGTCGTCGGCCGTGTGCGGCGCATGCTTGAGCGGGTTGTCGTCCTTCGGCCAGGTGCCGTCCTCGACCAACCGGATCTCCTCGCGGATCGCGATCATCGCCTCGACGAAGCGGTCGAGCTCCTCGAGCGGCTCGCTCTCCGTCGGCTCGATCATCAGCGTGCCCGGCACCGGGAAGCTGAGCGTGGGGGCGTGGAAGCCGTAGTCGATCAGCCGCTTGGCCACGTCCTCGGCCGTCACGCCGCTGGTGTCCTTGAGCGGCCGCAGATCGAGGATGCACTCGTGGGCCACGCGGCCATTCGCGCCGGAGTAGAGCGTGGGATAGTGGCCGCGGAGCCGGGTGCTCACGTAGTTGGCCGACAGGATCGCGGTGGCCGTGGCCTCGCGGAGCCCGTCGCCCCCCATCATCCGGCAGTACATCCAGCTGATCGGCAGCACCGCCGCGTTGCCCAGCGGGGCCGCCGACACCGCTCCCACGTCGCTCACTCGCACGCCGCCGGTGGCATGGCCCGGCAGATGCGGCACGAGGTCCTCGACCACGCACACCGGCCCCACGCCCGGCCCGCCGCCGCCGTGCGGGATGCAGAAGGTCTTGTGGAGGTTGAGGTGGCTGACGTCGCCGCCGAACCTGCCGGGCTCGGCCACCCCCACCAGCGCGTTCATGTTGGCGCCATCCACGTACACGCGGCCGCCGTGGGCATGGACGATCTCGCAGAGCTCCTTGATGTCGGCCTCGAACACGCCGTGGGTGCTCGGGTAGGTGATCATCACGGCGGCGAGCCGGTCGGAAAACTGCCCGCACTTCGCCCGCAGCTCGGCGAGGTCGACGTTGCCCTGCTCGTCGCAGCCCGTCACCACGACCTCCATGCCCGCCATCTGGGCGCTGGCGGGATTGGTGCCGTGGGCGCTCGAGGGAATGAGGCACACGTTGCGATGCCCCTGGCCGCGGGCCCGCTGCCATGCCCGGATCACGAGCAGCCCCGCATACTCCCCCTGGCTGCCGGCATTGGGCTGCAGGCTGATGCCCGCATAGCCCGTCGCCTCGCAGAGCCACTCGCGGAGCTGGCGGTCGAGGATCGCGTAACCGGCCCGCTGGCCGGCCGGCGCGAAGGGATGCACGTTGGCGAACTCCGGCCAGGTGATCGGGATCATCTCGCTGGTGGCGTTGAGCTTCATCGTGCAGCTGCCCAGCGGGATCATGCCGCGGTCGAGCGCGAGATCCTTGTCGGAGAGCGAGCGGATGTAGCGGAGCATGGCCGTCTCGCTCTGGTGGCTCGTAAACACCGGGTGCGTGAGGAACTCGCTCGTGCGGCCGAGCGTCGCCGGAATCCGCGGGGCGACGTCGGCGAGGGCCTCGACCCCGGGCACTGCCGCCCCGTCGGCCGCGAACACGCCCCACAGCGCGGCGAGATCGTCCCGCGTGGTCGTCTCGTCGAGGGCGATCCCGACCGTGGCGTCGTCGAGTCGCCGCAGGTTCATGCCGGCGGCGCGGGCCCGGGTCAGCACGGCGTCGGTGGCCGGCCCCGTCTCGACGGCGAGCGTGTCGAAGGCGTGGGCGTGCCGCAGCCGGCCGCCGAGCCGCTCGAGCCCGGCGGCGAGGATCGATGCGTACGTGGCCACGCGGCGGGCGATCCGCGTGAGACCATCCGAACCGTGGTAGACGGCATACATGCTCGCCACCACGGCCGGGAGCACCTGCGCGGTGCAGATGTTGGACGTGGCCTTCTCGCGGCGGATGTGCTGCTCGCGGGTTTGGAGGGCGAGCCGGTAGGCGGGGCGGCCGTGCGTGTCCACGCTCACGCCCACGAGCCGGCCGGGGAGCGATCGCTTGAAGTCGTCACGGCAGGCGAGGAAGGCGGCGTGCGGCCCGCCGCAGCCCATCGGCATCCCGAACCGCTGCGTGGTGCCCACCACGATGTCGGCCCCCCACTCACCCGGCGGCGTGAGCAGCGCGAGCGAGAGGATGTCGGCCGCCACGATCACCGCGGCCTTTCTGCCGCGGGCCCGCCCGACGAACGCCCGCCAGTCGTGCACGCCGCCGTCGGTGGCCGGCACCTGCACGAGCACGCCGAAACAGTCGGTGGCGTCGAGCAGCGCCGCCGCATCACCGACGACGACCTCGATTCCGAGCGGCTCGGCCCGCGTCCGCAGCACCTCGATGGTCTGCGGATGGCACCCGGCATCCACGAGGAACGCGCGGCCCGCCGACCCGCCGGCCCGCTTGGCGAGCGTCATCGCCTCCGCGGCGGCCGTGGCCTCGTCGAGCAGCGAGGCGTTGGCGATCGGCATCGCCGTCAGGTCGCAGACCATGGTCTGGAAGTTGACGATCGCCTCCATCCGTCCCTGGCTGATCTCGGCCTGGTAGGGCGTGTACGCGGTGTACCAGGCGGGGTTCTCCAGGATGTTCCGCAGGATGACGGCCGGCGTCTCGCAGGGGTGGTAGCCCTGGCCGATGAAGCTCTTGAGCGGCAGGTTCCGCGCGGCGATGCTTCGGAGTTCCGCGAGCGCCGCGGCCTCGCCGACGCAGGGGGGCAGCCGCATCGCGCCGTGCCGCGCGATGCTGGCAGGCACGATGCCCGCGAGCAGGTCGTCGAGCGACGCCGCGCCGACGGCGGCGAGCATCGCGGCGCGATCGGCCGGTGCGGGGCCGATGTGCCGGCGGCGAAACTCCGCAGGGTTCTCGAGCGGCTCGAGCGGCGTGGAGCGACCGGTCGACGGATGCGGAGCAGGGGCGACGAGCGTGGACGACATGCTGGGGTTCCTGTTCGCTGACGCCGGGACGGCAGCTGCAACCAAGCGGAACCCTGCTGTCCTGGAACCTGAGAGATTCACCGTCGGCGTCGGCCGGCGGCTTGCCCCTTCGGTGGGTGCCACCCCGGGGCGGCACCGCTCTCCAGCAGGTCTGTCGTCAGTCCATTTGCCTGAGCGTTCAGCCTTCGGCGGTCTTGCGACTCTCTCCTGACGGGGGAAGTTTAGGCCACGACGATTGAACGGGCAACGGGCGGTCACCCGCCCGGGCTGTCAAGCAGCTCCTGCAGGCGGGGCCGCAGCGGCTCCGGAAGGCGACCGAGCGTGCCGGCATCGATCAGCCCCACGTCGATCATGTCGAGGAGATGCACTCGATCCTTCAGGCGAAATGCCGTCAGCTTCATGACGACGAGGTGATCGAGATCGACGATCCGATACCCCTCCCGGTCGTCGACCGCGGCCAGGTCGGGCGCCGGCACGGGATCGTGCGGCTTCACCAGTTCCCCGGCGAACACGAGATGCACCGCCTCCCGGGGCTTGCCCGCAGGGCCGTCGAGGAACATGTGAACGCCGAACGTGGACGCATGCACGAAGCCGACCTCCGCCAGCGCCGCCGTGGCCCGCTCGAGATCGTCGCGGGCAATCAGCAGATCGACGTCCACCGTGGTGCGAACCGCGGCGGGATCGATCCGCGCCACCCACGCCGCCACGGCATGGCCCCCGGCGACCGCATAAGGGATGCCCGCCCGCTCCAGGGCCGACACCGACCGCCGCATCCGTTCCTTCACCATGGCCACCGCCTGCTCCACGCGGTCCAGCACGTCGAAGCCGAACGTCACCACGCCCGGCCCGGTCGTGCCGTGCCCCTCGGCTCGTTCATCGGGAGTAGCGGCCATGGTGCGAGTGTAGCCGCGACCTGCCGGTGATCGAAATCCAACGCCACGACGACGACGGCCGCCCGAGTGTACGCATGTACCGTCTTCTGCCAACGACCCCGAATCCGCACGGGTCGTCCGGATACGATGTCGGCCCGTACTCGCCCTCCCGGAGCCCGCCGCATGCGCCGCATCGACCTCTCCGCCCACGGCATCACCGTCGCCGACGTCCGCCGCAACCTCGCCCCGGCCGAACTCTACGCAGAGGCGATCCGCGGCGACGCCCGCAGCGCGATCGCCGACTCCGGCGCCCTGATCGCCTACTCGGGCTCCAAGACCGGCCGCTCGCCCAAGGACAAGCGGATCGTGCGGCACCCGGCCTCGGAAAAGGACGTCTGGTGGGGGAGCGTGAACCTGCCGATCGACGACGACACCTTCCTGATCAACCTCGAGCGGGCCAAGGACTACCTCAACACCCGTGAGATCCTCTACTGCATCGACGCCTTCGCGGGCTGGGATCCGCAGCACCGGCTCAAGGTTCGCGTGATCTGCTCGCGGCCGTACCACGCGCTGTTCATGCACACGATGCTGATCCGGCCCACGAAGGAGGAGCTGGCCGAGTTCGGCGACCCGGACGCCGTGATCTACAACGCCGGCCGCTTCCCCGCCAACCGCCGCACGCACGGCATGACGTCGAAGACGAGCATCGACCTGTCGCTCGAGACGAAGGAGCTGGTGATCCTCGGCACGGAGTATGCCGGCGAGATGAAGAAGGGCGTGTTCACCATGCTCAACTACTTCGCCCCCAAGCGCAGCATCCTCTCGATGCACTGCTCGGCCACGGCCGACCGCGACACGGGCGCCTCGTCGCTGCTGTTCGGGCTCTCCGGCACCGGCAAGACCACGCTCTCGGCCGACCCCAAGCGGCTGCTGATCGGCGACGACGAGCACTGCTGGAGCGACTCCGGGATCTTCAACATCGAGGGGGGCTGCTACGCCAAGGCGATCGACCTCGCCCCCGAAACGGAGCCCGACATCTTCCAGGCCCTCCGGTTCGGCGCGGTGCTCGAGAACGTGGTCTACGACGAGGACAGCCACCATGTCGACTTCCACGACACGAGCATCACCCAGAACACCCGCGGGGCCTACCCGATCGAGTTCATCCGCAACGCGAAGATCCCCTGCGTGGCGGGCCATCCCACCGACGTGATCTTCCTGACCTGCGACGCCTTCGGCGTGCTGCCGCCGGTGAGCCGCCTCTCGCCGGCCCAGGCGATGTACCACTTCATCAGCGGCTACACGGCCAAGGTGGCCGGCACGGAGATGGGCGTGACCGAGCCGCAGGCGACGTTCTCGCCGTGTTTCGGCGGCCCGTTTCTCGTCTGGCATCCGATGAAATACGCCGGCCTGCTCGCCGAGAGGATTCGCCGCCACGAGGCCCGCGTCTGGCTGGTGAACACGGGCTGGAGCGGCGGCGCCTACGGGATCGGCAGGCGAATGAGGCTCCCGATCACGCGGGCGATCATCGACGCGATCCACTCGGGCGACCTGCGCTCCGCTCCCGCGCAGGCCGACGATGTCTTCGGGCTCGACGCGATCACCGCCTGCCCGGGCGTGCCCGCGGAGGTGCTCGTGCCGCGGAACGCCTGGGCCGACAAGGTGGCCTACGACGTCACGGCACGAAAACTCGCCGGACTGTTCGCCCACAACTTCCGCCAGTATCTCGACACGGTGACGAGCGAGGTCGCCGCCGCCGGCCCGAGCGAGTGACCGCGGCCGACTCAGGGCAATCGCATCTTCTGAGAGTGGCACAAGTATTGCGGTGAGTCGTCGAAAGGCAAGCGGGCGGCGGTGGCCGCACGCCACCTGGCCTTTGTCATGGAGGACGACTTGTGATTGTTTCAACGACGCCTGTAATTCTTTCACACTTCGAGGACCTGACCGACCCGCGGATGACGCGGACGAAGCGCCACCTGCTGATCGACATGGTGGCCATCGCCTTGTGCGCGGCAATCTGCGGGGCGGAGGG
>VGYR01000107.1 GCA_016872925.1 Planctomycetota bacterium
GGCAGGAACGCCGACGAGACGCAGCAGCCTGCCCCGCCAGCAGCCGGAATGAAGACGCCGTCGGTTGCACACACGTGCAGATGCACGTGCTGGAGCAGGTTCGCAGTGCGGCCTGTCTTCCGCCCGTGAATCCCATGCTCAGGTGAGGATGTCCTGAAGAACCCTCGCTCCCTCGACGCCCGTGAGCTTGGCGTCGAGCCCCTGGAACTTCACGCTGAAGGCATCGTGTCGGATGCCCAGGCAGTGCAGCATCGTGGCATGCAGGTCGTGGACCGTGCAGACGTTCTCGACCGCGGCATACCCCAGGTCGTCGCTCGCGCCATGCACGAGCCCACCCCTGATCCCGCCGCCGGCCAGCCAGACGCTCATCGCCTTGTTGTGGTGGTCGCGGCCGTTGCCTCCCTGAGACATCGGCGTCCGCCCGAACTCCCCCGCCCAGACGACGAGCGTGCTGTCGAGCATGCCGCGATGTTTCAGATCGGTGATCAGCGCCATGCAGGCGCGGTCGATCTCCTCCGCCTTGAGCTTGACGCCGTCCTTCACGCCGCCGTGGTGATCCCAGTCCTTGTGGTAGAGCTGGATGAACCGCACGCCCCGCTCGGCCAACCGCCGCGCGAGCAGGCAGTTGGAGGCGAACGAGCCGTCCCCCGGCTGGCAGCCGTAGAGTTCGAGCGACATGTCGCTCTCCCCCCGCGTGTCCATCAGCTCGGGCACGCTCGCCTGCATCGCGAAGGCCATTTCATACTGGGCGATCCGCGTGGCGATCTCGGAATCGCCGGTCAGCGCGTCGTGCTGGGCGTTGAGGGCGCTGATCGCGGCGATGTCTGCCCCCTGCCGCGGCCGGGTGATCCCGGCGGGATTGCCCAGGTAGAGCACCGGGTCTCCCTTGCTCCGAAGCTGCACCCCCTGGTACCGGCTCGGCAGAAAGCCGCTCGACCACTGCCGCGCCGCGATCGGCTGGTTCTGCCCTCCCCTGCCCAACGAGGTGAGCACCACGAAGCCCGGCAGGTCGGCGGCCTCGCTCCCCAGGCCGTAGGTCACCCACGCCCCCATGCTCGGCCGGCCCGCGATCTGCGACCCGGTGTTCATGAACATGTGGGCAGGATCGTGGTTGATGGCTTCGGTCGTCATGGAACGGATCAGGCAGATGTCGCCGAGCACCGAGCCGATGTGGGGGAAGAGAGAGCAGATCTCGGTGCCAGTCGGGCCCATCTTCGAGAACGGGTGCTGGGGGCCGAAGCAGACGAGCTTCTGCCCCTGCAGCTGCGCCAGCTGCTGGCCCTTTGTCATGCTCTCGGGCATCGGCTGCCCATGAAGCTCCGCCAACTTCGGCTTGTGGTCGAAGGTCTCGAGGTGCGACGGCCCGCCGGCCATGCTCAGCCAGATCACCCGCTTCGCCCGCTGCGGCAGCGGCGGAATTTCCAGCACGCCGCGGAGCGGGGCCGCCTCCGCCAGGCCAGGTGCGGCCAGCGATGCCAGGGCCACGGCTCCCACTCCCTGCGCCGAGCGACCGAGAAAGGCCCGCCTCGCGAGGCTGTTGTGCTCTGTGAAACGCGGGCCGGGGCTGCCGTCCATGATTCAGTTCCTCGTGATCGTCTCGTGAAGATTCAGGAGCACGCGGGCCACGTGCGTCCAAGCCGCCAGTTCCGCCTTGTCAACGCCGGGCGGCAGCGGAGCGTTGCCGGTTTTCAGGAGCTCGTCCGCCGCGGCCGGGGTCTCTTTGTAGTGGGTGAGGTGCTCTCGCACGAGCGGCATCACCGTCTCGATCTCCTCGATCCGCGGCAGCCGCTGCAGCACCTGCCGCCAGCCCCAGGCGATGCGTTCCTCGGCCGCTCCCGGGCACTCGGCGAGCATCTGCTCGGCCAGGCACCGCGCCGCCTCGACGTAGGTCGGGTCGTTCAAGAGCACGAGCGCCTGCTGCGGGATGTTGGAACAGCTGCGGTCGGCGCAGCACTCCTCGCGGCTCGGCGCGTCGAAGGCGAGCATGCTGGGGTGCAGGAACGAACGCTGCCACCAGGTGTAGAGGCCGCGTCGATACTGCTTCTCGCCCGTGTCCGTCGGATAGGTCCGTACCGGGAAGTTCAGGTTCTCCCAGTAGCCGTCGGGCTGGTAGGGCTTCGCGCTCGGGCCGCCGATCGTGCGGACGAGCAGGCCCGACACCGAGAGCGCCGCGTCGCGGACCAGTTCCGCATCGAGACGGAAAGCCGACTGCCTCGCCCACTCGCGATTCAACGGATCGGCGGCGGCCAGTTCCGCCGTGGCGACGGCGGTCTGCCGGTAGGTCGCGCTCGTGACGATCGTGCGGACCATGTGCTTGATGTCCCACCCGGAGTCGATGAACTCGCAGGCCAGCCAGTCGAGCAGGGCCGGATTGGCGGGCGGCTCGCCCTGTGCCCCCAGGTCGTCGAGCACCTTCGAGAGTCCCGCGCCGAAGAACTGCCTCCACAGCCGGTTCATCACGACCCGCGCCGTGAGCGGGTTGTCGCGCGAGACGAGCCAGCGGGCGAGATCGAGCCGGTTCAGCTCTCGGACCCCGGTCGCCGGGCCGGACAGGTAGGCCGGGAACGCCGGCTTCACGACCTCGCCGCTCTCGTCCATCCAGTTGCCGCGGGGCAGAACCCGGACGGTCCGCGGCGCGTCGTTCCGCTCGCTGACGAGGCACCTGGCCAACCGATCGTAGAACTCCTTTCGTTCCTTCTCGGCCTTCGCCAGGCCGTCGCGTTCCGCCGCGAAAAGCTTCGTGGTCCGGCCGCGGAAATAGTCTTGCAACCGGTTCTTGTCGTTGCCGTCCCGCTGAGAAGGCTCCTTGGCGAGACCGGCCGCCACTAGTTTCGCGGTGTTCTTCTCGGCATCGCCCGCCTGGGTATCGGGCCGAAGTTCCGGCAGCGTCACGCCATAGGCGACGACGTCCGCCTCCCACTGTCGCTGTGCGGCGTCGAGTTGCGGAAGAATCGCATCGTACTTCTGCTTCGCCTCCGCAAGGGCCGCATCGAGCGCGGCCAGCCGCTCATGCTCCTCCGGCGTGCCGACGATCATCCCCTCCTCCGGATGGCCGATGATCGGCTCCTTGATGTCGGCGAAGAACGCTCCGAGCGCGTAGAAGTCTCTGGTCGTGAAAGGATCGAACTTGTGATCGTGGCACTGGGCGCAGCCCGTGGTCTGCCCGAGCCACGCGGCACCGATGGCGCGAACCCTGTCGGTGAGCATCCGCGACTCGTAGTCCTTGGGCTGGGCTCCCCCCTCTTCCGTCGTCATCAGCAGCCGGTTGAACGCCGAGCCGACCCGAGTCTCCTGATTCGCATCGGGTACGAGATCGCCGGCCAGTTGGTGGATCGTGAACTGGTCGAACGGCAGGTTCGCATTGAAGCTCCTGATCACCCAGTCACGGTATGGCCAGACGTTCCGCGGGGTGTCGCTGTGATAGCCGATGGTGTCGGCGAAGCGAACCACGTCGAGCCAACCGATGGCCATCCGCTCGCCGTAGTGCGGGCTGGCGAGCAGGCGTTCGACCAGCGCCTGGTAGGCATCCGAACGCGTGTCGGCGACGAAGGCCTCGACGTCGGTGGGCGATGGCGGCAGGCCCACGAGGTCGAAGGACAGCCTACGGATGAGGGTGCGGCGATCGGCCTCGCGCGACGGCCGCACGCCGACTTCCGCGAGTCGCTGGCCGACGAGGTGGTCGATGCCGCCGGCACCGGCGGGAACCGCGGGCTTCCGGGGCGGCTCGTAGGCCCAATGCCTCTGGTATTCGGCCCCCTGTTCAATCCACCGCGCGAGCAACGCCTTCTGCCCTGCATCGAGTTTTTTGTGCGATTCTGGTGGTGGCATCAGTTCGCCGGAGTCGGTGGCGTTGACCCTGGCCACGAGCCCACTCTCGGCCGGCCTGCCAGGCACGATCGCGCCGGCCGCCACCGCGTCGTCGCGGACGTCGAGTCGCAGGTCGGCCTGGCGGTGCCCCGCGTCTGGACCGTGGCAGGAGAAGCAGTTGTCGGACAGGATCGGCCGGATGTCGCGATTGAACGACACGGGCGTCGCCGCCACGGTGCGCGGGGCCAGCCATGCCATCACGAGTGCCACGGTGATCACCGGCCGGCCGCACGCAACGCTGTGCACCATCGGATCAATCTCGTGGTTAAAACAGGAAATCACCCGCTTCGCCACCAGGCGGAGCCTGTCACGGAACACCCACACGAGGCGTCTGGCGGCGGCTCGGAGCGGGCGATCGATCGACGGTGCCGGATGACCATCGGCGGCGTCCGGCGAACATCTTTTCCCAGTTATATATAGCCTCGGCCCGAAGTCGACGCGTGTCGGCGCGAGGCACCGGCCAGCCTGAGGCTGGCATGCTGGTCAAGCCAGACACCGCGGCTGGTGATCCTCATGATCCGCTCCCCTTCGTCGAAGCTTGCCGAAGTGCCGCTTGCCGAGCTACGCTTTCATCCCCGAAGATCGTCGAGTCGCTGCTGGAGCAGGGCCGTCGTCGCACCGCAGCGGCGTCGACGCCCTCCCCAGTCACACGACCTGACCCGTTCCCGCCCGTACCCGGAGCATTCGCCGTGCGCACCCTGATGGCCCTCGTCTGCACGTTTCTCGTCATCTGCCCCGGGGACCTGGCGGCGGAACCCCTCAAGGCCCTGATCATCGACGGCCAGAACAACCACGGCTGCTGGCCGCAGACCACGCAGTTGATGAAGAGGCACCTGGAACGCTCCGGGTTGTTCACGGTCGACGTCGTCACGCACGCGCCACGGGGCGTCGATCCCGCTTTCCAGCCGCGGTTCGCCGACTACGCGGTCGTGGTGAGCAACTTCGGCCACGGTGCCGCCGCCTGGAAGGACGAGACCCGCGCTGCCTTCGAGGATTACGTCCGCGGCGGCGGCGGCCTCGTCGTCGTCCACGCGGCCGACAATTCGTTCCCTGAATGGCCGGCCTACAACGAGATGATCGGCCTCGGCGGCTGGGGCAACCGCAACGAGAAGAGCGGCCCCTACGTCTACCTGCGCGAGGATGGCACGCTCGTCCGTGACGATGCCCCCGGCCCCGGCGGCAGCCACGGCCCGCAGATCGAGTTTCCGCTTGTGATCCGCGATCCGGAGCACCCGATCACCACCGGCATGCCGGCGACCTGGATGCACGCCAAGGACGAACTCTACGACAGCCTGCGCGGGCCGGCTGTCAACATGCGGATCCTGGCCACGGCCTGGTGTCCCAAGACGAAGCGGCACGAGCCCTTGCTGATGACGATTGAGTACGGCAAGGGGCGCGTGTTCCACACGCCGCTCGGGCACGAGACCTATTCGCAGGAGTGCGTCGGCTTCATCACCGCGCTTCAGCGAGGCGCCGAGTGGGCGGCCACAGGCCGCGTCAGCGTGCCGATCCCGGCCGACTTCCCCACGGCCGACAAGGCGAGCAGCCGTCCCGGTGGCTGAGCGACTGCTCAGATGGTGTGCATCGCCGCGGGAGTCGGCTGCTCGCCTCCGGGGCTGGAAACTCATGCGGGGCACGGGTGCCATGCGGGCTTCGTCACCGTCGCGGAGCCAGATCCTGCCGAACTACCGTGGTGGACGCGGCACACGACCTCCGGGGGCGCTATGCGGCTGATCGAAAACCACTCGCCGGGCGGCGGGCGGACTCGTGCAGCAATGACGTGTCGCCTCGCGCGGCCGCTTTTCGCCCGCTGCGTCGCACTGAGCCTGGCGATTTCCTCCGCGGCCGCGGAGGACTGGCCGGTGTATCGGCACGACGAGGACCGCACCGGAGCCACGAGCGCCGTCGCCGGCGTCGCGAGACTGCGGCACGCCTGGACGTATCGCTCGCCAGTCCCGCCGCAGTCCGCCTGGGATGCGACCGCTCGGCAAGACGCTTATCACGGAATCCGCTGGCTTCCGGAGCGACGTCTGTATGACGCCGCTTTCGAACCGATCGCCGTCGGTCGGACCATCTACTTCGGGTCGACGTCCGACGACGCGCTCCATGCCGTCGACCTCGAGACTGGCCGACCGCGCTGATTGCGGACGGTCGGCGGGCCGATCCGGGTGGCGCCGGCGCATCACGGAGGCAGGATCTTCTTCGGATCTGACGACGGGCATGCCTACTGCCTGGATGCCGTTTCCGGCGAAGAGGTGTGGCGTTTTGCCGCCGACACCCCGATCAGGCTCGTGTTGCAGGATGGCCGGTTCGTCTCGCCGCTCGCCTGCCGCACCGGAGTGGTGGTGCGGCAGGCGGAGGCCGGTGCTGCAACCGCGTATTTCGGCCAATCGCTGCTGCCCTGGGAGGATTCGTTGCTGTGCGCCGTCGATGCGGAGACCGGCGTTGCTTCAGGGGCGGGCCGCTATGTCAGGCGTGTTTCCCGCGAAGGCCATCTCGACGGGCCGATGGCCGCGACGGATCAGCTGCTCTACTGCCCGCGCGGAAATACGGCGGCCCTCAGGTATACGCTCGGCGAAGCGGCCCCCTTGGGCAACATCTGGGCCGCGACCGGCGGATGCTTCTCGCTCTTTTTCCCGGACGAGCACCGCATGCTGGCCGGTGGCTTCGCCTACCAGGGAAAAGCCGCGCTTCTCGACGCGCCCACGAGGGGGCCGAGTGGGCCTGAGACCGTGAAATACCTGCTGGGCGTCGCGACGGCTGCCTACCGCGAAGGCGTTCTGTATCTGCAATACCCCGACAGGATCCAGGCGGTCCGGCGCTCCTCTGGCGAGAGCTTGTGGGCCACTGCGATTGACGCCGCCTGCTGCGTGACCGCCGCCGGAGACGCCCTGTTCGTGGGCGCCGAGGATCGCATCCTGGCCTTGGCTCTCGATACCGGTGCGATCCTCTGGGAAAGCCCGATGCATGGTCGCGTGCACTCCGTCATCGTCGTCGATGAGGCGGTCTGCGCGAGCACGGATCGAGGCGAGCTCTCCTGTTTCCGCCCAACAGGACGCGCGACTCCTCCGGCCGACGTCATGTCCGTCACGCCTCCGGTCGTCGAGGCGAATCCGCACGCGCCGCGTGAGACGATCGACCTGGCGGTGGGGCCTGCTCTCCGGTTTTTGGATGCCCGCAGGGCCGAGATCACCTGGCAGACGAACTCTCCCAGCGAGACGATTCTGATGTTCGGGCCGCGCGACCGTCCGCAAACAATCCGGGAGCCGGGGCTGCGGACGGAACATCGCGTCGTCGTCTCGGGTCTCGTTTTGCGTCGGGAGTATCCGTATCGGATATGCACGTCGGGAACCGGCGACCTCCAGGAGTCCAGGGAGTTCACCTGCGACACGTACCTCAACTACAACGTTCCGAAGCCATGGGATGGCGAAGGCTTCAGCGCCGAGACCGGTGAACCAGCCGTCCATCAGGCCGCGCAGCGCGTCCTGGGGTTGTCGGCACTGCGGCGGGGGCTGTGCCTCGTGCTGGGCGCCTCGGACGAGGGTGCGCTCGCCGCTCAGATCGCCCGGGAGACCGATGCCCGGATCCTCGTCGTTGACACGAGCGTCGAGCGGATCGAGGCGGCTCGCCGGGCGATCCAGGCGACAGGCAACTACGGTTCCCGGATCGCCGCGCTCGTCGTGGAGAGCCTGGAGCACCTGCCGCTTCCGAGCCACTGCTTTCGGCTGATCGCTTCCGCCGACGCCCTCGCGCTCGGAACCTGCACCGGCAGCGCGGTCGAGGTGAAACGCCTGCTGGATCCTGTCCGCGGCGTGGCCGTCATCGGCCAGCCTCCCGGGCGATCGCGGGCGCTCTCGGTTGCCGATGTTCAGGGGTGGCTCGCGCCCGTGACGAATCGCGCAGCCGGCGCGTCACGGCTGACGATCGACGCGGTCGACGACGACAGCGGGCGCTGGGCAGCCTTGCGAGCCGGAGGCGGATTGCCCGGGGCACGTCCCTGGACGCACCAATACGCGGACGTCGGCAACACCGCCTGCAGCGACGACACGCTGCAGGGGGCGACCAGGTTCAGGCACATGACGACGCAATGGATAGGGCGACCCGGCGGTCGATACCAGGCGGACCGCATGGTCCGAAAGCCGGCCCCGCTGGCAGCCGCGGGACGCCTGGTCCTCCAGGGTCAGGGCAGCCTGATCTGTGTCGACACGGCGAGCGGCACCGTGCTCTGGTCGCTCGAGATACCCGGCCTGGGACGCTTCAACATGGTGCGAGACGCGTCCAACTACTGCACCGACGGCGAACACGTGTACCTGGCATTCGAGGGTGCCTGCTGGGTCATCGATCTCGACGAGGGCCGCGTCGTGCGGAGGCTCGAGATCGGGCTGCCAGCCGATCGGCCGCGTCAGGATTGGAGTTACGTGGCAACCTCGGACCACGCTCTTCTCGGAACGTGGACGAGCCCCGGCGCCGCGTTTACCAACGCCTGGGGAGGCGGCGCGTGGTACGAACACAGCGGCTGGGAGAAGGCCTGCAGCAGTGGGGTCTTCGCCTACGACACGCGGTCCTTCGAGAAAGCCTGGGCACACGAAGGGGGCGTCGTGATCAACACGACGATCACCGTTGGCGACGGGCGAGTCTACTTCCTGGAGACGCGCCAGCCGGAAGTTGTCGCGGGAGAGACGCGGCTGCTGAATGGCAAGGCGCTGTGGTCGAAGCCATGGCTCGTGGCCCTCGACCTCCAGACTGGGCGGAAAGTTTGGGAGCGGACCTTCGCTGACGAGGAGTTTCCGTATGCCGACGTGATGTGCGGAATGGTGTTTCGTTGCGGCATGCTCCTCTTTCACGGCAGCACGCCTTCGACGACGTGCAGCGGGCCGAAGGGCTTCTACCACCTCAGGGCATTCGACGCGGCCAGCGGCGCGGACGCATGGAAGTCCGACGCGCCCTGGGCCGGCTACGGACACGGGATCCAGACGTCGTATCCGGTGGTCGTCAGGGACAAGGTGTTCTATTCACCACACGTCTTCCAACTCGCCACCGGCGACCGCCTGCCGATCACGTGGAACGAGGGGCATTGCGGCACGACGAGCGCCTCGTGCCACGCGCTCTTCTATCGCTTCACGACGATCGCGTTCTGGGACATCGAACATCGGACGGAGACTCGCTGGCCCACGGTCCGCCCCGACTGCTGGCTGAGTGCCATACCCGCCGAGGGCTTGCTCCTGGCGCCGGAAGGGGGTGGTGGATGCGTCTGCGGCGGCTGGCTGGAGACCTCGGCGGCGCTCGCTCCAAGAACCGACTTCGTAGTCTTCCCAACCAGGCGGCGCCACTTCGTCGGGAGCCTCCGGGTGGACTTGGAGCCACCCGTGGGCGGCGGAATCGTGCGGGTGACCACGGACGGCTCGGAGCCGAGCGAGCAGTCGCCCGTCTACGACGGACCGATCCAGGTCATCGAGACGACGACCGTGCGGGCCCGCGTCTACGGGGGAGACGATGCGCGGCTCGGCGGCCCAGTCGTCGCGCGACGTTTCGAGAAGTTGACGCCGAAGCGGATGCCGACGCGCGGACGAGTGGAATTTCAGCCGGCCACGCTCCGGGCCGCGGAGAGCGACGACACGATCGACTGCGGCGAGCCCGTCCGGATCCGGGACGATGGGTCGGTGTACGGATGGCTCGACGAGGGCTTTGACGGATTCTGGGCAGTCGATGCGGCGGAACGAGTCGACCCCGTGCGTGACAGTCTCGTCTGGGTTCGCCCTGGCATGTGCTGGCAGATGGCGGTGCCGGACGGCGACTACGACGTCACGCTCATGGTCGGCAATCCCGCAGGCGAGACCAAGCACGCGGAAACGGGAACGGTGTTCGTCGGCGCCCAGCCGTTTGCCCTCGCTCGGGATCTGACGCGTGGGGAAATGGCGGAGATCACCTACCGGGTGGTCGTGGCCGACGGCGTCCTCGAGCTTCGCAAGCCGACCGACGACCAGACGACGATCGGGGTGGCGTGGATGCGTTTCAGCAGGGTCGAATGATGGTTCGGCGAAGGCGTGGTCTGCCGGTGAAGGCAGGTTCGTCGATGACGTCGTTGAAGTTCGGGGCGTTGCGCGAGCTTCCGGGTCGCATCCCGCCCGATCAGCCCCAGGGGGTTTCCGGCGCTTCGGCGGCAGGTCTATGAACGCCGAACTCATGCACTAACCCAAGCTGGATGGTCAGGCGAACGACCGACTGCCCCCCGTGCTCGGAACGTGGCAGCTCTGGGGACTCGCCGTGGGCCTCGTCATCTCGGGCGAGTACTTCGGCTGGAGCTACGGTTGGGCGCAGGCGGGAACGCTCGGTTTCCTGGTGACGACCCTCGTCGTCGCCGTGATGTACACGAGCTTCATCTTCAGCTTCACCGAGCTGACCACGGCCATCCCCGATGCCGGAGGCCCCTTCGCGTATGCCCGGCGCGCCTTCGGACCCCTGGGTGGTGTCGTGGCCGGCTGGGCGACCCTGGTGGAGTTTGTCTTCGCGCCGCCCGCGATCGCCCTGGCGATCGGGGCCTACGTCGCCGTGCAGTTTCCGGCGCTCAAACCCGCCTGGACGGCCGTGGCCGCGTACGCCGTCTTCATGACGCTCAACATCGTGGGCGTGACGATCGCCGCGAACTTCGAGCTGATCGTGACGCTGCTGGCCGTGGGTGAGCTGCTGGTGTTCATGGGCGTGGTGGCTCCGCACTTCTCCTGGGCCAACTTCACCACCGGTGGCTGGGCCGGCAGCGACACTTTCTCGGCGGCCTCCCTCGGCGGGATGCTCGCGGCGACGCCGTTTGCCATCTGGTTTTTCCTCGCGATCGAAGGCGTGGCGATGGCCGCCGAGGAGGCCCGGGATCCGCACCGCACGATTCCTCGAGCCTACATCGGAGGGATGCTCACGCTGGTCGCGCTGGCGTTGGGCGTGATGCTCTTCGCAGGCGGGGTCGGCGATTGGCGGGAGCTTGCCGACATCAACGATCCCCTGCCGCAGGCGATGAAGGCCGTCGTGGGAGAGTCCAGCGGCTGGCTGCACATGCTTGTCTGGCTCGGGCTCTTCGGCCTGGTGGCCTCGTTCCACGGCATCATCATGGGCTACTCGCGGCAGATCTTCGCGATGGCCCGGGCAGGTTACCTGCCCCGTCGGCTGGCGACTCTCCATCCCACGCGGGGCACGCCCTGGATCGCGATCCTCGCCGGCGGGCTCGTGGGCATCCTGGCGATCTTCAGCGATTCGTTCATCGTCTTCGGCGGGCAGCCGTTGACCGCGAACATCGTGACGATGGCAGTGCTCGGGGCGATGGTGATGTACATCTCGGCGATCGCAAGCCTGTTCGTCCTGCGGGTCCGGGAGCCCGAGCTCCCGAGGAGCTTTCCGGCGGTCGGCTATCCCTGGGTGCCGGGCCTCGCGCTCGTGCTGGCAGTCGGTTGCCTGGCCACCGTGGTCTGGTCAAATCCGGGCGTCAGCCTCGCCTTCGGCGGCCTGATGACGGCCGCCGTGGCGGGTCACCTGGCCTTTGGGTCGGAACGAAACCGGTGAGCCGATGGGCTACAGCCACTCCCTCGACGGCCGTGTCTGGCAGTTCGCCGATCTCGCCGCGCTGCTCGCGAAGGCCACGCCGCTCCGCTCGGGCGACATGCTCGCGGGCATCGCGGCGGAGAGTCCGCTCGAACGGACCGCGGCCAAGATGGCCCTCGCCGAACTGCCCCTCTCCCGGTTTCTCGCCGAGCCCGTGGTCCCCGGCGAAGACGACGAGGTCACCCGACTGATCCTCGAGAGCCACGATGCGGAATCCTTCGCGGCGGTCTCACACTTCACCGTGGGCGATTTTCGCGACTGGCTGCTGAGCGCCGCCGCCGACGAGGCGACACTCGCCGCGCTGCGGCCGGGCCTGATGCCGGAGATGGTCGCGGCGGTTTCCAAGCTGATACGAATCAGGACCTGATCGGCGTGGCCAGGAAGTGCCGCGTGGTGACCCGGTTTCGCAACACGATCGGCCTGCTCGCTCGCGATGCGTCTGCAGCCCAACCATCCGGCCGACGACGTGCGTGGGATGCTCGCCGCTGTGCTCGACGGCCTGATGTATGGCTGCGGGGACGCGTTTATCGGCGTGAATCCCGTCAGCGACGACATGGGCACGCTGGCGGCGATGCTGCACGCGCTCGACGAGGTGATCCGCCGGTTCGAGATTCCCACGCAGGGCTGCGTGCTCGCCCACGTCACCAGCCAGCTCGAGGCGATGCGCGCCGGCCTGCCGGTCGATATCGTCTTCCAGTCGATCACCGGCACGGAGGCCGCCAACCGTAGCTTCGGCATCACGCTGGCCATGCTCCGCGAGGCCTGCGAGGCGGCGATCGCCACCGGGCGCGGAACGCTCGGCGGCAACGTGATGTACTTCGAGACGGGCCAGGGCTCGGCTCTCTCGGCCGAAGCCCACCATGGCGTCGACCAGCAGACCTGCGAGGCCCGGGCCTACGGCGTGGCCCGGGCCTTCGACCCGCTGATCTGCAACACGGTCGTGGGCTTCATCGGCCCGGAGCATCTCCATGACGGCAAACAGATCATCCGCGCGGGCCTCGAGGACCACTTCTGCGGCAAGCTGCTCGGCCTGCCGATCGGCTGCGACGTCTGCTACACCAACCATGCTGAGGCCGACGCCGACGACATGGACACGCTGATGACGCTCCTGGCCACAGCCGGCGTGATGTTCCTGATCGGCGTGCCCGGCGCTGACGACGTGATGCTCGGCTACCAGAGGCTCCCCCCACGATGCGCTCTACCTGCGGGAGATGTTCGGCTTGAGGCGGGCACCGGAGTTCGAGGCCTGGCTCGCGCGGATGGAACTGATCGACACCCGCGGCCGCCTGCTGCCGGCCTCCCCGCGCCACCCGCTGCTGGCCCCGGAGCGATGAGCCGGCCCCGCCACGTCTCGCCACCAACTCTCCCTGATAACCTCCGTCCCATGGACGATCCCGCATCGCATCATCCGGCTGGTCGCAGGCAGGCGCCTGCGGTCATCGACGATCCCTGGATAACGCTGCGGTCGCTGACGCCAGCCAGCATTGCCCCTCCCCAGTTTTTGTACCAGTGCTCATGAGAGAGTTGGGGAACAGTCCGCGTGGTGTGTCGGAGGGAGGGGCGTAGCCCCGACCGGAGGTGCGTTGGACATGGATGAATGACAGAAGGTGCGAGTCCTTTATGGGGCCTGTTGGAGGCAACCAGAAGCCGGAGGCAGCTGCACGAGGTCGAGGCGGCTTTGCACAGCCGAGGCACTCCTGTTCGGCACGAGATTTGCGCCAGGCAGTCTCGGTAATTCGGGCTAAATAGGTGGAGTTGCGCGCTGCGGACAAGGCTGGCATAG
>VGYR01000108.1 GCA_016872925.1 Planctomycetota bacterium
CATCCGCCTCGGCAGCGCTCCCGAAATCGCAGGCGCCTTTCGGAGGCTCGCGCTCTCGATTCTCAAACGGGACACTTCAGTGAAAAAGTGCTCCATTCGCGGCAAGCGACTCCAGGCAGGATGGTGCAACGACGTCTTGGAAGGCATTCTCACTGGAAAACAGGGCGATTAAGATGCGATTGCCCTGCGTCTCTCCTACGGAAGCCCCAATCGCGTGAGCGATGGGGGCCGTGCCATGGCCTGCGTTGCTCCGCGCTCCAGGTGCGCAGACTGAAGCGGCCAGTCGAAGGGCTGCCCGCGCCACGTGGGGCTCAGTCCCCATCGCTCACGCGATAGGGGCTTCCGGTGTGGGGTCCGGGGAGGTGCGCCGCGGGTTGAAAACCCGCGCTACGAGGGGCGGGAGCCCGCGCCACGCGAGGCTCACGTGCGTGACCCTTATAAGCCCCATAAGCCCCGCGGCCTTGTTCAGTCGCGGACCGCGATCGAGATGTAGTCCCGGGGCGCGGCCCCCGAGTAGATCGACAACGGGCGGATGATCCGGTTGTCGCCGATCTGCTCGATCACGTGGGCGGTCCAGCCGCTCATCCGGGCCACCACGAAGATCGGCGTGAACACCTTCACGGGCAGTCCCAGGGCGTGGTAGACGCGGGCGGCCGGCCAGTCGAGGTTCGGTTTGAGCCCCTTTTTTTCCAGCATGACCCGCTCGATGCGGTCGGCGAGATCCTCGAGTCGCCCGGCGGCCGTGCCGCGGACCAGGTCGCGGCACATGGCACCGAGGAGCTTCGCCCGCACGTCCCCATCCTTGTAGACGCGGTGTCCAAATCCCATCACGACCCGCTTGGCGGCGAACTGCTCGTGGAGCCAGGCCTCGGCCCTGTCCGCCCCGCCGATCTCGCCGAGCACCTCGAGCACCTTCTCGTTGGCACCGCCGTGCAGCGGACCCTTCAGGGCGCCGATCGCGGCGGTGATCGCCGAATGCATGTCGGAGCCGGTCGAGGCGACGGTGCGGGCCGCGAAGGTCGAGGCGTTGAACTCGTGTTCGGCGTAGAGCACGAGGGTGGTGCCGAAGATCGCCACGTGTTCGGGAGCGGGTTCGTGGCCGGTGAGCCGCTCGAGCAGTGCCTTCGCCATCGACCCCCGGGGCCACGGCCGTGGTGGTCGGCCGCTCGTCAGGTCGAGCCACGCGGCGAGGATCGCGGGCGTCGCCCCGAGGAGCCGCTCGGCCTGTTCCAGGAGGGCCGGACGCGGTCCCGGCGCGTCGTCCTGCTCCACGAGGCCGAGCATGCTGACGCCGGTCCGCAGGGCATCCATGACCGACGCCTGCGGGCTCGCGGCTGCCAGCCGGCCGAGGGCGTCGATGACCGCCGGGTCGAGGGAGCGGGCCGCTGCGGCCAGCCGCTCGGAGAAGGCGGCGTGTTGGGTGCGGGTGGGCAGTTCCCCGTGCAGCAGCAGCCAGGCAACCTCCTCGAAGTCTCCGGCCCGCGCCAGGGGCTCGATGGCATAGCCGCGGTAGCGGAGCGTGCCGTCGAGCGAGCAGATCGCCGTCTGGCCCGCGATCACGCCGGCCAGCCCGCGGGCGAACGCCGTCGCCGTCGCCGTCGCGCTCGAGGTCTGGGCCTGGGGGGCAGGGACGGTCATCGCGTGGCCTCCGGGGAAGGGGTCTGTTTGGCGAACCTGTGCCGCTCCGGATGCCGAGGGTCGTAGTCGAGCATCGCGTACAGCTCTTCCCGCGACTGCATCAGGTCCAGGAGGCTTTCCTGCGTGCCCTCCTCGGCGATCATCGCGAGCCCGGCTTCCATGGCCTTCATCGCCAGCCGCATCAGGGTCACCGGATAGAGCACGGCGGTGAAGCCGAGCTCGGCGAGATCGGGAAACGAGATCAGGGGGCTCGTGCCGAACTCCGTCATGTTGGCAAGCAGCAGAACCGATCCAGCGAACTCACGACCGACCCGGCCGAACTCGTCGCGGGTCTGCAGGGCCTCGGGAAAGAGCCAGTCGGCTCCGGCCGCGCGGTAGGCGTGCAGCCGGGTCAGGCAGTCGTCGAGCCCGTGCACGCCGCGGGAATCGCACCGGCCGATGATGACGGTGGCCGGATCGCGGCGTGCCGCAGCGGCGGCGGCCATCTTCTCGGCCATCTCGGCGGCATCGATCACCTGCTTGCCGGAGACGTGGCCACAGCGCTTGTCGGCTCCCCGCTGGTCCTCGATCTGGATCGCCGCGGCGCCGGCCGCCTCGAGGAGCCGGACCGTCTCCTCGACCTCCCGCGGGCCGCCGAAGCCCGTGTCGGCGTCGACGACCAGCGGAATCGTGACGGCGCGGGCGAGGATTCGCGTCTGCTCCACGAGCTGCTCGCGGGTGAACAGGCCGATGTCCGGCACCCCGAGGTGCCCGGCGGAATACGCCGCGCCCGACAGGTAGATGGCGTCGAAGCCGGCCGACTCCACCAGCTTGGCCGCCAGGGCGAACGGGGCACCGACGATGCCGAGCGTCTCCGACGTGGCCGCACGCCGCAGGGCGGCTCCCCCGGCCGCGGTTGCCGGTCCATCGGGAGCCGGATGGGGCATGGCAGGAACGGGAGCTGTCATCGGTATCCTGTGGGGGTCGATGCGGCCCGTCCGGACCTTTCACGACGCGAATCGTGTCCGGACGGCACCAGGAGATGTGGGCGGTTATAGATGCGTGGCCTGATCGACGAAAGCGGCCGCGGTGCCCGGGCGGGCTGGCTCGTTGCCGCCGCCGAATGGCTGCTGATCACCCTGGCGTTCGCCGCCGCGGGTGCCTGGCCGACGCCTGACGTCAACGAGGCGGTCTACCTCACGAAGGCCCGGCACGCGGCCGACCCCGACTGGGCCCGGGGTGACTTTTTTCTGGAGACGCCCGCCGCGCATGGCGTCTTCTACCGAGCCATCGGGCCGCTCGCGGCGCGGCTGTCGCTCGATCAGACCGCGTGGATCGGTCGCCTCATCGGCTGGGGACTGTTGGCGGCCGGCTTCCGGTGCGCGATCGCGCCGCTGCTGGCGACCACGTGGGGTCGCGTGCTGGCTGCCCTCCTTTTTTCCTTCGCGCTGCGGAACACGACGGCGGCGGGCGAGTGGGTGATCGGCGGCTGCGAGGCCAAGGTGTTCGCGTGGGCCGCCGTGCTCGGCGGGCTGGGCGAGATCGCGCGCGGCCGCTTCCCGGCGGCGGTTTTCTCCTGCGGCGTCGCAACCGCCCTGAACCCGATCGTCGGCGGCTGGTCGTTGCTCGCGACGGTGGCCACCTGGCTCGTGGGGCGGATGGTTGGGGAGCGATCCGAAGTCGCTCACGCCATCGACCGCAAGCAGGTTTCGTGGATCGCCGTGGGCCTGATCGCCGCGGGGCTCGCCGCCGCGGCCGCAGGGGTGGTGCCGGCGCTCGGCCTCGCGGCCGGCGTCGACGCCACCACGCGTGTCGAAGCGACGCGAATCTACGTCGTCGATCGGCTCTCGCACCACCTGCTACCCCGGACCTTCGCCGATGGAATGGTCGCCCGGCACGTGCTCGCCGTGGCGACCTGGTGGCTGCTCGCCGGCTTGCTTCCGGCTGCGGCAGCCCGGCGGCGGATCGCCACGTTCACGGGAGTGGCCCTGACGATTTCGCTGGCCGGCCTGGCCGTCGCCGCGCTCGAGCCGTGGGCGCCAGCCGCGGCGCACGGCCTGCTGAAGTACTACTGGTTTCGGTTGGCCGACGTGATCGTGCCGTTGGCCCTGGCCACGACGCTCGCGGCGGTGCTCGGAGACGACGCGATCTGCGGCCGGCTCGCGGCCTGCCGCCCGGGGGTGGTGCGGGGGGCCGCGATCGGTCTTCTGGGGCTCGACCTCGCCGTGCAGAGCCTCCACTGGCCGCTCCCCGGCCGGTCCGGGGTCGCGCCGCGGGCCGATGCGAAGGTCGTGGCGGAGCCGTGGGCCGAGATCTGCCAGTGGGTGCGGACTCACGTGCCTGCCGACGCCTGCTTCCTCACGCCGCGGGGTGCCGCGAGCTTCACCTGGCGGACCGATCGTCGGGAGGTCGTGTCGTGGAAAAACAGCCCCCAGGATGCGGCCTCGCTGGTGGAGTGGCGGCGGCGGATCCTCGACTGCTTCTCGCGATCGGGATCGATGGTCGAACTCGAGCGATCGACCGTGTCGCTCGGACCGGACCGGCTGCGAGAGGTGGCGGAGCGCTACGGGGCCGATCACGCGATCGTGCCGCTCGACGCTCCGCGGATCGAGGCGATGCCGGGAGAGCGGCTGCACGACAACGGCACCTACGCCGTCTACCGGCTACGGCCCTGACAACGCGTCGAGGTCGACGCCGAGTTTTTCCGCCTTCAGCCGCATCACGTGCTCGAAGGCCGGGAACGGATACTTCTTGCCCCTGCGGACGGCCCAGAGGTAGGTCGCGTCGACGAGGTGCTCGGGCAGCCGTCCTTCGCGGACGTTTCGGACCACGTTCTGGACGAACTTCACCTCGCGCGGAGCCTTGACCCGCAGTCCGGACGTGAGGCGATCCTCGAGCCCGGCACGGTCGCCACGGCCGGTCTCGGGCGATTCGGCACGCAGCGGCACGACCGTCCAGCCCGCGGCCGAGCCGACGATCAGGCACGCAAGCGCGAGCACGGGGCGGACACGCATGGCAGGCCTCACGAGTTGGTCAACGAAACCGCGCCACCGCGTAGGACTTCTTGCCGGACCGCAGCACGAGCGTCGAGCCGGCGACGAGATCGTGGGCCGTGAGCCGGTAGGTCGGGTCGCTGACCCGACGGTTGTTCACGTAGCCCCCGCCTTGCTCGATTGTCCGGCGGGCGGCACCGGCACTCTGGGCGAGGCCGGTCGCCTTGAGGGCCTCGGCCAACGGGAGGCCGTCGCCTTCCAGACGCGACCGGGGGAACTCGTGACTGGGAACGTCGGCGAAGATTTCCCCGAGCGAGGCCTCGTCGAGGCTCGTGATCTCCGCCCCGAAGAAGATTTCCGTGGCCTGGCGGGCCGCGGCCAGGCCGGGCTCGCCATGCACCAGGCGAGTCAGTTCCTCGGCCAGCCGCTTCTGCGTGTCGCGGGCGGCCGGATTGGCCGCCCGGCGGGCGTCGAGGCCGGCGATCTCGTCGAGTGGCACCTCGGTGAGCCTGAGCAGGCTGCGGCCGGCGTCGTCGTCGTCGAGGTTGATCCAGTACTGGTAGAAGCGGTAGGGGCTCGTCCGCAGCGGATCGAGCCAGATGGCCCCCGACGCCGTCTTGCCCATCTTCGTGCCGTCGGCCTTCGTCAGCAGCGGGCAGGTGATGCCGTGCAGGTCGCGCGACCGGAGCCGCCGGCCGAGTTCGATGCCCGCGGTGATGTTGCCCCACTGGTCGCTGCCGCCGATCTGCACGCGGCAGTCGAGCGTGTCCGACAGGTGCACGAAGTCCCACGCCTGGAGCAGCATGTAGCTGAACTCGGTGTAGGAGATGCCGCCGTCGCCCTCGAGCCGGCTCTTGACGGAGTCCTTGGCGAGCATCTGCGAGAGCGGGAAGTGCTTGCCGACGTCACGCAGGAACTCGACGTAGCCGACGCCCCGCATCCAGTCGGCGTTGTTGACCACATGCACCCGGTCACCCGCCGAGGCGAGCACGTGCCGGATCTGACGGCCGACGGCCGCGATGTTCGCCTCCAGTTCGGCCGGTGACAGCAGGTTCCGCTCGGCGCTGCGGCCGCTCGGGTCGCCGATCATCCCGGTGGCGCCCCCGACGAGCGCCACCGGCTCGTGCCCGACCCGGGCCACGCGGCGCAGCAGCACGAGGGCGACCAGGTGGCCGACGTGCAGGCTGTCGGCGGTGGGATCGAAGCCCGCGTAGACGCGGCGGCCCGGGACGGCGAGCCAGTCGCGCAGGGTGGTGGCGTCGGTCGTCTGGTGGACGAGGCCGCGGGCCTCGAACTCGCCAAGCAGGTCGTGGAGCATGGGCTACCGCCAGAGGTCGCCGTCGGCGAAGGGGTGAGCCGGGCCGCCGAGTTTCGGGGCGGGCAGGGCCTTGAGGGCCTGCTCGGCGAGCCGCAGATCCTCGCGTCCGGTGATCTTGAGATTGATCGGCGATCCGGGCACGACGGTGACGGGATGGCCGAGCTGCTCCACGAGCGAGGCCTCGTCGGTGGCCTGTCCTGCACGCTGCGCGGCGAAGGCCCTCGTGAGCAGCTCGCGCGAGAAAACCTGCGGGGTCTGCGCCTCCCAGAGGCCGCTGCGGTCCAGGGTCTCGGTGATCACGTGATCCGCCCCCACCCGCTTCAGGGTGCCGACCACCGGAATCGCCAGGATTGCGGCCCCCGTGCGGATGCCCGCCGCGAAGACCTTGTCGATCCAGGCGGGTGCCAGGCAGGGGCGGGCGGCATCGTGGATCGCCACCATGTCCACCTCGTCACCGAGCTTCTCCAATCCCTTGCGGACGGAGTCCGCCCTCGTATCACCCCCTTCGGCCAGCGTGATGCCCATGAAGGCGAGATTCGCCCCAAACTTCTCCACGAAAGACTGGCGGTCGTCGGGCGACACCACGACCACGACCTGCTTGACGTCGTCGCGATCGGTGAACCGCTCAGCCGAGTGCAGCCACACCGGCCTGCCTGCCAGCGGGGCGAATGGCTTCTTGTAGTTGGCGTCCTGGAAGCGGCTGCTCTGGCCGGCAGCCGCCAGGATCACTCCGAAGCGGGCCATGGCGAGCGGGCTCCGGCGATCGCCCGATCCATCAGCAGCCGCACCACGGCCTTCGCAGCGGGCTTGTCGTGGATCCAGGCGGCACACCGCTGACCGTGAGCAGCGTAGGCGTCATGCAGCCAGCGGGGCGCGTCTGTCTGCAGCCAGTGTCGGAAAGCCAGCCATCTGGGGTTTGAGTCGCCATACACCTCGCGGGCAACCCAGCAGAAACCGCCCATCCCGCCCATTCCCATGCCACCCATGCCACCCATGCCACCCATGCCACCCATGCCACCCATGCCACCCATGCCACCCATACCACCCATACCACCCATACCACCCATGCCACCCATGCCCATGCCCATGCCTCCCATACCACCACCCATCCCGCCCATGCCCATACCGCCCATGCCGCCGCCCATGCCGCCGCCCATGCCGCCGCCCATGCCGCCGCCCATACCGCCCATACCGCCGGCTCCGCCACCGCCGGTAGAGGTGAACTGTGTCACCTGACCGATCCCTGTCACCATGGGCTGACAGCGGATGCGGACGTAGCGGCGATCGGCCGACACGACCGCGTCGCAGTTCAAGTTCAAGCCGTCGGGCAGTGTCGTGATGACCGGCTGGTATCCCACGCCGCCGCCCCGGTGGAATGGGATTCGGGTCGGATCGAGCGGAACCGGGCCAGAACGACTCTCGGACATGGAAACGGCGGTTTGTCCGTCGCTGATCGCAGACAACTGCTGGGCGAGCACGAGTTTGCTGACGGCCCGCTGCAGGGCGATGTCCTGGGCGAGTTGGGCGTCACGAATCGACTCTTGGCGACGTCCTTCCGGCACCGCAATCGCGAAGGCCTGATCGTCCGACGCGACTGGCACCTGTTGCTTGAGCCGGCGCTCGCAAGCGGTGCCGCGGTTCACCGTAGTCTCGACGGTGATCGAGTCGGCGGCCACCTTCCCCGCCACGCGGCGAACGAGCACCTTGTACTCGCCGGGAAACGCGAACGCCGCTACGTATCGCTCACGGTGCACTCCCGCGCTGCTCTCCCCGGGCGACGCGGCATCGTCGAGCAGCGTCCCCCCGCAACGTGATCGCGGGGACGATCGGGAGCAGACGCTCCCCACGGGCTCCTCGACCAGCAGGTCGACGTCCGCGTCTCCGTTCCAGGTCACGTCGATGACCACGTCGCGGACGAGCGCCGCATCGACGAGGCTGCGAAACGTCTGGGCCCGTTCCTCCTGCCCGGACGCGGAGAGGGATTCGATCGTCGCCTTCGCCAGCCGGGCAGCCCGCTCGGCGAGCCCGGCGTCGGCCGCAGGCCATTCGTGGGCAAGCACACCCGGGCAGGCCCACGCGAGCGTTTCGGTGTCGTCGGTGCGGGCGGCAACGGTCATGGCCAGGGCGTAGGCCTCGCGGCTCGTGGGATCGATCCGAAGCACTTTTCGGCAGACGCGAATGGCCTGTCGATCCGAGCCGAAACGGGCGAGGTAGTAGGCGAGCCCGAGCAGGTCCTGGGCGCTGGTGCCGAAGTCCGCCGACGACAGCAGAACCCGATCGATCTCCTCGCGGGAGCGTCCGGAAGCCTCCATGGCCAAAGCCAGCGACTCATACATCCAGGGCTCGGCAAAGCCCGCCGCGATGGCCGCGGAGAGCAGGTCGGCGGCCCGGTCGAAGCGACCTTCGCGGCCAAGCTCCGCGGCGGAGACCCTCAGCCGCGCCATGCGGCTGGCCCGCTCCCGGGCGTCCGCCGGCTTGTCGCCGGCCGCGTCCTTGGCTGGTGAGAGGTAGGCCGCGACGTCGGCGGCCAGGTTCTCGGAATCGAGCAGGCTTTGCGGCAGCCCAACGCGATCCTCTCCCGCTGCGCTGGCAAGACGCTCCTCAGCCGTGGCCTGGACGATGTCTTGACTCGAGGCCCCGGTGCCCCTGCGGCTGCGGGCTGCTGCAACCTGGAAGTGAGCGGCGACGTGCGATCGTATTTCCGGACGGTCATCCACGACCCGATCCATGACGACCTGATCCATGACGACCTGATCCATGACGACCTGATCCATGACGACCTGGTCCATGAGGCCACGAACCACGGACTTTGCCAACGGCCGTCCCTGGAGCCAGCCGGCGAACGACTCGCCGTGCAGCCCGTAACCATCGCGGAGCCAGGGTGGGGCCTCATTCGTCAGCCAGTCGCGAAACACGAGCCACCTCGCATCATGCACCCCGTACACCTCGCGGGCGACCCAGCAGAAGCCGCCAGCGCCGAATCCGCCTCCAGCGCCGCCGATCCCCGGCTGGATGCCGTTGTTCTGCTGCTGCGGGTTAGCGCCTCCCAGGTTGAACGGGTTCACGCCTTGGCTCACGTTCAATGGAATCACCAGATCGCCCACGGGGTATGCCTTCACGATCAGATCTTCGGCGGCAGCTTCCTTGGTGGTGATCTTGAGCACGTCGTTCTTGACGACGTAGGTCAGGTCGTTCGCACCGAGAATCTGGCGAAGTGCCGATCGCAGGGGAACGCCCGGCAGGTTTTCCGTGATTGTCGGCTCGGCGAGGTCGAAGCCCTCGAGGGCTTTGGCGTCGAAGACCACCGGGATGTTGTACTGCGCTTCGATGGCCGACTTGAGGTCAGTCAGCGAGTTCTGCTCGAACCTGAAGCCGGGCCCCGTGTCCTGGTCGAGCGAGTCGTTGATCTTCTTTTCGACGTTGCTGATCGGTTCGTAGGTCGCAGACCTGTATTTCGCCCTTTTTGCGCTGAGTCGTCGCCAGAGCGGGGCGCTTGGATAGATGATCGGAGGATCATCCGGCAGCGGGATGGCGGCGACGTCGACGAGATGCAGTGAATCCATGAATCCCCGCTCCTGATCTCGGCGGGTGCGGTAGTTTTCAGCGTCGTACTCACGGATCTTGGCCACGAGCGGGGCGGTGCGGCCGAGTTCGCGGGCAGGCATGGGAATCGGGTAGTTGGCGGAGAGTTCCCCGGTCTCGCGCAGGATCTCGTCGCCCACGATGCGCTCGGCCTCGAGAAACGCGGTCGAAGGCTCCTCGTAGCCCGTCACGGCCTCGCCTTGAATGATCTGGGGGTACCGCTCCGATTGGGAATACCCCACGCGGATGCCCTCTTCCACGAGCGCGTTGTAGCGATTCACGAGCTGCTTGAGCTTTGCCTCGCGGGCCTCGAGTTCGCTGTTGAGCCTCTGCCGTTCGCGGCCGATCGCAGCCTTGCGTTCCGCCGCCAGTTCGCACTCGATCTTCTCCCGAGCCCGCACGTTGGCCTCGCGGATCCGCATCTCGATCTGCGCGGTCAGCCGTTCCCGGGCCGCAGCGTCCAGATCGGTGTCGCGAAGCATCTCGTCGCGGACGTTCTTGAGGAGGTCCCTGGCGCGATCGGGATCGGCCGACAAGAGCTGGCGTGCGTCCCGGAGTCGGACGGCGATCTCCCGCTCTCGAGCCTGGGCCCTCACCCGCCGCATGGCCTCCAACTCGGCAAGTTCCGCGTCCGGCTCGCTGGCGATCGCGTCGCCGGTCGCCGGCTCGGCCAGCGGACCGGCCGGGAGTTCCTCGATGTCTGCGCTGGCCTCGCGCTGCGCAACCTGGCGGACGATGGCCGCGTCGGCGTTGTCGGGGTCCCGGCGGAGCGATGCCTCCGCCAGCCTCACGGCGGAGTCGCGAACGCCCGTGGCTTCGGCCTGGCGGGCCAGCAGAGCGAGGCTCGCTGCCTCCTGGCGGATCACGCTCTTGGCGACGTCGAGGCTCTCACGCCCCAGAAGCGGCAGAAACACGCCGTCCGTCGGCAGGGCGTTTCTGACGAGTTCCACGAGATAGGCGTTGGACTCGCGGGGCGCGGCTGCAGGAATCGGCAGTGGAGATCCCGGGTGGGCGTCAGCCTGCGGCTGGGCGTCTGCCTCGGGAAGAGTCCGAAACGTGACGTCGAGGGAGCCCCGCCCGGCGTTGCCGTCGGCGAAGACCACGGTGTCGCGATCGGCGCGGAGCGGCGGGAGCCGCGAGGGCAGCAAGCGAACCATGGTTCCGGACTCCAGCATGCAGGTCGTCGGACCCGGCCAGAGAATGGAGTGCACGTGGCCTTTCGCGACGGTCTCGGCGGAGTCTGCGTCGGAAGCCCCCTGCACAAACAGGCCTCCGGTGCCGGCCGCAGTGGCCGCCAGCAGCGGCCAGTTCACCGACGAGCCGACGCCGATGGCAGATACCGCGATCCGCTCGTCGGCCAGCCGATTGATGCAGTGGAAGAACTCCCTAGGCTCGACCCCCTCGATGCCCGGTCCGTCACCGACATAGACGATGAACCGGGCCTCGGAGCGGTCGGCGAGCAGGTCGGCGGCGGCCGAGAGCCCGGTGACGAAGTCGGTGGACCCCAGGGGCGTTCGCTCCGCGAGCTGGCCGAGGGCCTGTTCGATGCCCGGATTCGATTCCTCTAGAAACGAGGCCGTCAGGGGATCACATGAAACGTCCACGGCGGCGACCGCGAACACGTCCTTTGGCCCACCGGCGGCGAGAATCCGTCGCGCCGTGGCCAGCGAACGATCCCGGAACGCTCCCGCCTGGCTGGCGGACGTGTCCACGAGCACGACCACGGCGGCCGCCTCGGGCCTGACCCCGGGTTCCGCGCGGAGCCCGATTGCCGTGACGACGTCGCCGGCTGCCGAGATCGGGGCGGCTTCAACGAACGTGACGGTCGCCGGTTCGGCGGCGGTGATCGAGACCACCGGGGCCAGGGGGGCCGAAACAAGCAACACGGCGGCCGTCAAGGCGGCCAAACGGCAAAACATGGGCGCGCTCCAAGGCTCGGACGGGGCGGCAACTCGCATTCGAGAGCATATTTAGGCCGCTTCCAATCCGCCAAGGCCGTTCTGAGCGTCGAAAGGGGCTTTTTGCGGCCTTTTCGCCGGCCGAAGGCCACCTGGCATCGCGGCGAGTGGCGTTGGACGATTCGTCCGGCAACGCCATAACCTGACTCCACGATGCGAATCATGACGCGAATCACGCCGCTGCCCTTGATCATGGCGGCGCTCGTCGCGGCAGTTCCGGCCGCGGGGCAGGTCGTCCCAGCCGCCGGGTCCGCCGCTCAGCGGTCGTTCACGCCCGAGGAATCGACCAACATCGCCGTCTACGAGGCGGTCAACCGCAGTGTCGTCAACATCAACACGAAGGCGACCGTGGCCACGGGCCTGTTTCTGCTGGAGGTTCCTTCCGAGGGGGCCGGTTCTGGAATCGTGCTGGATCGGCAGGGCCATGTGCTCACGAACTTCCACGTCGTGGAGGGGGCCCGGGAGATTCAGGCCATGCTCCACGACGGCTCAGCCTACGCGGCGACCGTCGTCGGCATCGATCCCGCCACCGACGTGGCCGTGCTCAAGCTCGACGCGCCGGAGAGCATCCTGCATCCGGTCACCTTCGGCACCTCGGGCGACCTCCGTGTTGGGCAGCGGGTGTTCGCGATCGGCAACCCCTTTGGCCTGGAGCGGACGCTCACCACGGGGATCATTTCCAGCCTCAATCGATCCCTGCCGACCCGCACCGGCCGGACGATCAAGTCGATCATCCAGACCGACGCCGCGATCAATCCGGGAAACTCCGGCGGGCCGCTCGTCGACAGCGGGAGCCGCCTGATCGGCATGACCACGGCGATCGCCAGCCGCACCGGCCAGAGCGCGGGCGTCGGGTTCGCGATCCCGGTCGGCACGCTCGCGAGGATCGTTCCTCAGCTCATCCAGCGCGGGAAAGTGGTCCGCCCCGACGCGGGCATCTCCCGCGTCTACCAGTCCGATGCCGGGCTCGTCGTGGCCGAACTCGCACCCGACGGGCCGGCGGAGCGAGCCGGCATGCGGGGGTTCAAGGTGATTCGGGAGCGCCGGCGGCAGGGGCCTTTCATGGTGGAGACCCAGCGGGTCGAGCGCTCCGGGGCCGATCTGATCGTGGCGGTCGCCGGGCAGGCGGTGCGCACGGCCGACGATTTTCTGTCCGCCGTGGAGTCGCGGAACCCCGGCGACCAGGTGCTGATCACCGTCCAGCGGGAAGGGCACCAGCTCGACGTGCCCTTGATTCTGGATGCTGAAAAATAGGGTCCGGACCACTCCTGTTCGGCACGAGATTTGCGCCAGGCAGTCTCGGTAATTCGGGCTAAATAGGTGGAGTTGCGCGCTGCGGACAAGGCTGGCATAGTGTGGCGCATGGCTGCCGCTCGCCACAAGATTCGCGCCGAAGACGTGCAAGGCTTCAAGTACTTCAAGGCGCTGCGTGGCCTGATTGAACGATTGCACTTTGTCGGCACTGCGCGGGACAAGGCTGGCAATCGTGATCTTCATAGGGCGTAACTCGCAAATCTCGCCTGTCTCGGGCGACGGAACGATCGTTTCGGCCGTATTTTCTGGTGCGGAAGCCACTGCCAGCATGCAGTGACAGCAGATGAAAAGGTGTTGGGCCTCGGAGAATGGAAGGGTGTCTGAAAACCAACCCATCCTCACGGAGGCCCAACGCCATGATCGTCTCACAAGAACGCGCTTTTCTCAACGCCCAAGCACGGCTCGAAAAAATCCGCCGTTATGTGGAGGAGGCGGCAGATTCCGG
>VGYR01000109.1 GCA_016872925.1 Planctomycetota bacterium
CGGCTTTCGGACCGCGAAAGGCATTGAAATCGCGTTGTTTCATGTCCTTGGCAAACTACCGGAGCCAGAATCAACCCACAGATTCTGCTGAGGAGGCAGCATTTTTTTGCCCGCCGCCGGCCGCGAACTATCCTTGGCGGCGCCGGCGCACGAGAGCGTGTTTCAACTTCTGGTTCCCGACCCTGGGAGTGTCAGGCCATGGCCCGGTGTTCTCCGCTTCGCCTCGCGATCCTCATCCCGCTGATCCTGCTGGCGGCCGGTCGTGCCCGCGCCGGCGGCGGGCTGCTGTGCGGCTCCGCTGGCGACGAGTTCGTCGCCGCGCGGGCCGGACTCCGCCGGGAATGGGTGATCCAGATCCCGTTCGACTCCGCGGGTCGCCAGCTCGAATCGGTCACCGCAGGCGACGACGTGGTGGTCGCGTGCTCGTCGGACGGCGGCGTGCACGCCGTGCAGGCGGCCGCATCCGCGGCCGGTCAGCCTCGGCCGGGAAGCCTGTTGTGGTCGAAGCGGGTCGGGCGCCCCGGGGGACTTGGCCAGTCTGCCGGGGTCGGGACGTCGCTGGTGACGGTGGCGCGAGATCTCGACGTCCACGCCTTCGACGCCCAGACCGGGGTGCTGCGGTGGACATGCCCGCTCGGTCACGCGTCCGCGGCGGCAGCGGTGCCAGCCGGAGACAACGTCTACTGTCCGATGTCCGACGACGGCCTGGTGAGGCTCCCGGCCGACTTGCACGGCGTCGTGCCGCTCGCCGATGCGAACGGCCAGGAACTCGACACCAGCTCCCCGATCGAGCAGCCGCCGGTGCCCTTCGCCGTGGGTGATCCGCCCCGGGTCGGCGCGGTCTGGATCAACGACGAGGGGCGGGTGATCGCCGAGGCACCCAACACCCGCGACAGGTGGAACGTCTGGAGCTTCGACACCCGCCTGCCGGGCGAGACGGCGGCCGAGCCGGCCGGCCCGCCGGCGGTCCGCGGCGACACGATCTACGTGGCGACGCGGTCGGGCCGCCTCGAAGCCCTGCGTCCCTCGCCGAGTTCCGGCGGCGATCTCGAACGCGCGTGGATGCAACCGGTGTTCCTGCCCGGCGTTCCAGAGTCGGGTCCGGTCGTCGCCGGCGACCGCGTCATCGTCTCCCTCGGCGACGAGGGGATCGTCGCCTACTCGGCCATGCCCGACGACCTCGCCTCCCGCCTGGCCCAGCAGCGGCAGGACGCGCAGGCAGGTGATGACGCGGCGGCGAACGAAGACGCAACTGCTGAAGCGCCGCCGCTCGCCCCCCGGACCGGCCTGCTCTGGAGGACGCCGTGCGGCGTCGGCGGCCGGATGGTGGCCGTGGTCGGCGAGCGGGTGTGGTTCGTCGATGCCGTGGGCCGGCTGGCGAGCGTCGACCTGGCGACGGGCGAGCCCCGCGAGTGCCTCCCGCTGGGCGGCTTCACGCTGCCGGTGAAGAACCAGGGGGGCGACCGGCTGGTGCTGGCCTCGCCGGACGGACTGCTCGTGTCGCTCGCGCCGCGGCGCACCGTCACCGCCGTGCCGGATGCGGCGGCACCCGGCGCCGCGGATCCTGCCGCCACGCCGCGGTGAGCAGCCGGTAGAGCTCCGCGTCGTGCCGGGCGAGCCGGTGCGGATCCTGGAAGAAGCATTCCCCGGCCACGGCGAAGAACTCGACCGCGCTTTCCGCGGCGTAGTCGTCGAACGTGGTGGTGCGGCCCTCGTCGAGCGCCGCCGTGAACCGTTCCCGGGCGGCGGCGATGCCGTCCAGCCAGGCCGGGCGATCGAGGCCGGGGAGCGGCGGCACGCCGTCGATCTCTCCGTCGAGGGAGTCGAACAGGTGGCAGCACTCGTGGATCACCACGCTCCGCGGCCCGTCGCGGAGCCGGCCGCCGTCCATCACCCCCGGCCAGGAGAGCGCCATGCTGCCCCCGGACCAGGTTTCACCGACCCGCGCCTCCCGCCACTCGAGTTCCCCTCCTCCGGCGAGCGGCGTCGTGCGCGGCACGAGGTAGTCACCGGGATAGACGAGCACGGACTTCAGCGAGTCGAACCACTCGCCACCGAGGCCGAGCGTGACGATCGCGGCCTGCCCGGCGACGGCCAGCCGTACCTCGTCGGTTACCTTGAAGCCGCCGCACCCCTCGAACCGTTTCTCGGCGAGGAACACCGCGATCCAGCGGCGCACGGCCTCCAGCTCCGCCGCGTCGAGCCACTGCGACTGCTTCACGCAGCGGCGCAGGATGTCGTCCCAGGCCGAGGGGAACGGGCGGTCGGCAATCGCGCGGCGGCGCCTGGAGCGGAAGAACGAGAACGGCATCGCGGGCCCCGGCGCGACGGATGCGGGACTACTGCGGCGGCACCGGCGAGAGGGGCATCCGCCGCAGGTAAAGGTCCAGCGCCAGGATCAGGCAGCCGATCGCGAGGGCCACGAACGACAGGATCAGCATCGCCGTGTCGATGTTCATGGGCGACCGCCGCTGCGACTGCTGCTTGTCCGTCATCGCCGGGGCCTCCTCCGCTCAGGCCTTCAGTCGGGTCGTGACCTTGTCGCCCCGCTGGACGATCCCGCGGGCGTATTCCTTGATCATCTCCGCGATGGCGTGGTCGGGCGTCACCGACCGGACCACGGCCCGGCCGATATATTCCCCCTCGCGGTAGATCTCGAGCGAGTGACCCACCTGGAGTCCGTCGTCGCTGCCCAGCGAGACCTGGATCGAGCCGGCGGCCACCGCGACGACGTCTCCCTCGAGCTTCGGCACCTGGTCGCGGGGCAGGCTGTCGACCGCCAGGCCATTCTGCTCCAGCAGCCGGCGGACGTTGACCATCTGCCGCTCCAGCTGCGCCTTCCGCTCCTCGGCCATGGTGAGCTGGGCCTGGGTCTGGGCCAGGTCGGCCGAGAGCTTGGCCGACTTCTCCACCTGGGAGTCGACCTTGACCTGCTGCTGGCGGACCTGCTCCGCAAGATCGGCGACCTGGCGATCCGCGTTGGCGAGGTCGTCGGTCAGGCGCTTCACCTCCGCGTTGGCTTCCGTCGCCCGCTGCCGCAGCGCCTGCTCCTCGGATCGGAGCTTCGTCAGCTCCTCGTTCTTCTCGACGATGGCCGTTTGGAGCTTGGCGATCACCTGATCGCGGGACTGCTCCGATTCCGCCACCTTTCGTTGCAGTTCGTCGATCTGCTTGGTGAGCTTGTCGCGCTCCTCCTGCGCATCCTTGATCTGGTAGACGTAGCCCTTCTGCTGCCCGGGCCGCACTTCCTCCGGCTTGCGATGAACCTCGTCCTTCCAGTTGACATGCGACATGTAGATCGCGCCCGCGAACGTCATGAGCATCAGGCTCATGATGAACACCGCGAACACGAAGATCTTGCCGATGTAACTCATGCGCTTCCTCCGGGCCGGGCCCAGGCCGGACCGTCGCCCCGCGTGCCGTCATTCTCCGCCGCTGCAGACGGCCTGGGCAAGCGGCTGGCGGCCGGACCGTCCACCGCGTCTTGAATCGGCAGCAGGCTTCGTCCGGCTCAAGCCGGCGCGCCGCCGGCAGGAGGGTCGCCGCCGAGGCGGCCGCGGGCCGCCCCCGCACGCCCGGGGGCCAGCGTCATCGCCGCCACGACCGTCACACACGCCCAGATCGGCAGGGATCCCCACGCCAGCCAGGGGCTCCGCCGCCCGTCCCGGGACACCGCGACCCGAAGCGGGGCGGCCGCCCGCCGGGGCCCCCGGGCCAGCAGCCGGCCGCTGCCGTCGATCGCCGCGGAGAATCCGGTGTTGGCGGCGATCGCGATCGGCGTCCGCACCTCGACGGCCCGGAAGATCGCCGCCGTGAGGTGCATGTCGAGTTCGCTCGAGCCCCAGAACCAGCCGTCGTTGGTCAGGTTCACGATCACGTCGGGGCGGCTGCCCGACGCTGCGAGCCGCCGGACCAGCGACCGGATCGCCCCGGGCAGGGCGGTTTCGTAGCAGATGGTCGGCGCGACCTCGTAGCCGGCGACCGGCACGGCGACGGGTTCGGTGCCGGCCGTCAGACTCGCCGGCAGGGGCGTGATCCGGTAGAGAAACGGAAACGAGTCCGCCAGCGGGACGTACTCACCGAACATCACCGGATGCATCTTCGAGTAGCAGGCCAGCGGCTCGCCGGTCGACTCCAGAAACAGCCCGCAGTTGTGATGCTCGACGCCGCCGGCGGCCCGCGGGTTGACGACCTGGCGGTCGACGCCGACGAGCCAGCGGGTCGCGTATCTCCGCGCGTGCGCGGATAGCGGGTCGAGCCGCTCGCGCTCGAGCAGTTCGCGGCAGCGGGCCTGCCGATCGAGGCCGTCGGCCGCATCGGGACCGACCAGCTCCTCGACCACGTGCTCGGCGAGCGTGACGGACGGATCGATCTCGAGCAGCGCCCAGCGCCACATCGTCTCCGGCCAGACGACCAGATCGGGCGGTCGGCCGTCGGCGGCGGCCAGCCCGAGCATCGTCAGGTCGTCGTAGTGCCGGGCGACGTCGGCCGAGGCGGCGGGATCGTGCTTGAGTTCGGTGTCGATCGAACCCTGCACGAGCAGCACGTCGAGCGGCCTGCCCGCCGGGACGGGCGCGGTCCGCAGCCGCCAGTGGCCGTAGGCGACGGCCGCCGCGAGGACCGCGACGGCGCCGAGCGGCTGGATCCAGGCGACCGGCCGGCGGCCGCCGGCGGCATGCCCGGCGACGGCCGCGGCGGCGGCGATTCCCATCACGATCCCCCCCACGCCGACCTCGCCCACGGCGTCGGCGACCTGCAAGACCGCGGTCCAGCGCCACTGGGTGTGGCCGAGCATCGCGAAGGTGAATCCACCGAGCAGCGATCCCCGCACCTGCTCGGTCGCCATCCAGGCCGCCACCGCCGCCGGCACGAGCGGCCAGCCACGGGCATGAACGAGGCGTCGCGCGCCCCAGATGAACAGCGGCACGTAGAGGCCGAGGTAGGCGGAGAGCGCCACCCAGCCGAGGCCGGTGGCTGGATGCGGCAGCCGCAGCCAGTGGATGGCGAGCAGCCAATGGGCGAAACCTCCCACCCAGATCGCCAGCGAGGGACGCGATCCGGGCAGCTCAGGGGCGGCGACGAGGGCCAGCCAGGGCAGGGGAGCGAGCCAGGCGAGCCACCACACGTCCAGCGGCGGCTGCACCGCGAACATCGTGGCGGCACCCGCGATCGCGGCGGCCCAGACGCGCCGCGGATCGTCAGCGCCGGCCATCCGTCACCTCGATCTCGGCGATGCACGTGCCCGGGGAGAGGGGGTCGTCTTCGTCGACGAGCCGGACCGCGAGCCGGCCCGCCACCGGGGCCTCGAGGTCGACCGTGACTCCGCCGGCGAGGAGTTCGGCAACGCGGTCCCCCTCCTCCACCCGGGTTCCCTCCGGGATCAGCCACAGCGAGAGCACCAGCGGCACGCCGCCAAGGCCGAGGTCGGGCACGACGAGCCGTTCCCGCGGCGGATGGGCAGGGGCGGTCATGCCGTCACTTCTGCGTGCGCAGCCACTCCAGCAGCACCCGCCCCACGGCCTCGAGGGATCCCGCCGAGCAGTGCTCGGGGGTGTCGGCGGTGGTGTGCCACTGGGGATAGTCGAAATCGATGACGTCGCACGTGGGGATTCCGCCGAGCATCCGCAGCGGCACGTGGTCGTCCTCGACGGTGTACTTCGGCCGCGGCACGAACTGCTCGACGCCGAGCCGACGGGCCGTGTCCCAGAGCGAATCGACGACGGATCGCGTGTCGGGCCAGTCGACGCTGTGCCCCTCCTGGAAGATCTCCAGGTCCCGGTCGGCGACCATGTCGACGACCACTCCCGACCGGTAGGCGTGGGAGAGCCGACCGGCCCGCCGCTCGGCGGCATACTGCCGCGCGAAGAAGCCGGAACCCAGGCAGTAGGGATCGCGGTCGTCGAAGACGTATTCCTCGGAATCGAAGAGGACGAAGTCGACCCCGATCGGGCCCTCGAGCGCGGGCATCGCCGCGGCGAGTTCCATCAACACCGCCACCCCGCTGGCCCCGTCGTTGGCCCCGATGAAGACCCCGCGGGGATCGTGCGGGTCACGGTCCGGATATGGCCGGGTGTCGTAGTGCGCCCCGACGAGCACGCGGTCGCGGCGGTCGGGATGCCAGGTGACCAGCAGATTCTCGACGTGCACTGGCTCGCCGGTCCGCCGATCGCGGATCCGAAACGCCTGGCCCGTGACGGTCGCGCCGGCGGCGCGGAAGTGGCCGGCGAGCAGGGCCCGCTGCCGGTCCATGGCGGTCGACCCGCTCGGCCGGGGCCCGAGCGCACAGATCGCCTCGAGGTGGGCCATCGCCCGTTCGCCCGAGAACTCGAGAGCCTGCTCGGCGGCCATGGCAGGCCGGATGCCCAGCCCCGTCAGGCCGAGTCCGACGGCCACGGCCGCGACGAGGGCGCTGGGACGCGGCGGTGGGACGGAGCAGATGGCGTGCATCGCATCGGCAGTCTATCTCCCGCGATCACCCCCCAGACAGGCCGTTTCCCGGACGACGTGGAGCGGAGCGCGGGCAGGCCATAGACTCCGCCCCAGGAGATGTGCCGCGTCATGACCAGTTTTCCGCGTCCGACCCGTCTGCAAAATCCCTGGGGAGCGCTGCTGGTGCTGGCCCTGGCGACGTCGGCCGCGGCCCGCGCGGGCGGCGGGCCGGAGAACACGTTCGTCGTGGTCAATCCGGCGAGCGCCAACAGCCTCGCGGTGGCCAACGCCTTCGTCGCCTCGCGGCGCATCCCGCCGATCAACATCCTCATGCTGCGGTGGCAGGACAGCGCCGAGAGCACGACCGTCCGGCGATTCCGTCAGGAACTCCTCCTCCCGGTCATCCGGGCCATCGACGCCCGGCGGCTGGCGACGCAGATCGACTGCATCGCCTGGTCGAGCGACTTTCCGTGGCGGGTCGACTACCAGGAGGAGCTGCCCCCCGAACTCGTCGCCAAGGACACGTTTCCATCGGCATCCCTGACCGGGATGACGATGCTCTACGCGGCGGTGCTCAGCGGCGGTCCCGCATGGCTCGACCCCGAGAGCAACGACTACTTCCGCCCCCTCGGCCGCGATGGCGTGCCGGAGACGACCCAGGGCTTCCGCAACTGGTACGGCTGGGGACAGCGGGGCGAACTGCTCGAGGCCGGGGGCTCGCGGTACGTCCTGTCGGTGATGCTCGGGGTCACGTCGGGCCGCGGCAACACGCCGCGCGAGATCGCCGCCTACCTCGCCTCAGCGGCCCAGGCCGACGGCACGAAGCCCCCCGGCACGATCTACTTCATGACCAATGCCGACGTCCGCACCACGACCCGCAGCAGCGTCTTTCCGGCCACGGTCAAGGCGCTCCAGGGACTCGGCGTGAAGGCCGAGATCGTTTCGGGCGTGCTGCCCTCGAATCGCGCGAGCGTGGCCGGCCTGATGACGGGCTCGCCGGAACTCAACTGGGAAGCGAGCGGCAGCACGATCGTGCCGGGCGCGATCTGCGAGAACCTCACGAGCTTCGGCGGGATCTTCACGCCGACGGCCGAGCAGACGCCGCTCTCGGAGTTCCTCCGCTTCGGGGCCGCCGGCTCCAGCGGAACCGTCATCGAGCCGTATTCGATCCCGGCGAAGTTCCCGCATGCGGCGATCCAGGTGCACTATGCCCGGGGCGCGAGCCTGGCCGAGGCCTTCTACCAGTCGGTCCGCAGCCCCTACCAGTTGCTCGTGGTGGGCGATCCCCTCTGTCAACCATGGGCGTCGATCCCGGTGGTGGAGATCGTCAAGGCCGACGACGCGACGGTCCTGGAGCCCGACACGGTGCTCTCGGGCACGCTCACGATCGAACCGCGGGCGACCGTTCCCAGCGGCGGCGCGGTCGATCGCTTCGTGCTCTACGTCGATGGCGTGCGGGTGATGGAGTGCGGCTCGGGAGGAACCCTGACGCTCGACACCACGCTGTTGGCCGACGGTTATCACGACCTGCGGGTGGTCGGCATCGACATGTCGGCGGTGGAGACGCAGGGCCGGCAGATCGTGCCGGTCTCGTTTCGCAATCACGGGCGGACGCTCGAAATCGAGGTCGAACCCCGGCGGGTGTCTCGTTCCGGCAGCGTGCAGGTGAGCGTCCGGGGCACGGGGATCGACGGGGCCCTGGTGTTTGCCACCGGCCGCGTGCTCGGCAGGACGACGGGCACGGAATCGGCGATCGAGGTGCCCGCGGAGCTGCTCGGCCGGGGCATGGTGACGGTGCGGGCCACCGGTCGTGGCGGCAGTTCGCCGGCCGACGGCGTCAACGCGGTGCCCGTGGTCGTCGAGGTTACCGACTGACACGGACTCCACGTGAGCCTCGCGCGTCGCTGCAGGACCGGTCATTCTTTGCCGGGCGCGACTCGGCGGGTCAAGAAGCCGCGATCGCGTGAGCGATGCGGGCATGCGGCCAGCGCGCATGGCTCGGAGATCGGGGATTCCGGTGCGAGGTCCGCGGGGGTGCGCCGCGGGTTGAAAACCCGCGCTACTCTCAGGCACGGGTAGAAAACCCGCGCTCCGTGGGACCCAGTCCTCATCGCTCACGCGATTGGGGCTTCCGGTGCGGGGTCTGCGGAGGTGCGCCGCGGGTGAGGATGCGCCCCAGGCTCCTCGAACGTTCGCCGACTCCCTCACCTACTCCAGCGACCCGCAACGTCGGCCGAAGGTTCAGCGAATCGGATTGGCGGTGGGCAGGAGAGCGATGTCGGACCGGTCGCCTGCGGCCGCGGCGGCTGGCGGGGGGCCATGGTGGGCCCGCGACAGATGATCCACGAAGTCGGCGCGTGCCGACTTGAGCACGAACACCTCGCTGGATGCTTCGGGGGTGCCGTGCGGCCGCACGATGCAGATCACCTCGGCCTTGCCGCCGTGCTGGCGGACGTGGTCGATGAGCGCCGCCTCGCCGGGAGTCAGGGGGGGCTGGCTGGACGCGGTGGAGGCGCCTTCATCGGCGGCCGGCGCAGCAGCAGCCTGGATGGCGGCGGAGTTCGTCGAGGCGGTCGGCAACGCGTCGGCGCGGTCGCGGCGGTCGAAGGAGACCGGCGGCATCTCGGCGGGCATGCTCGGCACGTGCGGTCCGGCGGCCGCGACGGCGTCGAGCCCGCCGCTGGGATAGACGCTCCGGAACACGAAGGCGAGTCCAGCCTCCTCGAGGTGGTCGTGGATGGACGGGAGCGCGGCGAACAGCCCCTCGTTGTCGGCGGGATCGGCGGCGTTGCAGACCCCGATCAGCGTCCCGTCGATGGCGAACAGGCCGCCTCCGGAGCGCCCCTGCACGGGCTGGCCGGCGACCTGAACGTTGGACGGCCCGAGATACTTGTCGACCGCCGTGATCCGGCTGTGGAGGACGGACGGCTCCTTGCCGCCGTCGCAGCCGACGGTCACCACCGTCGAGCCGACCGGTGTCTTGAGGTCCGTGCCGCCGACCCGCAGCGGTTCGACCGGCACGTCGGTGAAGATGCTGACCAGCGCCAAGTCGCGCTTCAGATCCCAGGAGATCACCTGGCCGGCGACGGCCCGCGGGCCCTTTGGACCGAACAGGTCGACTTCGATGCGGCCCTTCCCGGCGGAGTCGCGAAACACGTGCCCGCAGGTGAGGATCAGCGCCTCGCCCTGCCGGCAGTCGATCACCGTTCCCGTCGCCCAGGAGACCCCCGAGGCGTCCTCGACGCGGAGGCGGGCCGTGGCCGAAAGCAGTTTTTTCTCCAGCGACAGGCTCGCCGGGGGGCTCGGCGGCTGCGCCACGGCCTCACTCGCGACCGCCGGGACGACTGCGGGCGCTGCGGCCCGCGGCGGTGCCGCGGCGGCAGTGGTCGCTGCCGGAGGCGTGGCCAGATCGGGGGCGGCCCGCAGCGGCGTAGGGGGCGGAGGTTCGGTGGAGAGATGGCCGGCGGCGGCCACCACCGGCAGCGGCACGCCGGGCAGCGGCTCGTCCGCGGGCGCCGAAGGCGTGGGTGGCGCCGGAGCGCCCAAGGGAGCGGCCGCGGCGCCGAGGAGTCGCTCGAGTTCCGGGCGGGTGGTCGCGCCGTTGATGCGGCCGACTTCGTTGCCCTTCACCAGCAGCACGTAGCAAGGCACCCCGGTCACGGCGAACCGCTTGACGAGGTCGTTTTCGCGATCGACGTCGACGTGCCGCACGACCCAGCCAGCCGCCTCGATCTCGGCCACCAGCGGCGCCATCTGCCGGCAGGGGCCGCACCAGGATGCCGCGAAATCGAGCAGCACCACGTCGCCCGAGCGGGCCGCGGTGGCGGGATCCGCCGCGGTGGCTGCGGCGAGGAAGGTGCAGCAGCAGGCCACGATCCAGGCTGCCGTCGCATGCTGTCGCATCGTCGTTCGCTCCGAGGACTGTTCCGCCACGACCGGCGGGGCGGGGATAGTGCCGCCGGCACCGGGGGGCGACAAGCCCACTTTCGCGCGGCGGTGCCTTGCCCAATCGGCCGGCATTTCCTCGGTTCCCCGCCGTTTTCTACAATCCGCGGGCATCCCCCCCGCAGCCCGTACAAGCCCGCGCATGCCCGCTTCCTCTCGGCGCCGACTGCTCGTCACGTCGGCGCTGCCCTACGCCAACGGGCACATCCACCTCGGGCACCTCGTCGAGTACATCCAGACCGACGTGTTCGTGCGGTTCCAGAAGCTCCGCGGACACGACTGTGTCTACGTGTGTGCCGACGACACGCACGGCACCGCGATCATGATCCGGGCCCGGGCCGAGGGGCGGAGCGAACGCGAACTGATCGCGGAGATGCGGGGGGCGCACCTGGCAGACTTCGCGGGCTTCCAGGTCGATTTCGACCACTACGGCAGCACCGACAGCGACGCCAATCGAGAGCGGTGCGGCGCCATCTGGCGGAGCCTGCGGGAGCGGGGGCTCGTGGTCGGCCGTGACGTGAAGCAGCTCTTCGACCCGAAGGCGGGCGTGTTCCTGGCCGACCGCTTCGTCCGCGGCGGCTGCCCCCGCTGTCAGGCCGCGGATCAATACGGCGATGCCTGCGAGAAGTGCGGCGCCACCTACGGCCCCGCCGACCTCCTCGATCCCGTGAGCACGCTCTCCGGCGCCACCCCCGAGGTGCGGTCGGCGGAGCACCTGTTCGTCCGGCTCGAGCCGATGCAGGGGTTCCTGCAGGAGTGGACTCGGACTTCCGGGGCCCTCGACCCGCGGATCGCCAACTACCTCACCGGCCACTTCCTCGGAGAGCCGCTGCGGGATTGGGACGTGTCGCGGCCGGCCCCGTATTTCGGGTTCGAGATCCCCGACGCCCCGGGGCACTACTGGTATGTGTGGTTCGACGCGCCGGTGGGCTACATCGCGGCGACGGAGGAGTGGGCGGCCGCCCGCGGCGGCTCGTGGCGCGACTGGTGGCACCGCGGCGGGCCGCACGAGCCACCGGCGGAGATTCACCACTTCATCGGCAAGGACATCACCTACTTCCACACGCTCTTCTGGCCCGCGATGCTCGAGGCCGCAGGGCTCTCCCTGCCGACGAAGGTGCGGATCCACGGCTTCCTCACCGTCAACGGGGAGAAGATGTCGAAGGCCCGCGGCACGTACGTGCTGGCGCGGACCTACCTGGAGCACCTCGATCCCGCCAGCCTGCGGTACTACTACGCCGCCAAGCTCTCGGGCGACATCGACGACATCGACCTCAATCTCGACGACTTCGCCGCCAAGGTGAACTCGGACCTGGTGGGCAAGGTGGTGAACCTCGCCAGCCGCACCGCCCGGTGGCTCGAGGCCACCGGGCTCGCCGCCGTCTATCCCGACGACGGCGGCCTGTTCGCCCAGGCCGCCGCCGAGGGCGCCGACATCGCGGCCGCCTACGAGGCCTGCGACTTCGCCCGCGCCATGCGGCTGGTGATGGCCGCAGCCGACCGGGCCAACGCCTATGTCGATGCCGAGCAGCCCTGGAAGCTCGCCAAGGCCGGGCCGGCGGCAGCCGGGCGGCTGCGCGAGGTGGCCAGCGTGGCCCTCAATCTCTACCGGCAGATCGTCGTCTATCTGGCGCCGGTGCTGCCGACGCTCGCCGCCGAGACGGCCGCGCTGGTCGGCGGCCCGATCCGGTCGTGGGACGAGTCGCTGCGGCCGCTCGTCGGCCTGCCGGTCGCCCCGTTCAAGCCTCTCGCCAGGCGCGTCGAATCGAGTCAGATCGAGGCGATCCTCGCGGCCTCGCTCGCCACGAGCGGGACCGCGGCCGCGGCACCCATCCCTTCCCCCAGGCCCGCAGGAGCCACTGCCATGTCCGCCGATCCCGCCGACCCACTCGCCGCCGAGCCGCTGGCGGCCACCTGCACGATCGACGACTTCGCGAAGGTCGACCTCCGCGTGGCGCGGATCCTCGCCGCGGAGGAGGTGCCGGAGGCGAAGAAGCTGCTCAAGCTCACGATCGGCCTCGGAGGCGACGTCACGCGGACGGTGTTCGCGGGCATCAAGGGCTTCCACGAGCCGGCAGCGCTCGTGGGCAGGCTCGTCGTCGTGGTCGCGAACCTGGCGCCCCGCCAGATGAAGTTCGGCCTCAGCGAGGGCATGGTGGCGGCGGCCAGCGGCGCCGGAGCGCCGGGCGTCTACCTGCTCTCCCCGGATTCCGGGGCCCTGCCCGGCATGCGGCTTCATTAGCCACCGGCTCCGGAACTCGATCAACGCCGCGGGGCCTGCGGAAGTGTGCCGCGGGTTGAAAACCCGCGCTACGAGGGGCATGAACGCAGCGAGGGGCTGCCCGTGCCCCGGGAGCCGGCGTATGCCGCCGAGCGAAGCCCGGAGGGCGAAAGCGAAGGTGCGTTGGACATGGATGAATGACGGAAGGTGAGAGTCCTTTATGGGGCCGATTGGAGGCAACCAGAAGCCGGAGGCAGCTGCACGAGACCGAGGCTGGCATTGCACAGTGGAGGCACTCCTGTTCGGCACGAGATTTGCGCCAGGCAGTCTCGGTAATTCGGGCTAAATAGGTGGAGTTGCGCGCTGCGGACAAGGCTGGCATAGTGTGGCGCATGGCTGCCGCTCGCCACAAGATTCGCGCCGAAGACGTGCAAGGCTTCAAGTACTTCAAGGCGCTGCGTGGCCTGATTGAACGATTGCACTTTGTCGGCACTGCGCGGGACAAGGCTGGCAATCGTGATCTTCATA
>VGYR01000110.1 GCA_016872925.1 Planctomycetota bacterium
CGAATTGGATACCGGGCGTCGCGTTGAGAGGCACGCTTGCCCAGGCAGGCCGGCCTTACGGGTGTTCACGTGCGTTCGGTGCTGCGGTTCGCCTCGGGCTTCCATCCCACACGCCCTCGCGGGAAAGACCTCGGCTGTGCTATGCCAGCCTCGACCTCGTGCAGCTGCCTCCGGCTTCTGGTTGCCTCCAACAGGCCCCATAAAGGACTCTCACCTTCCGTCATTCATCCATGCCCAACGCACCTCTCCGAAACCGAATGGTTCCGGTTCGTGACAGCCGCTCGCGTTCGACGTCTTCCCGGAGATCGAATCCGGCTGCGGCCGCCTCCCGGATCAGGGATTCCGCTTCCGCGGGCGACGTGAACACGACCGCATCCGCGTCGGCGGTGATGCGCGGCTCCCCGACGACGACGACCGCCAGGCCGCCGATCACGAGATAGCGCACGCCCCGATACTCGAGAAACTCGAATGCATGGCGACAGAACGCGTCAAACCCGCTCGGTGACATCGTGGTGCGTTCGCGAGGTTCGCGCCGCTTCCGGCCGGACACCCAACGCGATCGCGAGGCTTTGTGGCCGATCGTCATCGGGGAACTCGGCCACCCGCATGATCTCCGACGTGAGCAACGCCTCGCCGAGGGCGATCGACTCTTCCGGCGTCATCCGTCGGAGGGTTTCCCAACGGTCGAACTCCGCATCGCATCGGTACTGGCCTTCGTGCTTGATCATCACACGTATTGTAGGCGGCGCGCTCGGATCCGTGATGGCGAACTGCTCCCCTCGGCGGCCGCCCCATTCTTCGGGATCAGAACGCCGTGAACACCCACCAGATCGCGACCCCGAGGCAGATCAGAGCCGTGGCGACGATCCAGAGCGGCTTGGGCCGAGCGGAGTGGTCTTCGGCTGAAATGTATCGCTCGCAATAGGGACACCGCGGCGCATCCTCGAGAATTTCACGGCGGCAATAAGGGCAGGGGACCATGGGCTCCTCGTCCGTGTCGTCGCCGATGTCTGCCGCGTCGGCGGCGTCATCCCAGTCGTCGTCTTCGTCGTGGTCCCGGTACGCAGTCACGGGGCGCTCCAGGGAGCCGGGCCGGCGTCGGCCGCGACCGTGTCGAGGAAGGCGAACAGGTCGTCGAGCGCCGCCTGCACGACGACCATGTGCTCGACGTCGGGAATCACCCGTTCCGCGACGGTGTTTCCGGCGGCGCGGAGGTTCTTCGCCAGGGCCGATGCCGCGGGGCGGCCGAAGTCCTCGGCCCCCGCCGCCACGAACCACGGGATGCGTCCCGCCTCCGCGTTCGCGGGAGCCTTGCCTCCCCCGCCGAGTGCCGCTGCGGCGGCCACCAGTCGCGGATGAAGCGCCGCCTGTGTCGCGGTCTGCGCGGCCCCCATGGAGTGTCCGGCGACGAACACCCGCGAACGGTCGATCTTGAACGCATCCTCCAGAAGCTCGAGCATCGGCCCGATGCCGAGAGGCAGTCCGAAGAATCCGTGACGTGGGGCCACGACGAGCCAACCGCGCCTGATACCCAGTGTCACGGCCCGGCCCGCACCGCAGGCGTCGAAGAACATGTTCTCGCTGCCCCCCGCGCCGTGGAGCAGGAACAGCACCGGCAGCGGGCCTGCCGCGTCGGCGGGCGCCCGGAGGCGCACCGGCACCTCGCGACGTCCGTCGGAGAGCGTGAGCCAGCAGTCGGCCCTGCGCGCTTCGGCGGCGATGGACTCCCCCGCCGCGTTTCCCGAGGCGCGGAGTTCCTCGGCGAACGAGAGCAGGCGGGTGGCCGGATAGTCGGTCTCCTGGCCGCGCGACGCCGCCAGATTTCCGAGCACATCGGCGATCGCGGCGATGGTGGCGCGACCCGTCGGGGAGGGACTGTGAGCAGGGGGCGCGCGGGGGTCACGCAGCGCCGTCAGCCGCTCGTCGAGCCGCTCGGCCCGCGAGAGTCCGAGGCTGGCCACGACCAGCGCCGCGTCGTCGGTGACACGCTGGACGACGAACCGGTGGTCCCCCTGGGGAAGCGGTCCCGTGGTCCAGGCGAGGCTTCCCGTCGCCTCTCCCCAGGCGCCATCCCGGGACGCGAGCGTCATGCCCTCGGCATCCTCGATCACGATGCGCAGGCGGGCTTCGGGGTCCTCGCCATCGGGTCCGGGGTACAGCCGTTCGAAGGATACCGTCACCACGTCGCACGTCGTGTCCGCGAACAGCGGAGTCACGGTCACCGCGGTCGCAATCGCTTGCCGCTCGCGCACGTCGGCTGGTCCCTCTCCACGCACGACAAGCCAGGCGTCGTCCAGCCGCGCGGCGGCGACGGCCGGCTGCAGCGTGAAGAAACTGTTCACGGCGGCTTTCATTGGCGCGACCGCCGCCGCCCGTCGCTGGGCGTCGGCCTGCTGCCAGGCGAGTTCGAAGCGGCGCAGTCTCTTTCCCAACTCGGCGCGGGGCGTTTCGGCGGCGGCCACGGTGGCAAGGAGGGCGGCCACGAGCGTGGCAAGGGGGATAGCCCGGCCCCGGAACCCCGGAGAGCGTGCCCTTTCGAAGCGCTGCGCGGCGCTCCCGACCTGCCGCTGAATCGTCGCCCGAAAGTCGGATCTCGGCGGCACGGTCGCCCTCAGGACGCCGGTCCCTGGTTGCGGTACTGCCAGGGGGGGATCGGGTCCGGCTGCGACCAGAGCCCGATCTTCTGGCTGCGAGCCTGATCCTGGAGGGCGGCCAGCGTCGGGTCGTTCGAGAACTCGGTGAAGTGCCAGGCGTTGCCGGTGGCGATCATCTGCCGGTTGACGTCGAGCCCGTCCACGGCGACCCGGCCGATCCAGCGGCCGTATTGGTCGCGTCCCTGGTCGGCGACCGCGACCGTCTTGCCGAACACCATCGTGGCCAGCGCCTCCCGTGATGCCCGGCCATACTCCTGCCCGACCTCGGGGGCATCGATCGCCGCGAGCCGAACCTTCTGCTGCTGGTTGTTCTCGTCGAGGCAGGTGATCGTGTCGCCGTCGTGCACGCCCACGACCCGCCACAGGTGCCCACCCGCAGGCGGCACCGCCACGGGCACAGGAGTGCTCACGGGCTGGGCGGGTATTCCCTGCGGCGGCGCCTGAACCGGGGCCATGGGCGGACTCGTCGCCGCGACGGCCGCAGCCGAGGCACCGGAGCCGAGCGCGGCGGCGGCGACGCCGGGAGGCACGACGGTCACCCAGTCCCCGGAGGCAGGAGCCGCTGGAGGAGCGGGCGGAGGCGGAGCCGTGGCGGCCGTCCATTCGGTGGGCGGGGCGGCGACCGCCGGTGGGGCCGGCGGCGGAGCCGCCGCCAGCGTCGGGGCCGGGTTGCCGGCCGGCGGCATGACCGGCGTGCCCGTCAGCGCCCGCGAGTCGCCGGGAAACTGGTACGGCGGCGGATAGCGGGCCACGGTCGTGGGGGCGAGCGTCGTGCTCACCGGCTGAGCGCCGCTGGTCGCAAAGTTCCAGCCTGTGGGATAGGGCTGCGCCACCGCGGGCCTCGCCTGCGGACGATTGACCGCCGGAGCCGCCGACACGGGGGGACCCGACTGGTAGGTGAACACGTAGGTCGGCGCGACGTACGTCGTGACCGGCCGCCCGTCGGGACCGATGCCGTGATACGGAATCGCCTGCGGCTGCCAACCGGGCGGGATCGCCCCTCCCTGAATCACCGCCTGCGGCACGGCTGGAGCCTGCCAGACCGGAACGGCAACCGCCGCAGAACCGGTCGTGACCGCGGTGTCACCCCCGCCGGCGGTCGGGCTCGGCACCTGGGCGATCGCCGTGGCCGCCCACGCGACGAGCGCACACCTCCCCGCGGATCGAATGCCGATCGCCAGCAAGCCCAGACCCCGCACGCCTGTGGTCCTCCACCTCGGACAGGCTGGCTTGTAGCAGCCGTTGCCTGCCTCTTGCGATCGGTATTTCCGCCGCCATCCATCAGCCCGGGGTGGCGGGGCGAAGCCCGCCTTGCCCCCCCGGCAGCAACTGGGTGAACTAGGCGGGATGCGTCGCCCGCGGTGCCGTCTTCGCGGTTGTTTGAACTGCCTGCGGCTGCCGTTGGTCCTCGTGGTCATCGCCGTCGCGAGCCGCGCGCGGGCCGACATGGTCGACGTGCCGGCTGCGGCAGCCACCGCCCGCCGAGCCGGCCTGCGGGTGCTCGAGTCGGAGCGGGTCGCGCTGGCCACCGATCGGGCCGAGCGGCCGGGCGACGGCGTCGAGGATCTGCCGCGGCTCTTCGACGCGGCGGTCGCCACGTGGTGCGAGCACTTCGGCATCACGACCGAGTCGCTGGGCGCCTGGCGGACGTTCGGGTGCCTCGTGGTCGACGTGGAGCGATTTCGCGCGGCCGGCCTGCTGCCGCCGGAGATTCCGCCCTTCACCAACGGATTCTGCGATCGCAACCGCTTCTGGCTGATGGACCAGCCCAATCCCGCGTATCGTCGGCACCTGCTGCTCCACGAAGGCGCCCATGCCTTCACGCTCACCGTCCGCGGTCTGGCGACACCCGTCTGGCACAACGAGGGGATCGCGGAGTACCTCGCCACGCATCGCCTCGACGAGCGGGGTCGGTTCGTGCACACGCCGATGCCCGCCCGGTCCGCCGACGTGGAGCAACTCGGCCGGATCGAGCAACTCCATGACCTGCGGGCGACCGGACGGATTCCGTCGCTCTCCGCCGTGCTCGCGGCGCCACCGGCAGCACACCACGACCTGCCCGCCTACGCGGCCAGCTGGGCGGCCTATGCGATGTTCGCCCGTCACCCACGCTACGCCGCGGGCTACTCGACCCTGGAGCGCGGGCCGCTCGGGCCGGACTTCACCGCGCGGCTCACGGCGACGCCGGGCTTCGCCGCGGATCGCGCCGCCCTCGATTTCGACGCCTTCACCGACGATCTCGACTACGGCTACGACTTCGCCCGTTCGGCGATCGACTGGTCGGCGGGGCCGCCGCTCGAGGCCCCGGCCGGCGTTCGCGTGGCCGCCGGCCGGGGCTGGCAGAACGCCGGCCTCTCGCTGGCAAAGGGGCGGCGGTACGCCCTGCACGCCCGGGGCCGCTGCACGCTCGGCACGATCGGAGACACCGCGATCGAGACGGAGCCCGCCGGCATCGCGCTGGATTGGTACCGGGGCCGCCCGCTCGGCCAACTGCTCGCGGCGCAGTGGATCGACGCTCCCGCCGACGGCGGCCGGCCGCGATTCCTGGTGCTCGGCACGGGGGCGACCGCCACGCTCACGGCCCAAGCCGACGGCCCGCTGTACCTCAAGCTCAACGAGCCTCCGGGAAGCCTCGGAGACGATGCCGGGGAGTTCGCGGTGGAGGTCGGGGTCGCGCCGTAGCCGGCGGGAGCCCGGCGCCGAGGCCGGCAGGCTCGCCGTGCGGGCACGGGCTGGAAACCGGCCCCACGGCCGGTCACGCGTGCACGGCGAACTCGCCCGTCGCGGTGCTCGGCAGGTTCGTCTGGCCCATCAGCCAGAGGTCGACCGACCGGGCGCACTCGCGGCCCTCGTGGATCGCCCACACGACCAGCGACTGCCCGCGGCGCATGTCGCCCGCGGCGAACACGCCCTCTCGGCTGGTCATGAAATCGGCGCCCGCCTTCACGTTGCCGCGGGGGTCGAGTTCCAGGCCCAGGTCGGCGATCGGCCCGTGCTGCTCGGGCCCCACGAAGCCCATCGCGAGCAGCGCCAGCTGGCAGGGCCACTCCTGCTCGGTGCCGGGCAGTTCCTTGAACTTCTGCTGCCCAGTCGCCGGATCCTGATACCACTCGATGCGAACGGTCGTGAGGCCGCGCAGGTTGCCCGAGGCGTCGCCCAGGAATTCCTTCGTGAGGATGCCGAACTCGCGGCGGCAGCCCTCCTCGTGCGAGGAACTCGTCCGCATCATCACCGGCCACAGCGGCCAGGGCGTGTTCGCGGGCCGCTCGTGCCGCCGCGGATACTTGCCGAGATCCGGCGGCTGCGGCAGCAGTTCGAACTGCGTCAGGCTCTTGCAGCCCTGGCGGTTGCTCGTGCCGTCGCAGTCGGATCCCGTGTCGCCACCGCCGATCACGATCACGTCCTTGCCCTCGGCCACGATCTGCCCCGGCACCTGGTCGCCGGCGTTCCGCTTGTTCTGCTGCGGGAGAAACTCCATCGCGTAGTGCACGCCCCTGAGCTCGCGGCCGGGAATCGGCAGGTCGCGGCCGAGCGTGGCTCCGCCGGTGAGCACGACGGCGTCGTACTCCTCGACGAGCGACTGCGTGCCGACGTCGGTGCCCACGTTCACGCCGCAGCGGAACTCGACCCCCTCCTCCCGCATCTGCTCGACCCGCCGCCAGACCCGCCACTTCTCGAGCTTGAAGTCGGGGATGCCGTACATCAGGAGGCCCCCCGGCCGGTCGGCCCGCTCGAACAGCGTGACGTGATGGCCGGCCCGGTTGAGCTGCTGGGCGCAGGCCAGGCCCGCGGGACCGCTGCCCACCACCGCCACCCGCTTGCCGCTGCGGACATTCGGGGCCTCCGGCACGACCCAGCCCTCGTCCCACGCCCTGTCGGCGATCGTCATCTCGATCTGCTTGATCGCCACCGGGTCCTCGTTGATCCCGAGCACGCAGGCGGTCTCGCACGGGGCGGGGCAGACGCGGCCGGTGAACTCCGGAAAGTTGTTGGTCGCGTGGAGCCGCTGGCTCGCCTCGTGCCACTGCTGGCGATACACGAGGTCGTTGAAGTCGGGAATGATGTTGCCCAGCGGACAGCCGGTGTGGCAGAAGGGCACGCCGCAGTCCATGCAGCGGGCACCCTGCGTCTTCACCTCCTCCGGCGAGAGGATGGTGAGGAATTCGTTGTAGTGCTTGAGCCGATCGGTCACCGGGGCGTAGCCGGAGACCTTCCGCTCGTGCTTCATGAATCCGCGTGGATCACCCATTGACCTTCACCTCCGCCTGCCTCGCTGCCTGCTGGTCCTGCTCGGCGAGCTTCCGCAGCTCCGCGAGCGCCCGCTTGTAGTCGGTCGGCATCACCTTCACGAACCGCTTCTGCTCGCTCGGCCAGGCGGCGAGGATCGCCTTGCCGCGGCCGCTGTCGGTGAAGGCGACGTGCCGCTCGATCCGCCCCTTCAGGTAGTCGAGATCCGACCGGTCGAGTTCCTCGAACTCGACCATCTCCATGTTGACCTTCGGCTTGAACGTCCCCGTGGCGTCCCACACGTAGGCGATGCCGCCGCTCATGCCGGCGGCGAAGTTGCGGCCGGTCTCGCCGAGCACCACGGCCCGGCCGCCGGTCATGTACTCGCAGCCGTGGTCCCCCGTGCCCTCGACCACCGCCTCGACTCCCGAGTTCCGCACCAGGAACCGCTCGCCGCAGATGCCGCGGATGTAGATCTCGCCGCTGGTGGCCCCGTAGGCCACCACGTTGCCGGCGATCACGTTCTCCTCGGCCTTGAAGGGAGCGGTCCGGTCGGGCTTCACGATCACCCGGCCGCCCGAGAGCCCCTTGCCGCAGTAGTCGTTGACGTCCCCCTCCACGGTCACCTCCACCCCCGGCACGCCGAAGGCCATCAGGCTCTGGCCGGCCGAGCCGCGGAAGTTGATCGTGATCGTCCCGTCGGGCAGGCCGCCGGCGCCGTGCCGCCGCGTCACCTCGCTCGAGAGGACCGTGCCCACCGTGCGGTTGATGTTGCGGATCGGCAGGTCGAGCACCACCCGCTCCTTCCGCTCGAGCGCCGGCATGCAGAGGCCCAGGAGCGTCGTCATGTCGAGCGACTCGGCGATCCCGTGGTCCTGCCGGTCCTGGCAGAACGTCTTCACGCGGTCGGGCACCTCGGGCTTGTGCAGGATCGTGGAGAAGTCGAGCCCCTTCGCCTTCCAGTGGGCGATCGCGGCCCGGGTGTCGAGCCGATCGACGCAGCCCACCATCTCGTTGATCGTCCGGAACCCGAGCTTCGCCATGATCTCGCGGAGCTCCTCGGCGAGCATGAAGAAGAAGTTGACCACGTGCTCCGGCTGGCCGGTGAACCTCTTGCGGAGCTCCGGATCCTGGGTGGCGATGCCCACCGGACAGGTGTTGAGGTGGCATTTCCGCATCATGATGCAGCCCATCACCACGAGCGACGCCGTGGCGATGCCGTATTCCTCGGCGCCCAAGAGCGTGGCCACGGCCACGTCCTTGGCGGTGCGGATCATGCCGTCGGTCTGGACCACGATCCGGCCGCGGAGGTCGTTCATCACGAGCACCTGGTGCGCCTCGGCGAGGCCGAGCTCCCAGGGCAGGCCGGCGTGCATGATCGAGGTCTGCGGGCTCGCGCCGGTGCCGCCGTCGTGGCCCGAGATCAGCACCACGTCGCTCTTCCCCTTCGACACGCCGGCCGCCACGGTGCCCACGCCCACCTCGGCCACGAGCTTCACGCTGATGCGGGCGTGGTGGTTGGCGTTCTTGAGGTCGTGGATCAGCTGGGCGAGATCCTCGATCGAGTAGATGTCGTGGTGGGGCGGCGGCGAGATCAGCCCCACGCCCGGCGTGGAGTGCCGGATCCGGGCGATCTCGCGATCCACCTTGTGCCCCGGCAGCTGCCCCCCCTCGCCGGGCTTGGCCCCCTGGGCCATCTTGATCTGCAGTTCCTGGGCGTTGACGAGGTACAGGCTGGTGACGCCGAACCGGCCGCTGGCGACCTGCTTGATCTTCGAGTTCTTGCTGTCGCCGTTGGGCTCGAGCTGGTAGCGGACGGGATCCTCGCCCCCCTCGCCGGTGTTGCTCCAGCCGCCGAGGCGGTTCATCGCCACCGCGAGCGTCTCGTGGGCCTCCTTGGAGATCGAGCCGTACGACATCGCCCCGGTGGCGAACCGCTTCACGATCTCCTTCGCCGGCTCGACCTCGTCGAGCGGGATCGGCGCCTCGGCCCACTGGAATTCGAGCAGGCCGCGGAGCGTGAGCAGCTTCGTCTGCTGCTCGTCGATCAGCCGCTGATACTTCCGGAACTCCTCGCGGCTGTTGATCTGCGTGGCCCGCTGCAGCGAGGCGACCACCTCGGGGGCGAGCACGTGGGCCTCCCCCTTCCGCCGCCAGGCGTAGCGGCCGCCGACGTCGAGCTCGAGCGTCTGCGGCACGTTGGTCCGCGGCCAGCCGTGCTCGTGCCGGCGGAGCGTCTCCTCGGCCACGCCGTCGAGGCCGATGCCGCCGATCCGGCTGGGCGTCCGCGCGAAGAACTCGTCGACGAGCGTGCGGTCGAGCCCCACCGCCTCGAAGATCTGGGCGCCGCGGTAGCTCTGCTGCGTCGAGATGCCCATCTTGCTCATCACCTTGAGCAGCCCCTTCGTCGCCGCCTTGACGTAGTTCTTGTGGAGCTTCTCGCGGGGGTAGTCGCCGGCGATGATCTTCTCGGCCTGCATCTGGTCGATCGTGGCGAAGGCCAGATACGGGTTCACGGCGCCGGCACCGTAGCCGGTCAGCAGGGCGAACTGCTGCACCTCGCGGGCCTCGCCCGTCTCCACAACCAGCCCGCAGCGGGTGCGGGTGCCCTCGCGGACGAGGTGGTGGTGCACGCCCCCGGTGGCCAGCAGCGCCGGCACGGCGGCCCGCTCCCGGCAGACGCCGCGGTCGGAGAGCACCAGGATCGTGGCCCCGGCCTTGATCGCCGCGGAGGCCTCGGCCCGGATCTCGTCGAGCCGCGCCCGCATGCCGGCGGCGCCGTCGGCCGCCGGACAGAGCAGCGAGATGGTCGCCGCCTTGAGGCCCGGCAGGTCGAGAACCTTGATGCGGGCGCACTCGGCGTTGGTGATCACCGGGGTCTCGAGCCGCAGGAGCCGGGCCTGCTCGGGCGTCGAGGCGAGCAGGTTCCCCTCGCAGCCGATCGTGGTGATCATCGAGGTGATGATCTCCTCACGGATCGCGTCGAGCGGGGGATTGGTCACCTGGGCGAAGAGCTGCTTGAAGTAGTTCGCCAGCAGCTGCGGCCGGTCGGAGAGCACGGCCAGCGGCGTGTCGTTGCCCATCGAGCCGATCGGCTCGGCGCCGTCGGTGGCCATCGGCGCGAGGATCACCTTGAGGTCCTCGAGCGTGAAGCCGAAGTTCCGCTGGAGCTCCACGAGGCTGGCCTGCTCGCCGGCCACGCCGGCGGCCCGCCACGGATCGAGGGCGTGGGCATGGGCGTCGGCCTTGCCCTGCAGCAGCATCTCCGAGGGCTCGACCGCGCGGTTCTTGGTGACGTCTCCCACGTGGGCCGGGTCGGGCAGGGCGTCGAGCCGGACCTGGTGGGCCGACACCCACTCCCGCCAGGGCTTGGCCGTGGCCAGCTTCCGCTTGATCTCGTCGTCCTCGACGATCCGGCCCTCCTTGGTGTCCACGAAGAACATCCGGCCGGGCCGCAGCCGGCCCTTGCGGACCACTTCGCCCGCCGGGAGTTGGAGCACGCCCGCCTCGCTGGCCATCACCACCAGGCCGTCCTTCATCTGCCACCAGCGGCCCGGCCTGAGGCCGTTGCGGTCGAGCGTGGCCCCGATCCGGATGCCGTCGGTGAAGGCCAGCGCCGCCGGACCGTCCCAGGGCTCCATCAGGCAGGCCTGATACTCGTAGTAGGCCTTGAGGTCGTCGGCCATGCTCTCGTGGCCGCTCCACGGCTCCGGGATCAGCATGCTCACGGCCTCCTCGACCGGCCGGCCGGCCAGCACGAGCAGCTCGAGCACGTTGTCGAAGGTGGCCGAGTCGCTGCCCCCCTCGCGAATCACGGGCTTGATCTTGTCGAGGTCGGGGCCGAACACCGGATGCGCGAGCATGCTCTCGCGGGCGTGCATCCAGTTGATGTTGCCGCGGACGGTGTTGATCTCACCGTTGTGGGCGATGTAGCGGAACGGGTGCGCGAGGTCCCAGGTGGGGAAGGTGTTCGTGCTGTACCGCTGGTGCACCAGCGCCAATGCCGACGTCATCCGCGGGTCGGAGAGGTCGGGGTAGTACTTGCTCACCTGGTCGGCGAGGAGCAGGCCCTTGTAGATCAGCGTCTTCGAGGAGAGCGAGCAGACGTAGCAGAATGCCTGCTCCATCAGGCCGAGCCGGCCGACCTCGATCCCGAACCGCTTGCGGGCCACGAACAGCTTCCACTCGAAGTGGTCGCGGGCCACCTTCGTGCCGCGGCCGATGAACACCTGCCGGACGACCGGCTCCACCTCGCGAGCGGTGCCGCCGATCGAGCGATTGTCGGTCGGCACGGTCCGCCAGCCGAGGAACTCCAGCCCCTCCTCGCGGATCACCTTCTCGAAGAACTGCTCGGCGGCCTCGCGATCCCCCTCGGAGGGCGGCAGGAACACGTTGCCCACGGCCCAGTCCCCCGCAGCCGGCAGCTTGATGCCCGCCTGCGGGGCGGCCGCGGCGAAGAACTCGTGCGGCGTCTGCATCAGGATGCCCGCACCGTCGCCGGTCAGCGGGTCGCAGCCGCAGGCCCCGCGGTGGGTGAGGTTCGCCAGGACCTCGAGCCCCTTGCGGACGATCTCATGGCTCTTCACCCCGTGCATGTTGACGACGAAGCCCACGCCGCAGGCGTCGTGCTCGTTGGCGGGATCGTAGAGCCCCTGCTTCGCGGGAAGGCCGGGGGTGGGGCGGCCGGGAAGGCGCGTCATGACGTGGCTCGTGCGGGCTGCGGGAATGTCGGGGCTGACGGGGCGGCCGGCTGCGTCGCCGGCGTGTCGAGATCGTGGGCGTGGCCGCGAAGCAGCTCGACGAACCGCTCGGCGGTGGGCGGTAGCGGCTTGCCGCGGGGGCGGATGATGCCCAGCGGCCGCACGAGTTCCTCGCCTGCCAGGCGGACCATCGAGAGCGTGCCGGCGGCGAGTTCGCGGCCCACGGTCGGCTCGGGCAGCAGGGCGACCCCGGCGTCGATCTCCACGGCCCGCTTGATCGTCTCGATGTTGTCGAACTCCATCACCACCGCCGGTTCGGCACCGGCCGCGGCGAGCGCCCTGTCGATCTCGTGCCGGATCACGAGGTCGCTGTCGAAGGCGACCATCCGCTGCCCGTGGAGTTCACCGAGCGACACCTGCACCCGGCCGGCAAACTCGTTGCCGGGCGCACAGACGAGCACCATCGGCTCCTCCCGCCACGGCTCGGCCTCGATGGCCCGCGTGCTCCGCGGATAGCTGACGATGCCGATGTCGGCCTGCCCCTGCTCGACCGACTCGAGCACCCGGTCGGGATGGAGGTATTCGAGCCGGACGTTGGCCTTCGGATGCCGGCTGATGAACTCCTGCAGGTAACGGCTCATGTGGTGCAGGCCCACCGAATAGATCGCGGCCACGCGCACGCGGCCGGCCACCTCGGCATGCAGCGTGCGGACCTGATCCTCGAGCGCATCGTAGGCCGCGATGATCTTCTGGCAGCCTTCGTAGAAGGCCTGGCCCTCGCTGGTGGCCGCCGGCGGACGCGTCGACCGGTCGATCAGGCGGACGCCCAGGTGGGCCTCCAACTGCCCCACGACCTGGCTGGCCGACGACTGCGAAATCCCGTTGTCCGCCGCCGCCTTGGAAAAGCTGCGTCGCGAGACGATGTCGCAGAAGATTTTCAGAGACTTCAGGTTCACCGGAGCCCGCGGTGCCGCGGCCCGAAAACGAGATTCCGCCTCGTCCCTGATTACCAAAACGAATGCTGCCGCCGTGCATCATTCGGAATACCGATAGAGAATAGCCGGCCGCGGCCGGTCGTCAAGCGGGCCGTGGCGACGGGAACGCGTCGATTCGGCCGCGGGCGCGGTGTTTTGCCGCGGGTTGGAAACCCGCGCTGCAGGTTTCCAGCACCACGGGTTTTTCAACCCGTGCCGAACTTTTCGCGGGTTGGGAACCCGCGCTGCAGGTCCCCAGCACCAACGGGTTTTTCAACCCGTGTCGAACTTTTCGCGGGTTGGAAACCCGCGCTCCGTGTTCCGAAGTAGCACGGGTTTTTCAACCCGTGTCGAACTTTTCGCGGGTTGGAAACCCGCGCTTTTCGCCCGCACTCCATGTTCCGAAGTAGCACGGGTTTTTCAACCCGTGCCGAACTTTTCGCGGGTTGGAAATCCGCGCTCCGAGTTCCGTAGTAGCACGGGTTTTTCAACCCGTGCCGAACTCTTCGCGGGTTGGAAAC
>VGYR01000111.1 GCA_016872925.1 Planctomycetota bacterium
CGCGCCGGCGCAGCCACGGCCTGATCGGCACGCGGGGTTCGATGCTGCGCAGTCCACGTATGAACTCAGCGAGGGGGTGCCGTGCCCCGGGAGCCGGCGTCGCTGGTCGAGCGAAGCCAGGATGGCAAAGCGAGAGCAGCGCCGAGTGACGCGAAGGGCAGGATGCCCGTAGCGAACGTCCGGCGACGGGGCACGGGAAGCCCCGAGCCCTGCGGCGAGTCGGCCGCAGCCCGCATCGCTCACGCGATTGCGGCTTCCTGATGCCCCAGCACTGCGCCCGGCCGAAGATCGAACTGTCCTGCATCTGCCGTGCCGAACAGGATTGCCCGGAAGGCCGAGGCGAGCGTCCAGCGAGAGGGCAGGGGCAGCCCCGCGCCGAGCACCGGCTCAGCGCACCACCGTGGCCACGGTCGGCTCCTGCGAGACGACGATCTCCCGCGGCGCCGATTCGGAGACGACCGGATAGGGCTTCCGCCATCCCGCGGCCACCCAGCCGTCCTTGCGGGCGTCGAGCTGCTCGATCGGCAGCGGCCCGGCCTTGGCAAGTTCGCCGGGGAGCTTCAGCGGCTCCAGGTCGACCACCTCCTTGAAGACCTTGTTGAACCGCTTCTGGAGGATTCGCCGCAGGGAGGTCTGCTGCACGTTGAGCTTCTCGCTCCCTCCGGGCACGAATCCCGGAGGATAGATCTGCACATCGCCGTCGCGCACCAGCCGCATGCCGGGGTGCCCCGGCTCGATCCGGTAGGTCGCCCAGATGTCCATCGCGTCGAACTCACGGTCTCCCGATGTGTAGTTGCTGCCGCGGACGGTCAGCTTCACGCGATTGTCCTCGACGTCGAGTTCCACGGGGCGGCGCTTGGCGAACGTGATCGACCACGGCGGCTGGTCGGCGTCGTTCTGGAGCTCCATCGGCACGGCCATGTCGTTCTTCTTCATCTGCTCCTCGACGAACTTCTGCGTGATCGTCCGGCCGCCGAGGGTGATCTCCGCCGAGTTGTTGACCATCGACTCGTGCACACGGGCCGAGAGCACGGCGTCGGGATCGACCGGCGGCGGTGCGGTGAAGGCCGCGATCTGGTCGGCCAGCGCCTTGCGGGCGGTCACGTGCAGCCGGGACGACGACGTGTTGAGGTGCAGCATCTCGGGATACCAGCCCCGCTCCATGAGCGGCCTGCGGAACTTTGCCTGATAGTCCCGGGCGGCCTGGGCGATGGGGCCCATGGTCTGGCTTTCGAACTGCTCCCGCACCCGGTCGCGGGCCCGCCCCTCGGCGATCGCCTCGGCCTGGGGACGCATCTGGGCGATCTTCTTGCTCGCAATCCTGCGGATCAGTCGCTTGCCGAACTTGCTGCTCACGCCGATGCCGGCAGTTCGCGTGTCCGTGGAGGCGTTGGCCTCCACCGGCAGCGCCACGATCTGGCGGTCGTCGATCAGCAGCCGCTTGCGGGCGCCGACCTTCGTCGTGCCCAGCGTGCGGACCGTCACGGGGCCCTGCGAGCCCTTGGTGTCGGAGTGGTTCGTGGCGTCGAGCGCCAAGTCGACCGTGGCGCGGTCGGCGTTGGGAACGAAGTCGAGATACACGAGGCCGGAGGTGACCCCCGTTCCCCGGACGCGCGTGCCCAGCAGCGTGTCGTTGATCGGGGCGACCTCGTCCACGGCGCGATTCACGCCGGTGCCGAGCAGGCTCTCGTCGACCTCCAGGAACAGGTTCGGCCGACTGACGGCACCACGAATCCGCGCCACGGCCCCGGGCGCCTGGCCGGAATCCTCGAGCCGGGCGAGCAGCGGACCGACCGGATCGAGGGGTTCGGGAGTGCCCGACGCGGCTCCCGCGGCCACCGCAGCCGCGAGTTTCTCGAGCCGCTGCGTGTAGACCTCCACCGCCTGGGGGTTGCTCGCCGCATCGGCGGCTTCCAGATAGCCGCCCACCGCCCGCCGCACGGCGGCGAATTGCGGCATCTCGAGCCCGTTCTCGCCGGCATCGAGCCGACCGAACAGTCGGCGCAGCGTCGCCACATCGGCATGCGGCCCGGAAGCCGCCTGCTGCTGGAGGGCGGACCAGTCGAGATACTTCCGCCAGTTCTCACCGCTGGAACTCCGGGCCAGGAGCCGGTCGAGCGGACCGAGCGCCTCGCGGAGCTTCACGGCCGCCGTCACCAGCCGGCCCTCGGACACCGGCCGAAAGGCCTCGCCGGATCCCAGGGGCTGGCTGGCCAGGGACGCGAGGTCGGCCGCCCAGGCCGGTGCCGCTCCGAGCACAAAAGCGAGCAACATCGGGAGAGCACTGCGACGGCGTGGAGACATGCGAGGGTGTCCTGGAGTTCCGAATGACGAGAGTTCCGAATGACGAACCGAACAGCGGACTCGCCGCTGCTCCCGCCCGAAAGGCGGCCCAAGTCTATCCGCACCGACCGAAGGGCCTCCACACCAAAGTCGAAGTCGCTCCGAGGCGGGCAAAAGCGGCGTCACCGCGGGGTTTCCGGCAATCTGCTTGCCGCCTTTGGAACGCCCGTGATTGAATCCTCACCCCACCCGGTGGCCGCTTTCCCTTCCGCGGCCGCGATCTTCCTCTCCCGCCCCCCGAGGTCGACCATGCTCCTGCGCGTTCTTGGCGTCGCCTGCCTCCTTCTGTCCCCCGCACTCGCCACCGCCGCCACATCGCTTCGCTCCACACCGACGCAGACGGCCGCACCCGTGCAGCGAATCGACGACTACGCGGCCGCCTCGACGGCCGCGGCAGCCGACGGGGCCATGCTGCTGGTGTCGGTCGAGCGGGACCAGGGAAACCCGAGCCCGCTCGACCTCCCCGGACTCGAGGAGCGACTCCTCGCGGGGGGCACTCCCTGGGTGCTCTGCCGTCCGGATGGCGCCACGGCGGCCCGGCTCGGCGGCGATCCCGGCCTGGTGGAACTCCGGGGCGGCGACGGCGTGTTCGTGGTCGACCACGCGCACGACGCATGGCGAGGACGCGTGGTCTCGGTGCTCCCGCGGACGCCGGGCAAGTACTACCGCTTCGAGCCGCACCACCTCGACCAGCTCGCCACGCTGCCCGAGGGCTCGCTGACCCAGCGGTCGATGGTGCTCGCCGTGCGGCTGCATCCCGAGCAGCCCCAGAGCACCTCCGGTTCCTGCGACCCTTTGCTCTGCGCCGAGGCGGAGGGCCACTCCGCCCATCAGGCGCGGATTCGCCGCCAGGGCCACCACGGCTGGGAGACCCGGTCCCAGCGGCTCGGCGGCGCCGCGGCGGAGGTCTGTGCCCAGAGCTGGGAGCATCAGGATCTGATGGACTCGTGTGTCGACTGCGTCGCCAGCTGGCGGCAGTCCCCCGGCCACTGGAGGGCGGTGAGCGGCCGCCACTCAGCGTACAGCTACGACATTCGCCGCGGCGGCGACGGCATCTGGTACGCGACCGGCGTGTTCCGCGACTGACGCCGCCCGAGGGATCACGCCGTGCGGCCCGGACCCGACGGCCGCTCGGGAGCCACCGCCGTCGCGGGCAGCACGAAGATCTTGCCGTCGCCCATGCGGCCGGTGCGGGCGACGCCGGTGATCGCCGCCACGGCCTCGTCAATGCGGCCGTCATCGACCCAGAGTTGGATCTCGACCTTGGGCAGGAAGGCGAGCGCGTACTCGCTGTCGCCGTAGGCGTCGAGGTAGCTCTTCTGCCGCCCGTAGCCCTTCACCTCGCGGACGGTGCAGGCCTCGACCGGAACCCGCTGAAGCGCCTCGAGCACCCGCTCCGCCAGAAACGGCTTCACGATCGCGATCACTTCCTTCATGCGCACACGATCGCGGCGAGTCGCCGAAAAAACGGCCCGATCAACTGAAAAAGTTCTCGCCGAACAGGTTCAGGGGGGGCTGGGTCGTGACGGTGATGTCGCCGTTGACCTTGGTCTGGCAGGCCAGCCGCATCTGCGACTCGTTGCCGATGTAGGCCAGCGACACGGCCATCCGGGCCGACTCCAGCAGGCCGCGACGGCTGCAGTTCTCCATGCCCTTGGTGACCAGCACCCGGCAGCTGCCGCACTGCCCGAGCCCGTGGCAGTTCACGATCTTGTGGACGCCCGGGTAGAGCTGCACGCCGGCCCGGATCGCTTCCTTCCGGAGATTCGCCCCGGTGGGAACCTGAATCTCCTTCTTCTCGTTGGTGAACGTGATGGTGGGCATGGGAAACTCTCGAAGGATTCCTGTCGTTTCGCCGATACTGTAGCCATCTCTCCGGCAACCTCCAAACCGGGCCGGATTCGGGCCTCCACGCCTTCAGGTGCCCCCGTCATGGCGGAACTCAGCAAGTACCAGCAGTCGATCGTCCGGAACTACTACGCCAATCTCGACACGGCGCTCCTGCAGCGCCTGGGAGAACAGGTGACGGATCTGTATCTCGCCGAGGGGAAGAAGCGGGACAAGCTCTGGACGAGCATCGCCACCTCACTCGCGAAACTCGGGGTGCCGAAGTCGCGGATCGACAACGTCCGCGACTCCGACGACGCCCGGAAACTGGCGGCGCTGCTGCAGGAACTGCTCGCGAAGGATTGACGTCTCGGTGCGGGCGGGTTTGGCGGCTGCCGATTGACCGAGCCGGCGGGCTGCCGCATTCTGTGGGCCTCTCCCTCCCCAGGATCGCCGCCATGCCCATCCCCGACGCCCCGCCAGCCGCCGGCCGAGCCGCGGTGGTCGAGGGCCTCCGCTGGAAGAAGTTTCCGGTGCTCGACGACGGCTTCGTGGCGCTCGTCGACGTGATGGGTGACGACGGCTCGGTGGTGCAGGCCGCACGGGTGAGCTACGGCGAGGGCACCCGGAAGGTGAGCGATGACCGGCAGTTGATCCGCTACCTGCTGCGGCACGCCCACACCACGCCCTTCGAGATGGCGGAGCTCAAGTTCTTGGTGCGCGTGCCGATGGACTGCTGGCGGCAGTGGATCCGGCATCGCACCGCGAGCGTCAACGAATATTCGACCCGCTACTCGCTGGCGATCGACTCCATGCAGGCCACGGGCACCGACGAATGGCGGGGCCAGGCCACGACCAACCGCCAGGGGTCGGCGGGCCGCGTCGCGGCCGAAGCCGGCGGGAAACTCACGCAGGCCGAGCACGAACTCCAGGCTCTCTCCCGCCGCGTCTACGAGGAGCGGCTCGAAGCCGGCATCGCCCGCGAGCAGGCCCGCAAGGACCTGCCGCTGTCCACCTACACCGAAGCCTACTGGAAGATCGACCTCCACAACCTGTTCCACTTCCTGGCCCTGCGGATGGACTCCCACGCCCAACTCGAGATCCGTCGCTACGCCGAAACGATCGGACGCGAGATCGTGGCCCCGCTGTTTCCGCTCGCCTGGGAGGCGTTCCTCGACTACCGCGTGAAGGCGATGCGGCTGACGAGGCTCGACCAGGAGGTCATCGGGCGGCTCGTGGCCCAGGCGGACGGCAGCGGGTTTCCCGCGTCGCACGCCGCCTTCCTCGCCGCCCAGGATCCAGCCTGGAGGGATCTCCCCCGTTCCCGGGAACGGGACGAGTGCCTGGAGAAGCTCGTCGCGCTCGGCCTCGTCGCCCGCCCTGCCTGACCACTCGTTCCACGCCATCCCATCCCCGTCATCCCCAGCAAAGGAGTTGCCCGATGCCCACGCCCGCCGAGGAGGTGCTCGCCGCGACCCGTCGCTTGCTCGACGCCATCGCCGCCGCCGACTGGAAGACCTACAAGGAACTGGTCGCCGACGACATCACCTGCTTCGAGCCCGAGGCGCGGGGACAGCTCGTCGAGGGACTCCCGTTCCACAAGTTCTACTTCGACCTCGCGGCGGCGAAGCCGAAGGGCGCGTCGCACGTCACCACCACGCTCGCCTCGCCGGTGGTGAAGATGCTCGGCAACGAGGTGGCGGTGGTGTGCTGCGTCCGGCTCGTGCAGAAGCTCGACGCCTCCGGCAATCCGGCCGTCGCCAGCAGCGAGGAGACCCGGGTCTGGGTGCGGATGGCCAGCGGCTGGAAGCACGTGCACTTTCACCGCAGCGTTCCGGGCTGACCTGCACGCAGGTCGTCCGCACCGGCTGTTCGTGAAATCCGCTCGGGAAGACTTGTCGCGGTTGCGAACGGGAGGACCTCGACCTCGGTTCCCACGTCGCTGCAGGCTCCGGGGAGCAGGGCGACGAGGCCGTCGGCGACCGCCAGGCCGACGAGATCCGACGACCCCGTCCACGGCAGCGGCGTGACCTCGAGCCGCTGGCCGGCCTCGGCGAGCCGGCACGGGAGGTAGACCGGCCGATCCGCTGCCGCCTTCGTGGCCGCGGTGAGCACGCCGCGCCGGCGGGGCAGGTGCCACTCCTGCCGCGGCCGGCCGGCAAGGATCGCCAGCGCAGGCCGCACGAAGAGTTCGAAGCAGACGAGACTGCTCGCCGGATTGCCCGGCAGGCCGAAGACCAGCGTCGGCGGCTCGTTGCCCGCGCGCCGGCGCGTTCCGAACCAGACGGGCTTGCCCGGCTTGAGCCGCACCTTGTGGAACACCGGCTCCACGCCGCACGCGACGAGGATCGCGGGCACGAGGTCGAGATCGCCGGCGGACACGCCCCCCGAGAGCACCAGCACGTCGGCCGCGAGCCCCTGGGCCACGGCGGCCCGGATCGCCTCCGGCCGGTCGGCGGCGATCCCCAGCGGGATCGGCTCGCCCCCGCAGGCCCGCACCGCCGCCGCGATCATGGGCCCGTTGGAGTTCCGCGTCCGCCCGTGGGCGGGCTGCTCCTCCGCCGGCACCAGTTCACTCCCCGTCGACAGGATCGCCACCCGTGGCGGCGGCACGGCGACGACCCGCGCCGCCCCAGCCTCGGCGGCCAGGCCGATCGCGGCGGGCGTGAGCCGGGCACCCCCCGGCAGCACGATCTCCTCGGCACGGAACGCGGCGCCGCGGCGCCCGACGTGCTGCCCGCTTCGAAACCGCGCCTCGCGGAGCCGCACCCGCTGGCCCGCATGGCGGTTCCCCGAGCCGTCGACGGCCGACTCCACGGGCACGACGGCATCGGCCCCGGGGGGCACCGGGGCTCCGGTCATGATCCGGGCGCAGGCCCCCGCAGGGATCGACCGCTGCAGCACGTCCCCCGCGGCGAGATCCGCCACGACATCGAGTTCGACGGTATCGCCGTCGCGACCGCCGAAGTCGGTTCCCCGCACCGCGAAGCCGTCCATCATCGCCCGATCCCACGGCGGCGAGTCGACGTCGGCGACGACCGGCTCGACCAGCACTCGGCCGACGGACTCCGGCAGTGACAACCGCCGCGGCGGGAGCGGGCCGGCCATCCGCTCCACCAGGGCGATCGCGTCGGCGAGGTCGATCATGCCGCGCCGCCGCCCGTCTGCAGGAAGGCCCGCAGCAGGTCGTGGCCCGCGGGGGTGAGGAAGCTCTCGGGATGGAACTGCACGCCGAACACCGGCAGCGTCCGGTGGCGGATCGCCATGATCTCCCGCGATCCATCGGGCGCCGCGGCCCAGGCATCGACCTCGAAATCCCGCGGCAAGGTCGGCGGGTCGATGACCAGGCTGTGGTACCGCGTGGCCTCGATCGGTGAGGCCAGGCCCGCGAACAGCCCCTGCCCCGAATGCTCGATCCGGTCGACCTTGCCGTGCATCAGCTGCTTGGCCCGGACGATCGTCCCGCCGAACACCTGGCCGATCGACTGGTGGCCGAGGCAGACGCCGAGAATCGGCATCCTGCCGGAGAACCGCCGCACGACGTCGCACGAGATGCCCGCCTCGTCGGGCGTGCAGGGCCCCGGCGAGATCACCAGGTGCGTCGGCGCCTTGGCGACGATCTCGTCCCCCGTGATCTCGTCGTTGCGGTGGACCTCCACCGGCACGTCGGGGGCGATCTCGCCGAACCGCTGCACGAGGTTCCAGGTGAAGGAATCGTAGTTGTCGATGAGCAGGATCATGGCGCGACCGCCCTACTCGAGCAGCGTGGAGGGATGGGCGTCACGGTCGACGAGCGGCATCACCTGCGGCTTGTAGATGGTCGTGTAGGCCGCCGCGAGGCGGTGGGCGTCGACGGCCGCCTGGTCGGCCCAGTGCTCGACGAGCGTGAACCGGCGCGGCTCCGCCGTCGACTGGTAGACGTCGAACCGCAGGCAGCCGGGCTCCGCACGGCTGGCGCGCATGGCCTGGGCCAGCAGGCCGCGGAGCGTGGGAACCTGGGCCTCGTCCTTGGCCGTGAGATGCACGTGCAGGCAGATCATCCCGCCGATTCTACCAGCACGACCGCCCGCGCGGACGCGGTCGCCGGCATGCGCCGGGCCAGCACGCGAAGGTAGGGGGCGAGGAATGCCACGCGATGGCCGGCGCTGCCCGGAACGGCACCCGGGCGGACGTGGTCGGGTTCCATCACGTCGGCGATCACGAAGCCCGCCCGGCAGATGCCCCCCACCAGCGCCTCGATGGTGTGGACGTACTCCAGCGTGCCCGACTCCCGCAGTCGCGCCGGCGGCACCGGCGGGAGCGGGCCGCCGGGGCGGAGCGGGTGCTCGATCTCGTAGCGGCCCCGGTCGTTGGCTGCGAGCGTCGCCTGCAGGCTCGCCGGCGCCTTGTGCTGGCTGAGGTACAGCCCGCCGGGCCGCGTGACCCGCGCGACCTCGCGGAACACCAGCGCGACGTCAGGCAGGTAGCAGGTGCTCACCGGGTGGACGACCAGGTCGAACCTCCCGGCGCCGAACATCGTGAGGTCGTCCATCGAGCCCTCCACGATCTCGACGTCGATCTTCCGCTCGCGTGCCACCTCCCGATCGAGCGCGAGCATCGCCGGCGAGACGTCGAGCACCGTCACCCGGGCCCCGGCCGCGGCGTAGAGGGGCGCGTGCTTGCCCCCGCCCGCAGCCAGGCAGAGGACCTCCAGCCCGGCGAGCCGCTCGGGCAGCCAGGGTCGGCCCGCGGAACCGGCCGTGCCGAGCCAGCCGCGGGGATCCCCGAAGGCCTCGTCGACGGCCGGCTGCGCCAGGGGAACGGCGGCAGTCGCGAGCCGATCCCAGGCGCGCCGGTTGTGCTCCACCGCCACCGCCTGGTCGGCCCGGCGCACCGCCTCACGCATGCTCGTGCCGCCTCCGCAGCCGAACGACGGCCGCGATGGCGGCCGCCGCGGCGAGCACCGATGCCATGGGTTCGGGCACGGCCGCCACCGTGAGGTCGTCGAGGGCAAAGTAGGCCGGCGTGTTGAGGCCGAAGATGCCCTTGTCGGAGCCATCGAAGGAGAACTCGATCCGATCGACGGTGCCGAGCGACGACAGATCGAACCAGTCCCAGGTGGCAAGAATGCCGGGCGGCGAGATGCCGCGGAGGTCGGCGAGATACGACGTGGCCGAGCCGGTGGTCGTGGCACCGAGCCTGCCGATCGCCGTGGTGGCGAACCAGCCGCCCGGGGGCAGCGGTGCCGAGAAGCCGTACTTGTCGCCGTTTTTCATCGTCAGCGCCGAGTAGGTGGTGTTGGCGATTCGAAACCCGGACACGGTCGACGGCACCGGCAGGACGATGCCGGAGGCGTCTCCATACGCCACCGCATAGGTGCTCGACTGGTAGCCGCCGCCCGGATACGAGGCGTATTGGTTGGTGAAGGCGGGATCGGTCGTGTTGACGACGTTCGAGTAGGCGAACCCGTACCAGTAGGGGTAGTCGAAGCCGCCATAGCTGTCGATGCCGAAGGTGTTCGAGAAGGCGACGCCCCCCGCGGTCCACGGCGTGCTCACCGACTGCCCGGGCGCGAGGGTGCCAGGGTTGCCGTTGAAGAAGCCTGACGGCGGCACCGGCAGGCCCTCGAAATCGATCACGATCGCCGCCGCGCCGCCGGCAGCGGTGACGACCGCGAGGATCGAGAGGGAGCACCTGCGGATGGTCGAGATCATCGGGGCATCCTTTCGTTCGTGATCACCAGCAAAAATCCGTCGGCGCGCGGGGCTCAGGGAACGGCCGCGGCGGTCTCGCCGCCCGACCGCGTGCAGGCCGCGGCCAGCACGCGAACGTCGACCGTCTCGCCCACCAGCCGCACGGCGCCGTCGCCGAAGAGCGCCTGGCCGCCCCCCGGATGCCGGCTGCGGAGTTCGTCCTCCCAGGTGGGCCAGTTCACGGCATACGCCTGGTCGAACAGGTTGCGGCCGTTGATCCACTGGCCGTCGGCCCAGACGCCGACGGCGCACTCGCCGACGAGCAGCGTGTGCGAGAGCCCGTCGGTGATCTCCCGCTCCGCGAAGCCGCGGTCGTGGATCAGCGCGCCCTTCTCGGGGTTGTTCGGCGACGTGATCCGCTCCCCGGTCACGCCGCCGTAGTCGGTGCGGCCCAGGCCCGCCACCAGCGGATCGGGGCGGTCGGCCGAGGGACAGCGGAACACGGCCAGCGGCACCGCGGCCGCGGCCGCGTTGGCGGCGTCGTCGAACGGCCGGTCGAAATCGATCCGGTCGGCCAGGGGGGCCTGTTCCATCCAGGGCAGGATGCGGCCGCTCCAGGCGAGGCATCGCTCGGGTCCCGCCTTGCCCGGCTGCCGCCACTCGGTGCAGCCGACCGGAAACCGGCGGCGCGACAGCAGGTGGCCGTGAAGGGCGCAGCCCATGTTCTTGAGATTGTTCGCACAGAAGATTCGCCGGGCCGACTCCCGCGCCGTCTGGACGGCCGGCAGGAGCAGGCCCGCGAGGGCGGCGATCACCGCCACCACGACGAGCAGTTCCACGAGCGTCATGCCCGTCGCGGGGAGCCGGCGGAATCCGCCCCGGGGGGGAACTGGTGGGACGGCCATGCAGCATGTGCCCGAGCGCATGCGGGGCCGACGGTGCGGCCACGCGAGCGCACGGCACTCCATCTCCAGGAGGCTTCCGGAAACAACGTCCGACGGCATCGACGGCCGCGAACGGCCGTGCCCGCCTTTCCGCCCGCGCGGTCCGGCGAACCAATGGACTGGTAGGTCTTCTGACTCCCGAGCTCCGTCGGCCGCAGGCCTTCTCGCGGCCGCCGCGACGAACTCGCGGCGGGAACGATGGCAGGAAGCGACCGACCTCGACGCTCGGTCACAGCGGCGGGGCCGTCCCGGATTCTCACCGGAGTTCCCTGTTTGCCGGCTGCGCGAGACTTCGAACAGCCGGCCACCAGAACAGCTGCAAAGTATAGGGGTCGCGGGGACGCTGTCAATCACGGCAGCCGAGCCCTGCGCCACACGCAGGGTTTTCCGCGCGTGGCCCACAACGTGGCAAACCTTGCGGCCGGCGCGCGACCGTACCGTCAAGGCGTGACGGTGGCGCGGCCCGGCGCCGCACCCTCTTCCCAAGCGGCATCGACGGCAGTGTCACCGCGATGCGCACGGGCAAGAGGGGCAGGACGAAAAACATGGGCGCGGTTCAAGAGCGTCGAGGATCGCCGCCGATAGCCCCCGTGTCCCCCGGGGTATCACCGTGCCCGTCGGGCAACCAGGGGGCGGCAGCAACCTGAGGATCCCTCGAGTCACGGAATGGCTCGACAGGCCTGCCGCGAAGAGTACGTGGATCACAAAACCTCGGGGTGACCGTCGCGATCGGGACGACCACGCCGGTGATCCACAAGCAAAGGAGATGTGGCTCGATGAAGCGTATGATGTTCCTCGGTGCGCTGATTCTCGGCGTCACCGTTTGTAGCCAGTCCTTCGGTTTCGAGCTCCTTGACCGGATGCTCGGCTGCAAGGGCTGTGCCTCGTGCTGTGAGCCCGGCTGCGACGCCGGTGCTGGCTGCTGTGAGCCCGGCTGCGATGCCGGCAACGGCTGTGCGGAGCCCGCCTGCGGGGCTGGCAATGGCTGTGCGGAGCCCGCTTGCGGAGCCGGCAACGGCTGCTGCGAGCCGAGCTGCGGTGCGGCTTCGTGCTGCGGCGTGCGGAAGAAGCACGACCTGTTCGGCGGCCTGAAGGGTCTGTTCGCCAAGTGCAAGCGGAAGCACAGCTGCTGCGGAAGCAGCTGCTGCGAGCCCGCCTGCGACGCTGGCAACGGCTGTTCGGAGCCGGCCTGCGGTGCTGGCGATGGGTGCGCTGAGCCCACCTGCGAAGCCGGCAACGGCTGTGCGGAGCCGGCCTGCGACGCCGGTGCCGGCTGCTGCGAGCCGAGCTGCAGTGCGGCTTCGTGCTGCGGTACGCGGAAGGCGCACCGGCACGTGCTCCGTGACCTGATCGCGGCGCTGAAGGCCAAGCACGCTCGCAAGAGCTGCTGCGGCACCAGCTGCTGCGGCGGCGAGCCCGACTGCTCGGCCGGCTGCGAGCCGGGCTGCGGTGCGGAGCCCGCCTGCGGTGCCGATCCGGCCTGCGGTGCGGCTGCCGGGTGCGCCCCGGCTTGCGAGCCGACCCCCGATGCTTCGGCGTCGGTGAAGGCGGCGGTCCGTACGGTTGCCAGCAAGTGAGCTGACGGGTCGGTAGGTCGAGCACCGACCTCTCGCCCGACATGAGCCAGTGAACTCCGCCCGGGGGGCAACCCCCGGGCGGAGTCTTTTTGCTTGATATACGGCTGCATGGCCATCCATGGCCCATGCAGCCTGAGGCGTTCGCGGCCGCAGCCCGCGCTCCTCGGCGCACGGACTGAGGCTCGGGGTTGCCCGTGCCCCGGGAGCCGGCGTATGCCGCCGAGCGAAGCCCGGAGGGCGAAAGCGAAGGTGCGTTGGACATGGATGAATGACAGAAGGTGAGAGTCCTTTATGGGGCCTGTTGGAGGCAACCAGAAGCCGGAGGCAGCTGCACGAGACCGAGGCTGGCATTGCACAGCCGAGGCACTCCTGTTCGGCACGGGCCGTGCTGTCGGCTGATTCTGGGTTCCGGGGCGGTGGTCTCGCTGTGGCCCTTTCCTCCGGGGAGGAGCCGGGGAAGGCCAAGCAAAGCGAGGTGAGGGTGTCTCAAGTCTATGAGCGGCGCCAACCGCGCAGCAGCGAACCCCGCGGCACCCTCGAGCGCGCGGAGCGATTACACAGGCTATGGGAGTGACTCGATATGGCGTTCCAGTTCTTCGAGGCTCGCCCATCCCGAGAGGAAGAAGCAGACCATTTCGAAGGTCCGTTTGGTGGGCTGGCGGCCGGTGTAGAGCATGATCAACAAGCAGGCGATGATGCCGCA
>VGYR01000112.1 GCA_016872925.1 Planctomycetota bacterium
AAGGATGAATGACTTCCCGTCGCCGCCGCCCCCATTACCGTCCTGCCACGAATTGGATACCGGGCGTCGCGTTGAGAGGCACGCTTGCCCAGGCAGGCCGGCCTTACGGGGGTTCACTTGCGTTCGGTGCTGCGGTTCGCCTCGGGCTTCCATCCCACACGCCCTCGCGGGAAAGACCTCGGCTGTGCTATGCCAGCCTCGACCTCGTGCAGCTGCCTCCGGCTTCTGGTTGCCTCCAACAGGCCCCATAAAGGACTCTCACCTTCCGTCATTCATCCATGCCCAACGCACCTCGTCTCGCTACGCTCGACTCGGTCAGGCCCCTACCGGTGATTTACAGAAGAGACGTTACACGAACCTCCGGGATGACAGCGCTCTGGCCCGCAAGCCACCGTGATCGCGCAATCGCATGGGTCAAACTCCTCGAAATCCGCGACTGAGCCAGAGGGTGAAACGACCCTACTGTAAAGCTGTTCGCCGGGAATGGTCGACCCTCTCGCACGGCCAGGCATGGTGTCGCCGCCGCAACTCCTTGGTCGCACATGCCGCTCGTCGATACGATGATCCGATGGCATCGTCTCCGACCCTCCTGCCCACCGTCGACTTCCTCGGCATCGGCGTCCAGAAGGGGGGCACGACCTGGCTCTACCACCAGCTGTCGCGACACCCGCAGGTGGCCTTTCCCCGAGGCAAGGAGGTGCACTACTGGGACACGGCCGAGCATCCGGACGCCGCTGACTGGGCCCGTCTCCTCGAGCCGCCGTCCCGGCAGTCGCGCTCCGGCCGACCGATCAAGACCGGCGAGATCACGCCGGCCTACGCCACCCTGCCCTCGGACCGAGTCCGTGCGATCCGTGACCGCTGCCCGGCGATCCGCCTGTTCATCAGCCTCCGCAATCCGGTGGAACGCGCGTGGTCGGCGGCGCTGATGGGCCTCGCCCGGGCGCAGATGCTCGTTCACGAGGCGAGCGATCAGTGGTTCCTCGACCACTTTCATTCCGCCGCCTCACAGGCACGGGGCGACTATGTCGGCTGCCTCGACCGCTGGCGAAGCGTGTTTCCCGCGGACCAACTCCTCGTCCTCTTTCAGGACGACATCGCAAGCCGGCCAGCCGCCGTGCTCGAGATGCTTGCCGACCACCTCGGCATCGACGCATCGGAGTTCGCCTCGCTGCCCGACACGGCCGTCAGAGAGGTCGTGGTGCCTGGGCTTGGCGATGGCGTCGTCTCCACCGCACCGCCGCCCTTGCGTCCCTCGCTCCTCGGCCCACTCCTCGAAATGTACGGCGCCGACATCGCGACACTCGAACGACTCACCGGCCGCGATCTTTCGGCCTGGCGGGAGGTTCGCTCGGTCGCACGCGACGGGGCGCGGATGACGACCACCTGCGGCGCGACTCTGGCTGCCGATGCCGAGTCTTGACGGTTTTCACGTGGCCCGAGAGCCTTCCGAGCGGATGTCGTCGGACTGGGGCGTCGCCGCCACGCGGAGCCGCACCCAGTCGCGACGGACTTCCTCCGCCTCGCGCTGCATGCGGGCCGCCCGGGCCCACTCGATCACGCCGATCTCGGCGGTCGACAGCCGCGAGACATCGTGACCGGTCGGTGACGAGCCGGCTTCGTGGCAGAGTTGGTGGTAGACCTCGATCGCCTCCGGACACGATGCCGCCACGAGCGCCGCCTGCCGGCCCTCGGCATCGGAGCTGAGCATCTCGGGGCGGAACCGCTCCGGCGGCTCGCCGACCGGCACGCCAAACTGCCTACGAATCGCGGCAAACACCCGTCGTGGTGCCGTGGCCACCTGCGTGGTCTCGCGAACCAGGCAGCGGTCAGGATGGGAGGCCACGAACCTGAGAATCAGCCGGTTGTAGTGGAGCCAGACCCGGACGGCGAGCAGCGGGTTGTAGACGAACGTCGGATCTCCGCGGCGGAAGAACGAATCGACCACTTCCCAGGGCCGGCGAAACACGAACACGAACCGCGCCTCGGCGAGCATCCCGGCCCAGAACTCCAGGAACAGCGTGGTTCTGGGATCCTTCCAGCCCCACAGTCCGCCCGCCCCGCGGCGGGCCGCCACCAGCGCCGCCGCCTCGGCGCGAAGCGTCTCCGGGATCTGAGGCTCGGCACTCGACGTGAAACCTTCGGCCGGCAGGCCGTTGCCGATCAGGGCCCGTTCGTGAAAGTCGTGAAAGTCGATGTCCTCGAAGTGCCCGGCCTCGTTGCCATTTCCGTCGCCCAGGAGCCGGCAGCCGATCGAGACGCCGGCTCCTTCGAAGAGCGAGGCCAGGAGCGACGTGCCGGAGCGATGCATGCCGCCGATCACCACCGCAGGCCCATGGCCGGCGGCCGACGCTTCATCGGGAGGCGATCGTGGGGTCATGCGGAAAACCCGCCCGCCAGAGGACGAGAGTCGGGGTCATAGGCGGTTTCACGGGTCTGCTCAAGGCCAGCGGCGCAGGACCTCCCCGCCCGGGAGGCCGGGATTGCCCCGTCCCACGGCATTCGCTATCACCCCGCCCGTCCCCACGGGGTATCCCGCGCCCACGTGAGCCGCCCACACCGCCCACCATCCAGGATCTCATGAAGCTAGGCCGAACGATCGCCGATGTCGCGGGCCGCGTGCCCGTCGTGGGCCGGGCCATCCCCAGGCTTCAGACGAACCTCCGGGCATCGCGCTCAAAGCGGCGGCTCAAGCGGCTCGAGCAGCGCATCAACCAGCCTCTCGTCGACCTCCGGAAGCGGGTGGGCATGGCTGCGGCGCCCGCCGAGTACGCCGCCTGGATCCTGGGCCGGGAAGTGCCTTGCGACCGTCCGCTCTCCAGCCGTCCGGCGGCCAAGCCCGCAGCGGTACCCGCCGCGCCGCTGGTCAGCGTGCTGATTCCGGTGTATCGCGTGAAGCGCCGGTTTCTCGCCCGCACGCTCGAGTCACTGGCCGCCCAGACGTTCGGCGACTGGGAGGCATGCCTGGCGTGTGCGGATCCCGCCGATGCCGACAACCGTCGGCTGCTCGAGGACTGGGCCGCTCGGGATCCGAGGTTCCGCGTCGAGTTTCTCGACTCCAACGGCGGGATCTCCGCCAACTCCAACGCGGCGCTCGCGATGGCCCGGGGCGAGTTCATCGCCCTGCTCGACCACGACGACGAGCTTGCCCCCTTCGCGCTCCAGCGAATGGCGGAAGCGATCGCCGCCGACCCGGAGGCCGACTTCCTCTACTCCGACAAGGACAGCATCGACGAGGACTCGACGCTCCGGCAGAACGCCCTGTTCAAGCCGCAGTGGAGCCCCGAAATCCTCTGGTCGGTCAACTACCTGACCCACTTCAACCTGATCCGGCGGAACATCGCCGACGAGATCGGCGGGTTTCGCCGCGAGACCGACGGCGCCCAGGACTGGGACATCTTCCTGCGGGCCTGCGCCCGGTCCCGGCACGTGGTTCGGGTGCCCGGGGTGCACTACCACTGGCGCATCCACGCGGCGTCGACATCGACGGGGCTGGCCGCGAAGCCCTATGCGCTCGACGGCCAACTCCGGTCGCTCCGGGATCATGCCGAGCGGCTGGGCCTGCCCGCCCGCGTCGTGCCGAGCGACGACTCTGGCTTCCACGTCCGCTGGCTGCCTGATCCTGCAGGCATCCACGTCGTGATCGACGGCACGGAGGCCGACGCCTCCGCCGTGGCCACGCTCGCCCGCGAGGCCTCCGCCGTGGCCGGCACCGTGGCCGTGACCGTGATCGCACCGCACCGCGTGATCGCCGACGTCGGCCCGATGGAAGGCGTCGACTTCATCGCGGGCACGATCGACTCGCGGCCGCGGCTGGCCAACCAGGTCGTGTCACGGTCGCTCGGATCGACGACGTCCATCGTCTTTCTGTCGGGCCGCGTCCGCGGAGTGGCGGCCGGGGGCCTCGAGGAGCTCGCCGGCTGGGTGACCTGCCATCCGGAGATCGGCTTTGCCAGCGGCCTGGTGCTCGACGCCGCGGGGGCCGTGGTCGAAGCCGGCCTGGTGGTCGACGAGCGGGGCGTCGGCTCGCCGATGTTCCGGGGTTCGCCGCTGCGGCAATGGGGCTGGTTCGGTGGCCCCCTCTGGTACCGCAACTGCTCCGCGGCGAGCCCGTGGGCGGTCGCCATGAGCGCCGAAGCCTGGATCACGGCCGGGGGCTTCAACGAGCGGCTCGACTGGCAGGCGACGTTCGTCGAACTCTGCACGGCCGTCCGCCGCGCCGGCCGCCGGGGCGTAGTCGACCCGCATGCGCGGGTCGTCCTGCACGAAGGGCCGCTCCCCGAAGTGCCGGCATTCCACGACAGCCTCCGCGCCGATCCCCACTTCCATCCGGCCTTCTCATCGGTCGTGCCGCTCGCCCTCGATGCGACCGCGGCCGCCGGATCGCCGCGTGAGGCGGGCACCGCGCGGCCGCGGATCCTGCCGAAGATCCGGCTGCCCAGGCTGGGCGGCTCCGCCGGCAGGAAGCACGTCGACTCGTACGCGGCCGACGCCCTGATCCTGTCGCAGATCAATGCGTTGTCGCTCGACAACCTGCGGCAGCCGCAGCAGCACCCCGAGCGCGTCGGACGCGGCAACGGCGCGGGCTGGTGCCACTGGTATCTGCCCCCCTTCGACAATCCCTACTACGGCGGCGTGATGACGATCCTCCGCTGCGCCGAATACCTGCAGCGAACGCAGGGAATCCGACAGCGGTTCCTGATCTGCGGCGGCTGCGACGCGGAGGCACTCCGCGCCAAGATCGCGGCGGCGTTTCCCGGCCTCGAGGGCGCGGCCGTGCTGCCGCTGGACTGCACCGAGGCGATCAAGCTGATCCCCCCGGCCGACTACTCGTTCGCGACGCTCTGGACCACCGCCTACGTGCTCCAGAAGGTGCGGAACACGGGGCTCAAGCTCTACTTCATCCAGGACTGGGAGCCGCTCTTCTATCCGGCCGGCTCGACGTCGGCCCAGGCGGAGTTGACCTACGACTTCGGCTTCTACGGGGTCTGCAACACCCGCACGCTCCGCCGCCTCTACGAGGAGGAGCATGGTGCGACGGCGACCCACTTCGCACCCCAGATCGATCCGACCGTGTTCCACGGCCATCCGCTTCGCTCGGCCGGTGGGCCGGTGCGGCTGTTCTTCTATGGCCGTCCCGGGCACCCGCGCAACGGCTTCGAGCTCGCAGCCGCGGCGCTCAAGGATCTCAAGGGCCGCGTCGGCGACCGCGTGCAGATTCTCTGCGCGGGCGCTCCTTGGGCCGCCCGCGACTACGGCCTCGAAGGCGTGATCGAGAGCCTCGGCCTGCTCGACTACCGCGCCACCGGCGACCTCTACCGCTCGTGCCACGTCGGCTTCGTGATGATGATGACGCGGCATCCCTCCTACCTGCCGTTCGAGTTCATGGCCTGCGGTGGACTGCTCGTCTCCAACGACAACCGCGCGAACCACTGGCTCCTCCGCGACGGGGAGAACTGCCTGCTGGCTCCGCCGAGTGCCCCGGCGATCGCCGACCGCCTCACCTGGGCCGTCGACCACTTCGACGACACGCTCCCGATCCGCCGCTCGGGATGGGAGACGATCCGCCGCAATCACTCCAACTGGGATCACGCCTTCGCCGAGGTCTGGGGCTTCATGCGAGGCCTCACCGGCAGCGCGATCTGCAGAGCCGCCTGACACCCGCGGAACCGGCCATGATCGTCATCAGCGGCGGCAGATCGACATCGGCGGTCACGGCCGTCGACCCCGGTCCGATGCTCGACTGGATCCGGCAGGAGGCCGTGATCCTCCAGGCTCGGGGGACCGTGTTCGGCGAGCAGGCGTTTCTCTGCGCCCGCGGTCGGCGGCATCCGATCGTGACCGCCACGAGGCTCGAGGAGTATGGCTTCCGCTGGCCCGACGACGTGGAGCAGGTCTCCGAGCGGGTGCTCGCCAGCTACGCCCCGGCCGGCGGGATTCCCGCCCCGCGGCGGACCGACTTCGACCCCGCCCTGCTCGGCGACGCGATGGCCGTCCGTGAGGCGATCGCCTGTTCGCTCGACGGCTTCGGGCTCGAGATCGGCGCGGGCGCATCGCCGTTTCCGGTCCCGCCGCGGTGCCGCGTGATCTTCGGCGATCGGCTCACCTACGACCAGCTCCGCGTCGAGCGGTATCCGGGCCAGCGGATCGTCGACCTGGTGATCCCCGACATCCTCACCGACTTCGACTCGATCGGGAACGTGGCCGACGCAAGCCTCGACTTCCTCGTGGCCTGCCACGTGATCGAGCACACCCGCGACCCGATCGGCTCGATTGCCGCCGCCTGGCGGAAGCTCAAGCCCGGCGGCCGGCTGGTGCTCGTCGTGCCCGACAAGGAGCGGACGTTCGACCGCCGCCGGCCGGTGACGTCGCTCGACCACCTCGTCGAGGACCACCACGCCCCCCACCGCGGCCGCGACTACGCCCACTACGAGGAGTTCTACACGCTCGCCCAGACGGTCGCGGAGGAGACCCGGCGGAGCAAGATCGACCAGAAGTTCGCCGAGTGCTACGCGATCCACTATCACGTCTGGACGCACGACACCTTCGCCCAGATGCTCGACCACGTCGACCGTGAGGTCTGCCCGTGGACCGAGATCTGGACGCATCAGGCCGTGGGCGACGAGTCGCAGTGCATCGAGTTCTACGCCGTGCTGATGAAGTGATCGCCGGCACCGCGGAGACCGCTCATCCGGATCACACGTGAGCCTCAGGCGTACCCCAGCGGGTGCGGCAGATTGATCGGATATCCTTCCGACGGAGTGTGCGGTGACTCCGAATGGCCTCGGCGACGAGTGCCTGCTCGTCGGCGTAGGTGCGATTGCTCGACCGGGTTGAGTTCCGGCGAATACGGCGGCAGGAACAGCGGGGTGATCCGCCGAGGCCACCGCAGCTTGGGCGAGCCGTGCCATCCAGCTCCGTCGAGGATCATCACGGCGTGTTCGCGGCGACTGAGCCTTCTCGCTGCCGCGTCGAGAATCGCCTGCGTCATCTTCGACCAGCCTGTCGCCGGTTCGACGGCTGCGAACACCCAGATTGACTTTCGCCCATGCTGGCGAACGGCAGTGGGCCGGGATCCCTCGAGTGCCCACACGGCGGTCGGCGTTCCCTGCTGGCCGAACCGCGCCTCGTCCTGGAACCAGATGCGAACCCTCGTGCGGGCGCGAGAGGCCCGGACGCGATTCACAAAAAGGGGGCGCGACTCGGGGCGTCAGGAAGCTGCCATCGCGTGGGCGACACGGGCATGCGGCCAGCGGGCATGGCTCGGAGACCGGGGCGTCCGAGGCGGGGTCCGGGGCGGTGCGCCGCGGGTTGGAAACCCGCGCTCCTCTCAGGCACGGGCGGCCCTCGCCGCAGCCTTGGAGCCGAGCACTCACACGTTCCGCCGGCGCCGAGCATGCCTCCGGCCGGCGGCGGTGCCGAAGCGACGCGCGAGGCTCACGGGTGACCCTCATCAGACCATGCCGCGGCTCTCGAGCAACTCGATCACGGCATCCACGCACTTGGCCGCGGGCCACTCGTGCGTCGGCAGCACGAGGTCGGGATTCACGGGCGGCTCGTAGGGGGCCGACACGCCGGGGAAGTTGGCGATCTCGCCGGCATCGGCCTGGGCATAGTGGCCATCGGAGTCCCGCGTGCGGCAGATCTCCACCGGCGCCGCGAGGTGCACGACGAGGAACCGCCCCCTGCCGATCCGCTCGGCCGCCTTGCGCCGCACCTCCTCGTCCGGGGCCACGAACGCCGCCAGGCAGATCACGCCGGCATCGTTGAACAGATGCGCCACCTCGACCGAGCGCCGGAGGTTCTCGCTCCGCTCCCGGGCCGAGAAACCGAGGTCGCGGCTGATGCCCTGCCGCATCGCGGTGCCGTCGAGCACCACGACCGCACGGCCGGAGTCGAAGAGCCGTCGCTCCACCGCCCGGGCGATCGTGCTCTTGCCGGCACCGGGCAGGCCCGTGAGGAGCACCGTGGCCGGCTTCTGGCCGAACCGGGCCTGCCGCTCCGCGGCGGTCACGTCGCTGTGGCCGTCGGCGGCCGTCTCGGAGCCGCCCCAATCGTCCCGCGCCTCCTCCTCCGCCTCCCGGTCGAGGATCATGCCCGCACCGACCGTGGCGTTGGTCAGCCGGTCGATCATGATGAAGGCGCCCGTGGAGCGGTTCTTGCGGTAGGCGTCGTAGGCGATGGGGCTCGTGAGCGTGACGCCGCAGCGGCCGATCTCGTTGAGCGCCAGCGTTGGGGCGGGCTGGCGATGGAGCGTGTTGACGTCGACCCGGTAGCGGAGGCTCGACACCATCCCCGGCACCACCTTGCTCGTCTGCTTGAAGAGGTACTGCTTGCCCGGCACGAGGGCCTCTTCGCTCATCCACACGAGCATCGCCTCGAACCGATGGTCGACCTTGGGCACGTTGCCGGGCCGCACGAGCATGTCGCCGCGGCTGGAATCGATCTCGTCGTCGAGCGTGAGCGTGACCGACTGCGGGGCGAAGGCCTCCTCGAGCTCCCCGTCGAAGGTCACGATGCTCCGCACGCGGCTCTTCTTCCGCGACGGCAGCGAGACGATCTCGTCGCCCCGCCGGACGATTCCCGAGGCGATCGTGCCGGAGAATCCCCGGAAATCGAGGTTCGGCCGCAGGACGAGCTGCACCGGGAACCGGAAGTCCTCCAGGTTGCGGTCCGAACCGATGTAGACCGTCTCGAGCAGCGGCATCAGCGGCGACCCCGCGTACCAGGGCATGTTGGGGCTCGAGACGACGACGTTGTCCCCCTTGAGCGCCGAGATCGGCATGAAGTGGACGTCGGGCAGCTCGAGCCGGCCGGCGAAATTCACATAGTCGGCCTTGATCCGCTCGAACACCGCCTGGTCGTAGCCGACGATGTCCATCTTGTTGACGGCCACCACGATGTGCCGGATGCCGAGCAGCGAGACGATGAACGAGTGCCGCTTGGTCTGGGTGAGCACCCCATGCCGGGCGTCGATCAGGATGATCGCCAGGTCCGCCGTCGAGGCCCCGGTGGCCATGTTCCGCGTGTACTGCTCGTGGCCCGGGGTGTCGGCGATGATGAACTTCCGCTTGTCGGTCGAGAAGTAGCGGTAGGCCACGTCGATGGTGATGCCCTGCTGCCGCTCGTCCTCGAGCCCGTCGGTGAACAGGGCCAGATCGACCTCCTCGCCGGTCGTGCCATAGCGGCTGGTGTCCTTCTTGATCGCGGCGAGCTGATCCTCGTAGATCATCTTCGACTCGTAGAAGAGCCTGCCGATGAGCGTGCTCTTGCCGTCGTCGACGCTGCCGCAGGTGATGAAGCGGAGGAGCTCCTTCCGCTCGTGCTGGGCGAGGTATTCGTCGATGTTGGTGGCGATGAGGGCGGATTGGTGGGACATGGTTCAAGCCTCGGTGGGGTGCGTTCGGGGCTGCCCGTGCCGTCTCGCCGGACGCTCGCTGCGGGCTTCACCGCGGTCCGCTGCAACGCAGGGGCAGGTCAGAAATACCCCTCACGTTTCTTCTTCTCCATTGAGCCCGCCTCGTCGGAGTCGATCAGCCGGCCCTGCCGCTCGGAGAAGGTCGTCAGCAGCATCTCCTGGATGATCTCGGGGAGCGTGGTGGCGGTGGAGTCGACCGCGCCGGAAAGCGGGTAGCAGCCGAGCGTGCGGAATCGGACCCGGCGCATCTCGGGCTTTTCTCCCGGCTTCATCGGCAGCCGCTCGTCGTCCACCATGATCATCACGCCGTCCCGCCAGACGATCGGCCGCTCGGCGGCAAAGTAGAGGGGCACGAGCGGGATCTTTTCGAGGTGGATGTACTGCCAGACGTCGAGCTCGGTCCAGTTCGAGAGCGGGAAGACGCGGATGCTCTCCCCCTTCCTGACCTTCGTGTTGTAGAGGTTCCAGAGCTCGGGCCGCTGGTTCTTCGGATCCCAGCGGTGAAACTCGTCGCGGAACGAGAACACCCGCTCCTTGGCACGCGACTTCTCCTCGTCGCGCCTGGCCCCGCCGAAGGCGGCGTCGAACCGGTATTTGTCGAGCGCCTGCCGCAGCGACTGGGTCTTCATCACGTCGGTGTGCACCTTGCTGCCGTGCGTGATCGGGTTGATGCCCTGGGCACGGCCCTCCTCGTTGACGTGCACGAGGAGCTTGAAGCCGAGTTCCTTGGCGACGTATTCGTCGCGGAGCCGGTACATGTCGCGGAACTTCCAGGTCGTGTCGACGTGGAGCAGCGGAAAGGGGGGCTTGGCCGGGAAAAAGGCCTTCTCGGCGAGGCGGACCATGACCGCCGAGTCCTTGCCGATGGAATACAGCATCACCGGGTTTTCAAACTCCGCCGCCACCTCCCGGATGATGTGGATGCTCTCGGCCTCGAGCTGGCGAAGATGGGTCAGGTTGTAGGACGTCATCGGGGTGCCGAAAGGTTGCGGTTTTCCCCACACTCTAGGCACACTAGGGGGCATTGGACAAACCGAACCGGTGCCCGTTTTCCGACCGGTCATTCCCGCCAGAGACTCCTCCGATGAAGCCCCTCGCCCACAGCTTTGCGTGCCTCGCCGTCATTGCCTGCCTGAGCTTGGCTCCAGACGTCGCCTCCGCGATCCCGCCCCGCTCCGAACGTGTGGCCGCCCGGATCGCGGAACGGGCCTACGCACGGCAAGCGATCGCCGAGGCGCGGGCCGCTCGAGCCGAGGCTCGGGTCGCCGAGATCGCACCGCTGGTGCCCGTGCCGCCACCGCCTCGTCCGGCGACCGTGCGGCGGATGGCCAGGGCCGGCGTACCGCTGGCGGGGCCCCCTCCGCTGGTCTTCGCGCCTCCGCCGCTTGGATCGCCGCCGCTGGTGCAATCGGCTCCGCTCGCCGCCTCGAGCGATTCTCCCGCGGTCGCGTCGCGGTCCGAGGCGCCGCGGGTCGCCACGCCGGCACCACAGCCCAGTCCGCCGTCGACGGCCGCGGCACCGCGGACTGCAGCACCGACTCCTGCCGCCGACGTGGTCGACGACGGAACTCACAGCGTGCTGACGACCGCCGAGGAGCCGGCGGCTCCGGTGACCGGCCGTGAGCCGGCCGGCGGTCCGGTCACCCACCCCCCGATCGAACTCCTGCCGACACCGCGGCCGGAGTGAGTCCGGGCCCGCGGGCCTTCAGACAGCGCGGCCAGTGAAGACGAGATTCGACGGCAGGGTCGCCGACACGGCTGATGCCTGGAAGCCGAACGCCACCTCCGCGTTGGTGGCCACGCTCCCGTTCCACGCCGCGTTGCGGACCACGTATCGCCGACCGACGTGGCTCACGATCACGCCGTTCCAGAGGTTCACGATCTCGGCGTCGAGATCGAACTCGAGCGTCCAGCCGTCCACCGCCGCAGCCGTGCCGTTCCTGATCCGCACGTCGGCCGTGAAGCCGCCCGACCAGCTGGTGGTGATCGTCGGCGTGACGGTGAGGCCCGACACCGGCGGCTGCGAGCCTCCGCCGGAATCCGTCCCGCCGCCCGGTTCACCGCCGCCGGTGTCGGGCGACGGCACGACCACCCCGTTGGGCACGCGGCCGAACAGCCGCACGGCACCCTCGTAGACGGGGACGAAGGCGGATGTCGCCGGATTCGATCGGTCGCTCGAGATCCCCTGGTACGACCAGTCGTTGGCGGCCGACCAGGCTGCGGCCGGCACCCCCTGCCGCACGCCGATCCGGAACTGCGCCTCGCGCCAGAACGAGGTGCCGCTGCCGGGCGCGAGCGTCGTGCCCGTGAAGTCGACCTTCACCGCGTAGATTCGCTGCGCCGCGTCCCAGGCCTGGAGCATGCCGACCCGGCCCCCCTGCACGTAGTTGCTCGTCACCTGCACGTCCGCCGCGGTGTAGCCCGCGGCGTACACCTCCGCGAGGTCGACGAAGTAGACGAACGACAGGCTCGACGACGCCCGGGCGGGCCAGGCGGAACGGTTGTTGAGGATCGCCCGGACCTCGGTGAAGCCGCTGCCCACCGCGTTCACCGCCGTCTGCACGAAGAACTCGTCGCCCGGCGGCTCGGCGACCGGCGGCGCGGGAGCCGCCGCCCCGCCGCCGAACTCCAGATACAGCCGGGCCACCGCTCCCTGGAAGCCGGCGTTGTAGTCGAGGGCCACCTCGTTGCAGACGTAGTTGGTCCGCACATCGACGTAGTCGGTGTCGCTCGCCGACTGCGGTCCACCCACGAGGGCCCCGTGGAGCACATGCCGGTTGTCGAAGGCCGCGGAGATGCTGCCGTCGTAGACGCCGCTCGCACCGCGATGGTGCGGGTTCCTGGGGGCATTCGGGCCGTAGCCGACAACGTAGCTCCGCCCGGCCGGGTTGTCCCCCAGCATGTAACGGATCTGGCGGACGGCGAAGTCGTGGTAGCGGCCGGCCTGGTCGCGGACCGTGTCGGCGTAGACCAGCGCGATGAAGGAGGTGTTCGCGGCGTACCGTAGCGATCCCCAGGTGTCGAGGAACGCCAGCCCTCCGGCCGTGGTGCGGACCTTGCCAGCGGCCGTGCCCACCGTCCACCAGTCGAGCCAGCGCTCCGCCTCGGTGCGGTACTTCGCCTGGCCGGTCTTGGCCGCGAGCAGCACGGCCGAACCGTAGACCTTGTCATCCCAGGCCTGCGTCCACTGGAGCTTCTGACCCGCGAGCTGCGTGTCGTAGACCGTCACGGCCTTGGCGAGCCAGGCCTGCTCGCCGGTCGCCGTATGCAGCCACAGGGCCCCCCAGGGCCGACGCACACTTTATGCCGGGATTTGCAGGACTTTGAAGAGGTAGGCGGGATTCCAGCCGGCCATTCTCCGCCGCATGGCGATGCTTTCCTTGTCGTTTACCTGCTTCAGCAGGCTGATCG
>VGYR01000113.1 GCA_016872925.1 Planctomycetota bacterium
ATCGACATGAGACTTCCGACAACACGAGCCACTCAAGCGGCCGATGCGGCGCCGGGCGGACAAGTTGTGCGCCGACTCTCCATGCCGAAATGGCAGTGCGGCGCGCTTCGCACTCGCTTGTTTCAGGCCTAGTGGGAGTCTACCCGGCGGGCGGCAGCAGGCACATCACGGCATGGGATTTCGATCGCTTCGCTCGTGCGTCGACGCGCTGCGTGCCGCCGGGCAGGCCGTGGTGGTCGACCATCCCGTCGACCCGCATCTGGAGATCGCCGAGATCCAGCGGCGCCTGTTCCGGGCGGGCGGCCCCGCCGTGCTGTTCACGAAGCCGCGGGGCAGCGACTTTCCCGTGCTCGTGAACCTCTACGGCACACAGAAGCGCATCGAGATGATCTTCGCCGACACGCTCGACCGCGTGCGCCGGCTCGTGGAGCTCAAGCTCGACCCGACGGCGGCCCTGCGAAACCCGGCCCGCTACTGGCGCAGCCCGTTCGACGCGGTCACGACCCTGCCGAAGCGGGTCCGCACCGGGCCGGCCGTCACCCGGACGGTCCCGCTCTCCAGGCTGCCGCAGGTCGTCTGCTGGCCGGGCGACGGCGGGGCCTTCATCACGCTGCCGGCGGTCTACACGGAGCATCCCGACCAGCCCGGCACGCGGCACTCGAACCTGGGCATGTACCGCGTGCAGCTCGGAGGCAACGCCTACACGGCCGACCGCGAGGCGGGCCTGCACTACCAGATCCACCGCGGCATCGGCGTGCACCACGCGGCCGCCCTCGCCCGCGGCGTGCCGCTGAAGGTGTCGATCTTCGTGGGGGGCTCGCCGGCCCTCGCGGTGGCGGCGGTGATGCCACTCCCCGAAGGCCTGTCGGAGCTCACCTTTGCCGGCGCCCTCGCCGGCCACCGCATCCCCATGCTGCCTCGGCGGGACCGGCCGGCGATCTACGCCGACGCCGACTTCGTGATCGAGGGCACCGTGGTGCCCGGCGCCACCAAGCCCGAGGGCCCGTTCGGCGACCACCTCGGCTACTACGCCCGCCGGCACGAGTTCCCCGTGCTCCAGGTCGAGCACGTCTGGCATCGCGACGGCGCCGTCTGGCCGATCACCGTCGTCGGCCGGCCGCCCCAGGAAGACACGCTCTTCGGCTGGCTCGTCCACGAGCTCACCGGCCCGGTGATCCCGACGGTGCTGCCCGGCGTGTCGAGCGTGCACGCCGTCGACGCCTCGGGCGTCCACCCGCTGCTCCTGGCGGTCGGCAGCGAGCGCTACCTGCCGTGGAAGGCGTCGGATCGGCCCGCCGAACTGCTGACCCAGGCCGCGGCGATCCTCGGGCAGGGGCAGCTGTCGCTCGCCAAGTACCTGTTCATCGTCGCTGGCGGGGAGGCCCCGGGTCTCGACGCCCACGACATCGTCCCCTTCCTCGCCCACCTCCTCGCCCGCGTCGACTGGAGCCGTGACTGCCACTTCCACACGGAGACCACGATCGACACGCTCGACTACTCCGGAGGCGGATGGAACGCCGGCTCGAAGCTGGTCGTGGCCGCCCGCGGACCGGAGCGGCGCCGGCTCCCCGTCGACCTTCCCGGTTCGATTCCGCTGCCGCCCGGCTTCGCGAACCCGCGGCTGTGCCTGCCCGGAGTCGTCGCCGTGGAAGGGCCGCGAATCTCCCCCGCCCCGCGGCTCGATGCGGACAGCGATGCCGCGATCTGGGAGGCGGCCCGCACGAGCCCCTGGTCCGCCGATCTCGCGCGGCTCACCGCCGCAATCGACGCCGAGCATCCGCTGCGCGGGTTCCCGCTCGTGGTCGTCGTCGACGACTCGGCGTTCGCGGCCGCGGCGCAAGCCAACTTTCTGTGGGTCACCTTCACCCGGTCGAATCCGGCCGCCGACGTGCATGGCGTCGAGGCGTTCACCCGGCAGAAGCACTGGGGCTGCCTCGGGCCGCTGGTGATCGACGCCCGGCTCAAGCCGCATCATGCGCCCCCCGTGGAGGAGGATGCCGCGGTCACGGCGGCCGTCGACGCGCTCTGCCGGCGGGGCGGCCCGCTGGCCGAGCTGGGCCTCTGAACGGCGGGCTCAGGCGGAGATCGAGGCGATCCGGACCTTGGTCGAAATCGCCCGATGGCCGGTGCGGCGGCGGTAGTTCTTCCGGCGGGCGAACTTCTGGACGTAGATCTTGTCCCCCTGCACGAGGCCGACGACCTCCGCCTTGACCTTGGCCCCCTTCACCTTCGGCTTGCCGAGGGTGAACTGCCCTCCCTTGCTCACGGCGAGCACCTCGTCGAACACCACCTCGCTGCCCGCGGGCAGGTGCCGGAAGTCGATCTCGAGTTCCTGGCCCTCCGTCACGCGGTACTGCCGGCCGCCGTCGACGACGATGGCGTATTCGTGGGCAGCGGCCTGCTGGCCGGGGGCGGAAGCGGCGGCGGAAGTCTTGGCCATGGGTCGGATCCCTGGTCGGTCGTGAGGAATGCTGCGAGCCCTGTACAATATCGTGGCCCCCAGGGAGGGTCGAGAGCCCCGATTTCCGGCCGCGAATCCGGGCTGGCGGACCCGAGACCAGGATCCGCGACATGCTCTTCCCCCCCTGCTCCGCATGTGCCGCGGGTCGCCGCAGACCGCGTCGCTCCGCTCTACCGCCGGCTTCGCTGGCAGGTGTTCGCCGGCATCTTCGTCGGCTACGCCGGCTACTACCTCGTCCGCAAGAACTTCTCCCTGGCGGTGCCCTACCTGGTGGAGCAGGGTTTCTCCAAGGGGGATCTCGGCTTCGCGATGTCGGGCGTGGCCATCGCCTACGGCCTCTCGAAGTTCCTGATGGGGGTGGTTTCCGACCGCTCGAATCCCCGGTTCTTCCTGCCCTCCGGCCTGCTGCCGTCCGCGGCCCTGACGCTCGTGATGGGGCTCGTGCCCGGAGCGCTCTCCTCGATCGCCGTGATGTTCGCCCTGCAGCTGGCCAACGGCTGGGTGCAGGGCATGGGCTGGCCGCCGAGCGGCCGCACCATGGTCCACTGGTGGTCGCAGCAGGAGCGGGGCACGGTGGTGTCGGCCTGGAACATCGCCCACAACGTCGGCGGCGGGTTGATCGGCCCACTGTTTCTGCTCGGCATGCACCTGTTCGGCGACTGGCGGTCCGCCTTCTACGTGCCGGCGGCCGTCGCGATCGCCGTGTCGCTGTTCGCCCTGGTCACGATGCGCGACACGCCGCAGTCGTGCGGCCTGCCGCCGGTCGAGGAGTGGCGGAACGACTATCCGCCCGACTACGACGGCTCCCACGAGCAGGAGCTGTCCACGAAGCAGATCTTCCTCGAGCACATCCTGCCCAACCGGATGCTGTGGGTGATCGCCCTGGCCAACGTGTTCGTCTACTTTCTCCGCTACGGCGTCCTCGACTGGGCGCCCGCCTATCTCAAGGAGGCCAAGGGCTTCAGCGTCGACAAGTCGTCGTGGGCCTACTTCCTCTACGAGTGGGCCGGCATCCCGGGCACGCTGCTGTGCGGCTGGATCTCCGGCCGGCTGTTCCGCGGGAGCCGCGGGGCGACCGGGGTGGTCTTCATGCTGCTGGTCGCAGGCGCGCTTGTCGTCTACTGGCTGAACCCGCCGGGCCGGCCGGGGATCGACATGGCGGCCCTGGTGGCGATCGGCTTTCTGATCTACGGGCCGGTGATGCTGATCGGGCTGCATGCCCTGGAACTGGCGCCGAAGAAGGCGGCCGGCACGGCCGCGGGATTCACCGGCCTGTTCGGCTACCTCGGCGGCTCGGTGGCGGCGAGCATCGTCCTCGGCCACACCGTCGACCGCTACGGCTGGGACGGCGGCTTCGTGCTCCTGGTCGGGGCGGCCCTGGCCGCCGTCGTCCTGCTGGCGATCAGCGCCGTCGGCGCTCGTCCGCGGCGAACCGTGGCCTGACGCCGGAGACCGCCTGGTGACCCCTCCTCCCGCCGTCGCCGCAGACCGCACCACGCTCCTGGCCAGGGCCAGCGCCGGCGAGCCCTTCGACCTGATCGTCGTGGGCGGCGGGGCCACCGGGCTGGGCACGGCCCTCGACGCGGCCGCCCGCGGCTTCGCCACCCTGCTCGTCGAGGCCGAGGATTTCGCCAAGGGCACGTCGAGCCGGGCGACGAAGCTCGTGCACGGTGGTGTCCGCTACCTCGCGCAGGGCAACGTGGCGCTCGTCCGCGAGGCGCTGCGGGAGCGGAAGCTGTTTCTCGACAACGCGCCGCACCTCGCCCAGCCGCTGGCGTTCCTCGTGCCCGCCTACGGGCTCTCCGGCCGGCTGGTCGACCTCCCCTTCTACGGTGCCGGGCTGGCGATCTACGAGGCGCTCTCCGGGTCGGAGCGGCTCGGCCGCGTCGGGCTGCTCGGCCGCCGCGCGGCGCTCGCGGCCGCTCCGGGCCTCGAGCCCGCGGGGCTCGCCGGCGCGATCCGCTACTGGGATGGCCAGTTCGACGACGCCCGCTTCGCCGTGGCCCTGGCCCGCACGGCGATCCGGCAGGGCGCCTGCGTGCTCAACCACTGCCGGGTCGAGCGGCTGCTGATCGAGCAGGGCGGGGTCGTGGGCGTGGGCATCGAGGACCGCGAGACGGGCGGCCGCTTCGACGTCCGGGGCCGCTGCGTGGTCAACGCGACCGGCGTGTGGGTCGACGCCCTCCGCCAGCTGGACGAGCCGGGGGCGGCAGACCTCGTCGCCCCGAGCCAGGGCGTGCACCTCGTGGTCGACCGCGACCACTTCCCTTCCCCGGCCGCGATGCTCGTGCCGAAGACGGCCGACGGCCGCGTGCTGTTCGCGGTGCCCTGGCTCGGCAAGGTGATCCTGGGCACGACCGACACCCCGCAGACCGAGATCCCGCTCGAGCCCCGGCCGCTCGCCGAGGAGATCGACTTCATCCTCGCCGAGGCCCGGCGACGGCTGGCCGCACCGCTGACCCGCTCCGCCATCCGCTCGGCGTGGGCCGGCCTGCGGCCGCTGGTCAAGCCGGCCGGCGGCGGCACCAGCACCCAGCGGATCTCCCGCGAGCACACGATCGAGATCTCGCCGCACGGCCTGGTGACCGTCACCGGGGGCAAGTGGACCACCTACCGGGCGATGGCCGAAGGCGTGCTGGCCGCGTGCTTCGCCCAGGGCCTGCTCCCGCCGCGGCCCGCCGGCGTCACCCGTCACCTGCGGCTCTGCGGCGCTCCCGCGGCCGGCGCGGCCACCGTGCCGCTCGCCGACCCGCCGGGGCCGCACCTCTACGGCGCCGAGGCCCCGCTGCTGGCCGCGCTGCCCGGCGCCGACCGGCTGCTCCTGCCCGGCTTCAGCGAGGCGATGGTGCGGTTCGCCGCACGCCACGAGCTGGCCCGCACGGTCGAAGACGTGCTCGCCCGGCGCTCGCGGTGGCTGTTCCTCGACGCGGCCGGTGCCGCCAGCGCCGCCACCCCGGTGGCGGAGATCCTCCGCGAGGAGCTCGGCGGCGGCTTCGACGCGGCCGCCTCCGCGGCCGGCTTCATCCGGCTCGCGGAGTCGTATCGCGTGGCGACCTGAGCGGCGGCCGACGGCCGCTCAGGGAAACCGCACGCTCCGGCCGGCGGAGTCCCAGGCGTCGAACACCAGGTGCTCCGGCGACACGCCGTCCTTCCCCACCACGTGGAGCTGGATGTGCGTGCGATCCTCGAACTGGGCCATCTCCCGGCGCTTGCGGTTGTTGATCCACGTCGCCACCTCGTCGTGCACGGTGACGTTGAGCCGGGTCACGTCGTCCCTGCTCTCCGAGAGGTGCAGCGTGCGCATCACCTCGATCGCCATGCTCTCCGCCGTCTTCACGGTGCCCGTGCCGTTGCAGGTGGGGCAGTCGCGAAAGATGCTCTTCCGCAGCGAAGGCCGGATCCGCTGCCGCGTCATCTCCACCAGGCCGAAGGGGCTCGTCCGCAGGATCTTCGTGCGGGCCCGGTCCCGCTTCATCGCCTCGTGCAGCGCCTTCTCGACGCTGCGGCGGTATTTCTCCTTCCGCATGTCGATGAAGTCGTTGACGATCACGCCGCCGAGGTCGCGGAGCCGGAGCTGCCGGGCGATCTCCTTGGCCGCGATCAGGTTCATCTGGTAGGCGTTCTCCTCGGCGCTCTTCTCGGTGCGGAAGGAGCCCGAGTTGACGTCGATGGCCACCAGGGCCTCGGTCTGGTCGATGACGATCGACCCGCCCCCCTTGAGCGGCACCTTCCGCTGGTACATCTTGCCGATCTCCTCCTCCAGGCCGTAGCGGTGGAAGAGCGGCTCCTTGCCCTCGTAGAGCTGCAGCCGCGGGGCGTACTTCGGCATCACGAGCTCGAGAAACTCCTTGGCCCGCTCGTAGGCGGCCGGCTCGTCGATCAGGATCCGCCCCACGTCCTCCGTGAACATGTCACGGATCGTGCGGATGATCATGTCGCTTTCCTGGTAGATGTCGATCGGCGCCGAATACTTCCGCATCCGCCGCACGATGCTCTTCCAGAGCCGCAGGAGATAGGCCATGTCGCGGGCCATCTCCGACTTCGTCCGCTCCGTGCCGGCCGTGCGGACCACGAATCCCACGCCCTTCGGGGGCTTGAGGTCGAGCATGATGTCGCGGAGCACGCGGCGGTCGCGCTCGTCGTCGATCTTCTTGGAGATGCCGACGCGGCCCAGCGGCGGCATGAGCACGAGGTACCGCCCGGGGATCGAGATGTAGGTGGAGAGCGTCGGCCCCTTGGTCCCGAAGCCCTCCTTGATCACCTGCACCAGCACCTCGTCGCCGCGGCGGAGCACGTCCTGGATCGGCGGCTTCACCCGCGGGCGGTCGCCGATCCGGGGCCTGCGGCGGGCCCGCTGCGCGTCGTCGCCGCCGGCCTCGGCCGACTTGCCGGACGGGTCGACGAGGTCGAACGCCTTGTCCGGATCGAGGCCGCCCTGCCGGTAGTACTGCGGCTCGACGTCGCTGATGTGCAGGAAGCCGTTGCGGCCGACGCCGAAGTCGACGAACGCGGCCTGGATCGAGGGCTCGATGTTGACGATCCGGCCCTTGTAGATGTTTCCGACGTAGTTGTCCTGGCTGGTCCGCTCGACATAGAGCTCCTCCAGCACCCCGTCCTCCATGATCGCGATCCGGCACTCCTCCGGCTGCGACACGTTGATCAGCATCTCCTGTTTCATCACGTTTTCCCTTCGTGGTTCTCCGCCCCGCGGGGCGGTGTGACCCTAGGCCACCGTCTGGGCGAGCAGCCGACGCATCTGGTCGCGCAGGTAGGCCTTCACCTCCTGCGCCCCGTGCATCGTCAGCGCCTTGTCGGCGATCAGGCGGCAGTCGGCGGCCGAAACGCTTCGGCACGCCTGCTTCACCTCCGGGATGGCGCTGGCCGGCACGCTCAGGTGCCGCAGCCCCATGCCCAGAAGCAGCTGCGTGAACATCACGCTGCCGCTCATCTGACCGCACACATTGGCCGGCACGCCGGCCTCCCGCGCCACGTCCAGCGAGCGGCTGAGCAGCCTCAGCACCGCCGGATCGCACGCGTTGTACAGATCCGCAACCTCCTTGTTGCCCCGGTCGACCGCCAGCGTGTACTGGATCAGGTCGTTGGTGCCGATCGAGACGAAGTCGACCTCCTTGATGAAGGCGTCGAGCATCATCGCGGCGGCCGGGGTCTCGACCATCATGCCCACCGGCATCTTCGGGTTGAAGGCGATGCCGCGCTCCGCCAGATCCTCCATCACGTCGGCGAGCACCATCCGCGCCTGGCGGAGCTCGACGATCGTCGAGATCAGCGGAAACATCACCCGCACGTCCCCCAGGGCGCTCGCCCGGAGGATCGCCCGCAGCTGCGTCCGGAAGATCGGCAGCTGCCGCAGCGAGAGCCGGATGCTCCGCAGGCCGAGGCACGGATTCCGCTCCTCTTCCGGCGTGGTCTCGGTGAGCATCTTGTCGGCGCCGAGGTCGAGCGTGCGGATCACCACCGGCTTGCCCGCCATCGCCTTCACCACCACGCTGTAGGCCTCGAAGTGGTCCGCCTCGGTCGGCTCGCGCTTGCTCGTGAGGTAGAGAAACTCCGTGCGGTACAGGCCGATCCCGTCGCAGCCGCGGCTCACGCACTGCTCGACCTCGCTGGGAAACTCGATGTTCCCCATGATCTGCACGCGGACGCCGTCGGAGGTCTCGGCGGGAAGGTCCTTCAGCCGGTCGAGCCGCGCCGCCGTGGTCCGGGCGGCCTCCTCCTCGAGCCGATACTGCGCGATCGTCTCCTCGTCGGGCTGGAGGATGATCACGCCCTGGTTGCCGTCGAGGATCACCGGCTCCCCGCCCGACACGTCGGCCAGGAACGGGCCCACGCCCACCACGGCGGGAATCTCCAGGCCTTCCGCCACGATCGCCGTGTGGCTGCCCGGGCCGCCCAGCTCCGTGGCGAAGCCCTTCACGAGGCGGCGGTCGAGATTGGCCGTCTCGCTGGGCGTGAGGTTGTGGGCCAGCACCACCACCGGCTGCGAGATCGCCGCGAGGGTCTCGCGCCGCTGACCGAGCAGGTTCCTGAGCAGGCTCTTCTCGAGGTCGTAGATGTCGTGCGCCCGCTGGGCGATGTGGTTGTCGAGGTTCTGGAAGGCCTTCGCGTAGCGGCGGAGCGTCCGGCTGACCGCGTACTCCGGCCACCAGTTCCGGTCGCGGACGGCGCTGGTCAGCTCCTCCTGGAGCTTCGGGTCGTGGAGCATCGCCAGATGCGCCTCGAAGATCGCGGCGTACTGCTCGCCGAGCTCGGCGTGAATGGCGTCGCGGTTGCGCTCCACCTCGCGGGCCGTCTCGGCCACGGCCGTGGCGAGGCGGGCGAGCTCGGTGTCGACGGCGCTCCGCTCGACGAACCGGCGGGGAATCCGGAAGCCCTCGCTGCCGAGGACGAGCGCTTCGCCGGTCGTGACGCCGGGTGAGACGGCGATGCCTTGGAGTTTGAGCATGGGGCGCAGTCCACCCGCCGGCAGCGGAGGCCCACGCGGGAGACCACGGATTCCGCCGATGGCGGAAGGCGGTCAGGATCCCGGGGTCTCGCGCCAGGCGCTGGGTCGCGGCTCCTCTGGTGTGGTTTCGGGTTGTCTCGGGCGACCGCGGCGGCGGGGACCGGATTCGGTCCCGAACACGCCCTCCGGGTCAGGAATCCTGTCTGTCGTCGTGTTCGTTGAAGCGGCGCTCGAACAGGCCGCCGATGGCCTCCAGGGCCTCGCGGGCGTCCGGCCCGGTGGCCTCCACCACCAGCCGCGTGCCCGACTCGGCCGCCAGGGTCAGCAGTTCGAGGATGCTTTTTCCGTCGGCCCGCTGCGACTCGTTGACCAGCTCGATCCGCGACCGCCACTTCCGCGCCTCGCGGGCGAGCAGATCGGCGGGGCGGGCGTGCAGGCCCGCCGCGTTGACCACCACGACCTCGCGGGAGACGGTCTGCTCCGGCAGGCTGCCGCTGGCATCGCACAGGGGCTCCGGGCTCTCGGTGTTCATGTCAGGAGACCACGCCATGGCTGTCGGCCTCTTCGAGCAGGTGCTGGATGTCGACCGGCTCCTTGGCCGCCTTCAGCATCCGGCAGAAGCCGTCGTCGCGGAGCTGCCGGGAGATGTTCTCCAGGGCCCGCAGGTGGTCGCCGGGCCGGTCGGGCGGCGAGACGAGCAGGAAGAACAGCTGCACCGGGTCGCCGTCGAGGCTCTGAAAGTCGATCCCGTCGCGGCTCACGGCGACCGTGCCCACGAGCTTGCTGACGCTGGGATGCTTCGTGTGCGGCACGGCGACCCCGCGGCCGATGCCGGTGCTGCCCAGGTCCTCCCGCTTGAGGATCGCCTTGACGATGCCCTCCAGGTCGCCGGGAGCGATCTTGCCGGCATCGACCAGTGCCTGGGCCATCTCCCGGATCACGCCTTCCTTGGAGCTCGCCTGGACGTGCGAACGGATCGCCTCGGGAGCGACAAAATCGGAGAACTTCATGCGGGCTGCCGTTGCGGGGAGGGAGGGGCGGGCTGACTGCGATCAGGAACGGCGGCTCGATTGGACGTGCTTGTGGTCGCGGACCTTTTCCTTGTGCTTGCGGAGCTGCTGCTCCATCTTCTGCACCGCGCCATCCACGCTCCGCCAGAGCTGCGGCGCCACCTCGTGGCTGACCAGCTCGTGAAAATGCTCCGAGGAGGCCACGATCTCCACCCCCGGCAGGGCGGAGTTCTGCAGGTCGACCGTGACATTCAGCGCCGTCACGCGATCGAAGTAACGCGTCAGCCTGGCCACCTTCGACTCGATCTTCGACTGCGAGGCGGGGCTGAGGTGACCATGGCGGGCCGAGACGTTGATCTGCACCCAAGGGACTCCCGAAGCGACGAAAAACCGGGATGCCGCAGCTTATCACCCGCCGCTCGGCGCCAGCAATTGCCGCGGCATATTCCTCGCGTTCGGCGTCGATCTCACTCGGGGTCGCGCCGCGGAGAAACCGTGGCCGGCGGCGCCTCCCCTCCACCGGCAGCCCGCGCCATCGCCTCCCGCCACCACGTCACCGAGTCGGCACGCAGCAGCGCCGATCGATCGGCCCGATAGTCGTCCCCCGCGCGGCCGGCGGCCGGCACGAGTTCGTGGAGCCGCAGGATGGCGAATCGGCGGACGGCGAGGCACGGTGAATCGAGGTCGTCGACGAGCCGCTGCCCGCGGGTCGCCGGCGGCGCGATGGCGTCGAGCCCGCGGGCGAGGGCGACGAGTTCCGCGCCACAGCCCGCATCGGCCCGCGCCTCGATCGCGGCGAGCAGCGCCGCGGCCGCCGCGCCGCCCCTGGCGAGGATCGCGGGCAGCGTCGTCTCCGCGAGCTGCCGCCACTGGTGCTCGTGGAGCCTGCCTGCCGAATCGTCGCCCAGCAGATCTGCCAGCGGCTCAGGGTCGCCGAGGGAGGCGAGTGTGGCCGCGGCGGCCATCCGATTTTCGGATCTCGTCGACTCGAGCTGCCGCCGCAGTCCATCGGCCGCCGCGGATCCGGCCGGAGCGGCCGCCAGCGCCGCGGCGATCTCGGCGGCCGCAGTCCGCTGCGTGCGGTCGGCGGCCGCGGCATCGTCCAGCCACGCCGGCTCGGCGCCGGCGACGACTGCGGCCACCGCCGGATCGCGACCATCCCAGAGCAGCGCGTTGGCCTGGGGGATCAGCAGCTCGACGGGGATGCCGATGAGCGGCTTCGTCGTCCCGTCGGCCGCGGCCTGCCGCCAGGTGGTGGCGGGGCCCACGGGATGGATCGCCACGCGGAGAGGCGGAGTGACGGCGGGATGGGCCGACAGCCGGTCGGCGGCGGTCACCTCGATCCCCGCCGACCGGCCGGCCGGCCCGGTCAGCAGGCCCTCGAGGCCGCCGCCCTGCACGGCCAGTCGCAGGTCCGTCCCGCCGCCGACCACGCACACCCGGCCGTGCGCGAGCGCGAGCCGCGGCACCCCGCCGGCGTCGCAGGAGAGCGTGGCCACCGCACCGGGATGCAGCCTGAGCGTCGCGCCATCGGCGCGGACCACGGGATAGCTCCAGGCCGGGGCGATCAGGTCGAGCGGTCCCGGCTGGGTTGCAAGCGGCCCGCTGGCAGTCGCCGCCATCCATGCATCTTCGGTTCCAGCGGGCCGCACGAGGATCGCTCCGTCGACGAGCGTCGCACCGTCAGCGGCCGGCGGGGGCGGTGCCGCGGGTGCGCCGGCAGGCGCGTCGCCTGCGGATGGATCGGCAGTCAGCGGAGCCGACGGCGCCAGACCTCCGCCGAGCGCGAGCGCATCGCCGAACGGCACGCTGCGCTCCGGCGGCAGCGCGGGCCGTTCGGGCATCGCCGCCGCGCTCCCAGGGGCTGGAGCGGCGGCTTGCTCGACTGCGGGAGCCGCGGGCTCGGGTGACGCCGACGGCGACTCCTCGTCCGCGACCGTCGCTGCCGCGGGCACCGCGGGCGGCTCGTTGGCAGGTGGCGGATCGGACGCTGCCGGGCCGACCAGCTCGGGCTCAGGCTCGCGATTCGGCTCCGGCTCACGAGCAGCTTCCCCTGCCGCCGGCGCCGGCGTTGCCGCCTGCCGCGCCTGTGGGGCGCGGGGCCGCAGCAGCGTCCAGGCGAGCATGCCGACGAGCCCGGCCAGCAGCAGGGCCGCGACGGCCGCCGAGAGCCACGCCGCCAGGGGCGCCCGACGCCGCTGCTGCGGCCCACCCACCCGGGCAGCCGGTCGCGGCGCGGCTGCGTCGACGCGAATGCCATCGGCTGCGGGGGTCGCCTCGCGGAGCCTGCGCCGGGCGATGTCCAGCGCCGCTCGCCCGCGGGCCTGCTCGAGCGGCTCCACGGCCGCAGGATCGCGAACCACGTCCGCCAGGATCCGATGGCATCCGGCGACGTCCGCGAGGTGCACGTCGGACTCGATGCACACCCGCTCGAAGGCCTCCAGCCGCCCCGGCTCGAGCACGTTGTCCAGAAACTCCGCGGTGGTGTTGGGATCGTCGGCCAGGCCGCGGCCGGTCGGCTGGGGAGCGGCGAGGGCCGGGCTCGCGACCACGTCTCCGATCCGCTCCGCGAGTCGCGGGGCCACCTCGCTCGCCGCGACCTTCTCGCCGAGCTCGCGCTGCTCGTCCGCTCCGAGCACCTCGTCCATCCAGGCGAGCAGCGTGCGGAGCGTGAGTCTCATGGGGAGTCCTCGGGTCGGATTCGGAGGGGCAGGCGGGGGCCGCGGGCCGAGACCACGGCCCTCCCTTTATGAGGGTCTTCAGCAGAATTTGTGGGTAGAAAGCCTGTGTTTCTGCGCGGGGCTCTGCCCCGGACCCCGAGGTTTATGAGCCATGGCACAGGCATCAGCCTG
>VGYR01000114.1 GCA_016872925.1 Planctomycetota bacterium
GGCTGGTCATGCCCCGGGAGCCGGCGTTGGCGGCAAGCGCAGGCAGGATGCCGGGAGCGAGCGTCCGGCGATGGGGCGTGACCAGCCCCGAACCGCCGGCTACGATCCTCTTGGGTTGCGGCCGATAAGCCGCGTTATGTGTTGACGCCGTTGAGCACCAACCGGGAAGTCGCGCTGTCCTGGAAGACGCCGGTGACGTTCGGGCCGATGACCGAGTTGATGACGACGTCGCCAGAGCCGGTACCGACGTGCTCGATGGTTCCAGAAGGGTTGATCGCGCCAGTGCTGAACACGAGCTTGTCGTCGGCGTTCCCGCCCTCGGCCTGGTTCTCGATCGTGAGGTCGTTGGTGCCCGTGACCGCACCGGTGATGGTGTGCGTAAACGACCCGCCCCCTTCATCGCGGAGGACGATCTTCAAGGTTCCCGTGGTGGTGCCGAGCACGATCGGCCGGGCGTTGTAGGTGATGTTTTGATTGTCGTTGATTTCGATCGTCGCAGCGTCGCTGCCGGAGCCGCCCAGAACCACCTTGCCCAACGTGGCGCTCCCGAGATTGGTGGCGCTGGTGCCGATCAAGACCTTCCCCTTGAGGATCTCGAGGTCGCCGGCGAAGGCGCTGTTGTTGGCCCGCAGCCCGAGCGAGGACGTGGCGCTATTCTGCACGACTTTGCCCACGGTGGACTGCAGGGCGCCCAGGCCCACGTATCCGGTGCCTGTGCCGTTGTTGCTGAGCGTCGGGCTGCCCGTGCCCGCCACGGTGTTGGCGAAGCTGATGCCCCCGCTGCCGTTGGCCGCGATGCTCTGGCTGCCGGCCAGGGTGACGGCGACGTTTTGCCCGGCGGTGCCGGATCCGATGGTCAGCGAGCCCGATCCGGCGCTCGTGATTCCGGAGGCACCGATCGTGAGGGTGCGGTTCGTGCCGCCGCCCTGGAGCGTGGTGGAGGCGGTTCTCGCCGAGGTGACGGCCAGCCCGAGCACCGAGCGGTTGGCGCCGAGGTTGACCGTCTGGGTGGTGCCGGCGATCGGCGTGGCGGCGAAGGTGGCCACCTCCGCCGTGCCGGGCAGGGCGGCGGGCGTGGTGCCGCCGGCGACGACGGTCGACCAGTTGGCCAGGCCGCCCCAGTCGTTCGCCGTGCCACCAGAGTTGTCCCAGAACCGCGACACGTTCGCCACGGGCGTCCACTTCGCATACAGCGCGTGGTTTGCGGCGGTGGTGACCTGCGTCGTCGCGTTGACGAGCGTGCCCGTGCCGCCGGGCCCGGTCCACCAGCCCGCGAAGAGGTGGTCGGAGCGGGTCGTCGTGGCCAGCGGGCCGTAGGCCGCGTTGAAGGTCACGCTCGTGGTCGCCGGGCTCGGCGCAACGCCGCCCTGGGCATCGAACGTGACGGTGTGGATGGAACTCGGCGCCCACCTGGCGTAGAGCGTCTGCGCTGCCGAGATCGCGACGTTGGTCGTATCGGTCACCTGGGTGCCGCCGTCCCCCCGCGCGGTCCACCAGCCGGCAAACGTATAGCCCGGCCGCGAGGTCGTGGCCAGCGGGCCGTAGGGCGAGCCGGCGGTCACGCGCTTGCTGGCCGGGCTTGGCGCCGTCCCGCCCTGGGCGTCGAAGGCGACGGTGTGGGTCGCGGGCCTGGAGGCGGGCGTGTGGGGAATGGCCTGCAGGTTCGCGACCTGGCCGGCGAAGAGCTGCGCGCCCGTCCTCACCTCGCCACCCACCGTCCAGGTGTTGTTGGAGTGGACGACCTGGGCTGCCCGGTCGAGCCGGATCGGCGGGTTCGTCGTGGGGGCGTTCTCGAAGGTGCAGTCGAAGATCAGGATCGGATCCCAGCCGGTCGCCCCCTGGGCCATGTTCTGGATCGCGAACGACGTGTTCTTCCAGTCGGCGACGTAGCAGTCTTGGAGGGTCGCGGTCTGATCGTTGGAAACGCTGATCGTCGTCCCTCTGCGCCTGTAGAAGGCATTGGAGCCGACGGAGCTGACCCGCCGGATCGAGGAGCTCGGGGCGCTGTTGTCGTTCATGATGTCGAACTGGCTGCTGCGGAAGAAGCGGCTGTTGCGGATCAGGAACTCGCCGTTGCCCGCATACACCCCGATGCCGTTGTCGTAGAAGTGGCAGCCCTCGACGTTGATCATGTAGTCGTTGGCCTGCATCACGGCCAGCCCGGTGCCGCAGTTGATGAAGATGCAGTTGCGATAGGAGGAGGATTCCAGATATCGCTGATCGGGCTTGCCGCTCGCGGTGCCGGCACCCTCCTTCCGGAAGTTGAGGAAGGCCTCGTATTGATGGAGCACCTTCGTCTCGCGGCGCCCGCCGCTCGACGTGTCGTGGATGAAGCCCTGGGCCGCGATGCTGCGACCGTCCCAGACGATCCCGATGAAGGACGACGACGTGTTGCTGTCGGACCTGAACATCCGGCCGTTCTCGGGGCCGTGCCAGACGATCCGGGTGCTCTTGCCATGACCGCGCATGGCGAGATGCGTGTCCACGGTGGTGCTGAGGCCCTCGGTGGCATGGAGGGTGGACGTGATCTTGTAGGTGCCGGGCGGGAGGTAGACCGTGCTCCAGCGGCCGTTCGACTTCCGCACTTCGTTGCAGGCCGCCAGGATCGCGGCCGTGTCGTCGGCGATCCCGTCGCCCACGGCCGACCGGCCGCCGTTGACGCTCGCGGGCAGGGCGGTGACGTCGAGCCAATCCGACCGCTTCTGCCAGTTCAACTCCGGCAGTTCGGGGTAGGTGGCCGCCTGCTCCGCCGTGGGCCGCGGGAAGGTCGGGCTGTCGATGCCGTAGTTGAGCAGCAGGTCGAAGCTGCCCAGCTCCCGGAAGTCGTCGAGCGCCTGGCCCGCCAGCGCGAGGGTGCTCGAGTTCGTAACGTTCGGCACCTGCTTGTTGGCGGATGACGTCAGCCCGGGCGCCCAGTTGGCCAGCAGATGGCGGCTCACATTGCTGCCCCCCTCGACGACCGGACCAGATCCGGTGGGGCCCTGCTCGTAGGTGTTGGCCATCAGGAGCACGTCCAGGGGCGCCGTGCCGCTGGTCGCGATCTTGAACGCTTGCTTATTGGGGTCGAAGGTCTCGCTGCTGTTTTTGTATTCGGTCGCGACGTGCGAGAGGACGCCGTGATAGTTGTCGACCGTGAAGTAGGTCTCGTAGGGAGGGGTCGAGGAGTTGATGAGTCCCGAACCCGCCCCCGCCCCGTCGAACTTGTTCGAGCTCACCGTGACCCGGCCGGCGGGCAGGTCGGCCGAGCCGCTCATGATCATGTAGGGCGTGGCGATGTACTTTGTGTCCGGGGTATTTTCCGGTCGCATTTGCTCGATGTAGCCGTCGGAGATGACGAGGCTGTGGTTGTCAGCGACCCGATAGGTCGTGTAGCCGTTCAGGATCCCGAAGAAACCGTCGCGTCCGGCCTCGGTCCCCGAGATCCGGAGCGCTCCCCACCCCATCCCCCCGATCTGGCTGAACAAGACGCGGGCATCGGACACGTTTTCGAATGACATCCCCTTGAGCTGCGGACTGACGTTGTATCCCGTGAGGACGGACTCGCTCGACAAGTCCTTGACCTCGAATGCCATGCCCGACGAGCCGGTGAACGTCCGGGCGTTGACGAACGACGTGCCGTAGGCGTTGAGGGCGATTTGGTCGTAATGGATCCGGGAGGGCACGGTGGAATCGCTGCTCACCTGCCGAATCGCCGTCTTGAGCTGGTCGGTGTGCCGGATGTCGATGAACTCGATCCTGAGATTGCCTGGATCGGTGATGACCACGACCGGGTTCACGTCTCCATGACCCTGGATCGTGGTGTATTTCTGGGACGCACCGCCGATCAAATAGTTGCCGCCGGTGACGTTGATCGTCGACGTGACCTTGTACGTGCCTTTGGGGAAGTAGGCGATCGCGCCGTCGCCCCAGCGGCGGGCGGCGTCGATGCAGGCCTGCACCTTGGCGGTGTCGTCGGCGACGTTGTCGCCGACCGCGCCGAAGTCGGCCTTGGCGTCGAACACCTTGGTGGGCACGACGTCCTGCGTGAGACGACGCTGACCGGGTGCTGGCAGATCCGGAGCGTAGGCGCCGGAGTTAAACAGCGAAGTTCCCAGAAGCTCCGAGATGTCAAGGACGTCGAAGGAGCCGTCGTAGTTGAAGTCACCCTCCGACCACGATGCCGTGGCAGTCGCATTGAACCTGCTCGCCGCGAGCATCAGCGACACGTCGAGGATGTCCACCCAGCCGTCGAGATTGCCGTCACCCGGCGCGGCGAAGCCGACGGTCAGGCTGCCGTCGTCGTTGACGAGGTAGCCGAGTCCTCCGCCGACTATCGAGCCCGCGTGTCGGGTCGTGATTCCCGACGTGCCGTTCCACGAGCCGTCCGCTCGCCCCGCCTTCAAGGCGGCGACGACGTCGATCAGCGAATAGGTCGAGGTCGGCAGGGTCACTCGGCCGCGTCCGACATCCAGCAAGCCGCTCTGGTCCATCATCAGACTTGGCAGGCGAACGCCGGCCGCGCCCACGTCGAGCATGACCCGGCCACCGGCGCCGACCGTCACCCTCCCGCCGCCGAGGCCCTCCACGTGTCGCACCACCAGCGTGCCCGCCTCGACAAAGACCCCACCAGTGTGTCCGTTGGCGCGATCGAGGGCCAGCGTACCGCTGCCGCTCTTGAGAAGCCGGGATGAACCCGCACGAGTGAACGAATCGACCTGATCAGCCCCAGGCCCGACATCGACCACCCAGTCTGCGGCGGTGACCGGCGTGGTTCCGGAAAGCAGAGCTCGCGGTTCAAGGGCTTCGATGGCCAAGCCGGTTCGCCGTCGATGACGGCCGCCCGCCCTTCGGCGATCGTGTCGTCGTGGTGCTGTTCGCAGCGCCGGGTGGACTCCGGTGTCGAGCCGGGCTGGTGCACGGACGATGAGCGAGTCGGTCGGGAGGTTCATGATCGCAGTCCTTGAGCCGACTCCTGGGCCGCCGGCATCCGTGCGGCTGCTAGCCACAGCCTGCAGGGGTGCCGTCTGCTTGCCACCGTTCGCGGGTCGCGGCCGAGACGACCGTAGGGGCGACCGGGCAGCTTAGCCCTAGGGCCTCGAGGCCCACCCGAATCGCCGTGAGTTGCTCGAAGGACAGCGGTCGGATGGGCCTGCGAAACACGGGGCTGGGAAACCGGCCCAGTAGCCACTTCGCCGCCTTCATGCGCTGGTGCGCTCCGCACCCAGGTTCCCCAAACGCGTAGACGATTCTCGCCAACGGCGCGACAAGATCACCTGCTGCCCGCGCGCGGGCGAGATCACCGTCGAGGGCAGCGTGCACGAGTTCCACCATCAACTCCGGCACGAAGCCCGCGAACCCGATCAAGGCCCCGTCCGCTCCCTCCAGAAGCGAAGCCAGCAGAAACTCGTCGTGGCAGGTGGTGATCGACACATGGGGTGCGGTCGCCTTGAGCTGCTCGTAGTCGTACCGCCAGCGGGCCATGTCACGGGTGCCCATCTTCACCATCACCACCTCCGGCCGCCTCACCATCGCCTGCATCTCCGCGAGCGTGTATCCGGCCTTCGTCCAGGCGGGATACTGATGGATGATGATCGACACGCCCGCGTTGGCCGCCACGTCCTCGACGAAGCCGACGGCGGTCGCGGTTGAACGCCCGAACCTCAGCCAATGATGCGGCGGCATCAGCAGGATTGCGTCGGCGCCCGCGTCACGGGCCGCCGTCGCGTGATCGATGGCCTCGCGACTGCCTTCCGCAGAAACCCCGCTGATCACCCGCACGTGCCTGCCCGTTCGCGCGGTGGCCCGCGCCACGCCCTCGGCCGTCAACCGCGTCACGCGGGCCCGCTCGTCGGGCGACAGCGACATGATTTCGCCCGTGTGTCCGTTGCAGACGATACCCTGGATGCCCGGCACGCTGGCGACGTCCTCGACTGCAGCCACCAGGCCCGCCTCGTCGATCGACTCGTCCTCATGAAAAGGACAGAGCGTGGCGGGATAGACGCCGCTCCACGGCCTTTCCCGCCAAGGCGAGGCGTGGGCGGCAAGGGAATCGCGATGATGAATCGTGGGCTGCGTTTGCATGAGCATCTCTCTTTACGGGGCTGTCGGACGGATGGTGCGAGTCGGTTCTGAGGAGGCCTGAGTCACCTGCCTTGTCGGCTGCGTCTGGCAGAGGAGGAATGCCGCGAGATCGGCCAGTTCCTCGGGCGTGAGCGTGCGGTCGTATCCGGCTGGCATCAGCGACATCGGCTGCACCGCGCGAGTCTCGATATCGGTCTTGTGAATCGCCGTCGATCCGCCCCTCGTGTCGATCACTCGGACGGTGTCGGGCGTGTCGTCGAGGACGAGGCCTGTGAGGCTGCGACCGTCATCGAGCACGATGGTGCTGACGCGATAGCCTTCGATGATCGTCGCGCTCGGCTGGAGGATCGACTCGACGATCGCTGCCAGGTGCGCCCGTGAGCCGATGTCTGAGAGTTCGGGGCCGATGCCGGCGACACCCAGGTCACCCACCCGATGGCAGGCTCCACAGTTGGCACCGCGGGCATCCGCGAAGAGCCTCGCTCCGCGCAGAGGATCGGCCGATGGTACGAGGGTGACGACGTCTGCAACCGTTGCCGGCGGCCGAGGCTCGACGCACATGGGCACCGGCACGCCGAGGCTCGCGGCCACCGCCGGCACGCGGTCCAGCAAGCGCGGATCAGGATCACGGGCGGCCTCGGTCAGCATCGTCGTGGCCAGGCCGCGCGCCGCCTCGGCCTTCCGCCAGCTTTCCGGGGCGATCGCTGCGAGGCACGCGAGCACCTGCGCGCGACAGGAGGGCTGTGGGTGATCGGCCCACGCGCCGGCAAGCGACGTCACGAGCGTTTGATCTGCCGTCAGGGTGTGGCCTCCAGCTGCGTAGCCCGACAGCGCCTCGACCGCACGAGCCCGACGGCGTGGATCGGCCCGTGGAAGCCCGTTGGTGAGCTCGGACAGACCGTGCTCACCGAGCCGCGGAAAGCCGGCGGCGACCAGATCAGCGAGCGCCGGCCAGTCGTGGCCGAGGAAGTCCCAGGCCGCTCTGGCCGTGCGTTGGTCGGGCTTCACAGCCCAGAACACGGCCGCAATCTCCTGTGCTTTTTCATCCGGCACGACCTCGTCCTGGGTGGGCGGCGGCTCGCGATACCGGTCGATGTACATCCCCTCGAGCCTGCGCCTGACCTGGCCGTCGATTCGCTTGCCCTCCAGCCGCTGGAGCAGGTTGAGCCGGAGACGGTAGTCGACGTGGCGGTTGTCGAGCCGCTTGATCGTCGCGATCAGCGTGGCGGGATCGTCGAGACCATAGCCGGTGTTCGCCAGCCAGGCCGTGGCCGTCCGAGCAACCCGCGGATCCGTGTCGTCGGCGAACGCCGTTACGGCGGCACCGTCCAGGCGACCGCCGTCGAGCAGGGCGAGCAAAGCCGCGAGTCGCACCCCTGGTCGCTCGTCGGCGAGTAGCTCACGGAGCTCGTCGGCCGGTACGAGATCACGAAGCGCGGTCCAGGCCGCGTAATGCACGAGCCGATCCGTCTCGCCGGCGGCGAGCGAGACGAGCGCCGGGACGGCCCCGCGATCGGCGACGTCGGCGGCTGCGAGCGCCGCCGCGAACCGCACCCTGGGAGCGGCGTCGGCCAGCACCGCGGCCACGCCGCTGGGCAGCCGGCGGGCAGCACCGGAGCGTCTCGCCGCGCGGTCGGCGAGGATCCGCACGGCCTGCACGCGGGCGGACACGGGGGTTCGGCTGGTCGCATCCTCGATGAGACTCGTGAAGAAGACATCGGCGGCGGCTTCGTCCGCTGCCATGCGGCCGAGCGTCCAGAGCAACCACGTCTGTCGGGCCGGCCGAGCGGCAGTCACGGCGGCCTCCGTTGCGAGCGCGAGAATCGCGGACTTCGTGGTCGTCGCGGCGTGGCCGTCGCCCGCCGCCCGACGGAGGAGTTCGTCCTGGGCAGCGACGCGAACGGCCGCGATCGGTGACTCAAAGTCCGCGGTCAGTTGGGCGACCGCCCTGGACTCCACCGCCGGTCGGGCCGCGAGCTTCGCCGCGGCCTCGGCCAGTTGGGGCCCGTCGGCCGCCGCAATCCGAAACACGCGGCCTTCGGTGGCGTCGCCATTCCAGCCGTAGGTTGAGCCCCAGCCCCCGATCCAAAGGGCTCCGTCGGGTCCCACCGCCATTCCCGTCGGCCTGAAGAGGGGTTTCTGGTCGCCGACCGCGATGAATGGCTCGACGGCTCCGTCCGCGGGCATGAGCATCGCGCCTTGCCATGCGGGCCGGAACATCTCCACCGTGCCCCTGAGCCAGTCGGCGCGGAAGAACACGTCGCGGTAAGGCGCTGGGAACGACGGATCGTCCTGAAACACGATCCCCGTGCCGGAGCCCTCGAAAAGCGGTCCGCAGGCCGGCACGCTGGCGAGACTGTCGACACCCGTCCAGGAGTTGTTCCAGGGGTGACGCATGCCGAAGTGCGCGCCGACGAAAGGCATCACGAATCGGTCGCCCCCAACGTCGTCCTGATCGGTGGCGAGCCAGTCGAAGCCGCCATCGAAGGCCATCCCCCACGGATTCCGCAGCCCCCGACAGACGATCCGGAGGCCCCGGCCGTCGGCATCGCACCGCACGATCCCGCCGCCGGTGTGACCATCCCTGGGCACGCGATAGCTCTCGCGCCACGCTGCTGGCCAGGCAGCGGCGGCGAACGTGACTGCCTGGCAGTCATTCACGGCACCCACCCCGGCTGCCACGCTTGCCAGCTCGCGGAACGCCCGCGGGGCGCTGCCGAATGACGGCGTGTCGCCCTTTCCCATCCAAAGCCTGCCGTCCGGTGCGAAAACGAGCGCGTCGAGGGCATGCTCGAGGGTGCCCAGGCCGGTGGCCACCCGCACGTACTCGTCCGCTTCGTCATCGCCGTTCGTGTCGCGCGCGATCGTCAGATCGGGCGCGTTGGCGACCCACAACTCCGGTCCGCGAGGCCCTTGCTTCCAGGCCATGCCCTGGACGCAGTGAAACGGCCCGGCGAAGGTCTTGGCGGCGTCGAAGGTGCCGTCGGCGTCCGCATCAACGAGTTGCACGATCGCGTCGCCCGGCGTGTCCTTCGCGGGCATGCGATACTGCGGGCCCATGCCGACGAACAGCCGGCCCCGCGTGTCGAAGGCGAGCATCGATACGTTCCTTACGAGCGGCTCCCGGGCCGGGACGGTGACCACGAACCCTTCCGGCACCGCCGGCACGGCGTCGGGACTGAAGCCGGTCACATCGAAGCTCTCGGCGAGGGCGGCGACGGATACCGCGGAAATCAGGAGGATCAGCAGACACGCTTGCCCGTGCCTTCTGGCACGGAAGCCTGGAAACGACTCGGGATATGGACGTGCGATTGCCATCATCAAGCAGCTGGTGGGCGGTCCGGCGAATGGTCCCGCGCGCGGCTCACTGCGAGCCCGCGGCCCGGGGCATCGGCCGGGAGGCAGCGGGCTTCGCCAGGGTGAACGTGTGATGCGCCGAGTCTGCGGGGTCGACGGTGAATGTGAGGCCTGAGCCGGCGGGATTGGTGTAGTCGAGGCTGAAGGGCAGCGGTGGGGGCGGGGCGTCGAAGTCCGTGACTGGGCCTGCCGTGACCCCCACACGGTAGGTGCCCGCGGGCAATCCCGGGGCCGATCGGCCACGCAGGACCGGCCTGCAGCTGCCGTCAGCGGCGATCCCCCCGCCGCCGAGGATCGCTGCGATGCTCGTGTGCTGCACGGTCACGAAACCCGTCGACAAAGGCGCACCGTCGGCAAGGGTGAACGTGAGCGACACCGGGTAGGTCTTTTCGCTGCACCCCGCCCCGAGGAGCGCGGCAGAAAGCAGCGATCCCAGGCACGCGATGCCCTGAACCACCAGTCGTCGTGTTCTCGCCGTCATGGGATCACCAGGCTTCACCGATCGCCCGGCCATCGCGTCGGTTCCCGAGTCTGGAAAGAGTTTCGAGACTGATATCAGGACGAAGCGCGCGAACGCTGCCGTCGGCCATCACGAATCCGCACGCGCCGCCCGGATGCCAACTGCCGAAGACCGCGCTCCAGTTCCCCATCGACACGTCGTTGAGCGAAGCCGCCAGAGGCATGACCTGAAAAACCTCCCGGCCCATTGTTCCCGTGGCGGGGTTGTCGTCCGCGTCGGCCCAGCCACCTCCCGCGGCCCTTACAAACTGGTTGTGGTCGTCGCCGTTGTAGATCGAACCTTGAAGGTCGATCGAGTTCTTGGTTGGCGGAGTCAGCTTCGGGACGTGCATCTCTCCTGCGAGCAACGTGTTGCTCAGTCCATCGGTGACGTCGCTAGGCTTGACATCACCCTGCTGGCGCACCGTGCTCACGATCAGGCCGTCGTACCGCGAGGGCGTGATGGTCGCCCTCAGGTCACCCACGAACGTGTCGCCGCAGGATCCGGCATAGTCGCCCACCATCCCTGGCGAGGGAGGCATCCCGGTGCTTCCACCGCCGTCGCCCGTCGAGAGCAGGCTCGACCGTACCCTCGAGGGGCAGAGGTAGGCGGGGATGATCGTCTCTCGGGCCCGCTTGTTGGACGAGTCGTAGTAGGTCTTGTCGAGCCTCCAGCGATCGAAGTCGCTGCCTCGTTCGAGGAACGGCATGATCCATGCAAACCACGACGGTGACGAGTACCGATACCGCGAGGGTGGGTAGGTCTTCTTGGCGTCGAGCCGCACGAGCGTCGCCAGCCCGATCTGCTTGAGGTTGTTGCGGCACTGTGTCGCGCGAGCCGACTCACGAGCCGACTGAACGGCAGGCAGGAGAAGGCCGATCAGGACCGCGATGATCGCGATCACCACGAGCAGTTCGACCAGCGTGAAACCACGCGGCCTCGCGTTCGACTGCTGCCAGGGGCGGGCGTCGACGCGATGGGCCTGCAGCGGAGCGTACGCGACGCATGGAGGGTTCATGATGTCTCTGTCCTCCGGGAAACGCTGGCGTGGCTTCTCGAGCGGCCCGACACCAAACGCGGCCGCATCTGTCGACACCAACGGGTTGCCGTCAGACCAATGCCAAGCCCCGCGAGCCATACAGCGCATGCGCTCGGCTCCGGCACCACCGCCACGCCGCCGCTCAGCCCCGGCGCGGCGTTGTAGTTGCCGGCGTCGTAGAGGCCCGTCGCGAAGAAGTCGGCGGCGTCGAGGATGTCGACCACGCCGTCATAGCTGAAGTCGCCCTCGATCCAGATCGCCGGCGAGCCGGTGTCGAACTTGCCCCCGGCCAGGAAGTTGGAGGCGTCGAGGATGTCGATCGACCAGTCGATGTTGGTGTCGCCCGGCGCGGCGTAGGCCGCCGAGAGCGAGCCGTCGCCGTTGTCGATCCAGCCCACCGCACGGGGCACGCTCGAGGCCACTTCCGCGGCGGCCACGCTCGAGGTGATCCCCGAGGTGCCCGTCCATGAGCCGTCGCCGCGACCCTCGAGGATCTCGGCCACGAGTTCGGTGGCCGTCATGCCGCCCGCGATCGTGAGGGCCCCGTTCGAAAGGTCCATGAGGCCGTTGCCGCTGGCGAGGTCGAGGCTCGCCACGCTCGTGGCCAGATACGGGGCCACCTGGCCGGTACCGCCGGCCACGACGACGAGTCGGCTCGCGGAGAGGGCCGAGCCGTTGGCCAGCTGGATCGCGCCTGCCTGCACGGTCGTGGAGCCCGTGAGCGTGTTGGCCTGGTCCACCACGAGCGTGCCGCCGCCGGTCTTGATCACAGGCGTTGCTCCCGAGAGCAGCGGATACCCTGCGGCCGTCTGCGTCTGCGTGCCGCTGGCCACATCGATGAGGATCACTGGCGCGGCGGCGAAGACGAGATTCAGATCATTGCCGGCCTGGGCCAGGCTGAACGTGCCGCCCGAGAGCGGATTCGTGAAGCCGCCGGTGCCGTTGGTGGCCGAGACGCTGATCAGGAACTTGTCGGTCGAGAAGTTCGTGATGCCCCCCATCGCGCTCGCGATCCGCCAGGTGCCGCTCGTGGTGGCGTTCCAGCTGATGGCGTTGCCATTCACATCGGGAGCCACGCCCGAGAGGCTCCAGAGGTTGATTTTGAAGGGATCCGCCGACGTCGCCGCCACGTCGAGCGCCCCGCCCACCGAGAGCAGATCCCAGCCGGTCGCGCTGCCCGCCGTGCCGGCGGCGTCGTACACCTGCCAGTTATAGTTGCCCCCCGCGCCGAGCGTGGCGCTGCCCGTGACCGTGAGCGTGCCGGGGCTGGCGCCGGGGGAGAGCGTGGCGCCCCCGCCGAGCGTCACGGAGCCTTCGACGGTGCCGTTGCCGGCGAGCGTCTGCGTCGGCCGCAGGGTGTATCCTCCAATCGCTGAGACGTCGAACGTCGCTCCAGCCGCCACCGTCACCCTGGGCGACGTCTCGAGGGCGGTAGGGGCGGCCACCGCCAGCGTGCCCGCCGAAATCGTCGTGTTGCCCGTGAAAGTGGTGGGGTCTCGCAGGGTCCACTTTCCCGTGCCCTCCTTGACGAGCGAAATCACGGACGTGGCGGAGTTGTTGACGATCCGTCCCTGGATCACGCCGGTACTGGTTCCCGAGAGCACGAGATTCTGCGCGGCCCTGCTCGACGTCGTGTCTGGCGCGTTGAACGACCCATTCGAGAAGGTTAGCAGGCCGTGGAAAAACTCGCCTTCACAGCCGGAGAGAGGGCGCTAAACTGCGGCCGTGGGCCTCGTGCGTCTGAGGCTCGCCAGCCACGGAGGGAAGTATGGCTCTTGGGAAGCGAAAACGGGAGCGGCAACTGG
>VGYR01000115.1 GCA_016872925.1 Planctomycetota bacterium
CGGCTTTCGGACCGCGAAAGGCATTGAAATCGCGTTGTTTCATGTCCTTGGCAAACTACCGGAGCCAGAATCAACCCACAGATTCTGCTGAGGAGGCTGCATCGGAAGCCCCGTTCTCCGAGCCATGCGCTGGCCGCAGGCCCGCATCGCTCACGCGATGGCGGCTTCCTGACGCCCCGAGTCGCGCCCGGCAAAAATGACCGGTCCTGCATCTGCCGTGCCGAACAGGATTGGCAGGATGCCCGGAACGAACGTCCGGTGACGGGCACGGGCAGCCCAGAGCCTCGCGCACGCGCGAGGCTCACGTGCGACCCGAATCACATGTACGCCTCCGCCGTCTCCGCCGGCGCGGGGCCGTACTTCAGCGGGGCCATCGTGAAGCTGGCACGGCCCTGGCTGACGCTCCGCACCGCGGCCGAGTACCCGAACATGCTCGCCAGCGGCGCCTCCGCCGTGAGCACCGTTGCCGGGCCGCGAATCTCCGTGGCCGTGATGATCGCCCGCCGCTGCTGGAGGTCGTTGATCACGTCGCCCAGGTGCTCCTCCGGCACGCTCACCTCCACCTTCATCACCGGCTCCAACAGCACCGTGCCGGCGGCGGTGAGCATGTTCTCGATGGCGTCGGCAGCGGCGATCCGGATCGCCACGTCGGAGGGGAGCGGCTCGGGGATCGGGCTTTCGAGCACCGAGATCCGCACGCCCCAGAGGGGACACCCCTTGAGCCCTCCCCGCTCGGCGCTCTCGCGGACCGACTGCGTCATCGTGGCGGCGATCGCGGCGAGCGACTCGCTCTCCGGAAACCAGCCCTGCTCCACGCTGACGGGCGCCTGGGTTTCCGTCGGCTCGGCCCGCAGCGTGACCGTCGCCACGAGCGTCTGGCCGGCCACCTGGCGGTTGGCCTCGCCGCTCGCCGTCACGGCCCTGCCGAGGGTCTCCTTGTAGCTCACCCGGGGCTTGTGGACGCGGCACTTGAGGTTGAAGTCCCGCTCCAGCCGGTGGCGGATCACCTCCAGGTGTAGCTCGCCCATGCCCGAGATCAGCGTCTGCCCCGTCTCCTCGCTCTCGATCGCCCGGAACGTGGGGTCCTGCCGCTTCATCATCTCGAGCGTGTCGGCGAGCTTCTTCCGTTCCAGGCTCGTCTCCGGCTCGATCGCCATCGAGATCACGGTCTCGGGAAACTGGATCGTCTCCAGCACGATCGGCGCGGCCGAGTCGCACAGCGTGTCGCCCGTGACGCTCGCCCGCGGGCCGATCACGCCCACGATGTCGCCGGCGAAGGCCTCCTCGACCTGCTCGCGGCGGTCGGCCTGCACGTGCCACAGCTGGGCGATGTTCTCCTTCTTCTGCTTGAGCGGGTTCCAGGCCCGGCTGCCCGCCTTGAGCGTGCCGGAGTAGACGCGGACGAACGACAGGTCGCCGTGCTTCTCCGCCACGATCTTGAAGACGAGGCCGCAGAACGGCGCCTGCGGGTCGGCCTTCCGCCGGATCGTGGTGGGCGTCTTCGCGGCGGGATCGAGGCCCTCGACCGGGGGCACGTCGGCGGGGCTCGGCAGGTACCAGGCGACGGCGTCGAGCACTGGCTGGACGCCGATGCAGTCGAGGGCCGACCCGGCGAGGATCGGCACGACCCGGCGCTCGATGGTCGCCTGCCGGATCGCCTTCCGCATCAGCCCCGGCGGGATCGGGGCCTCGTTCATCGCCAGTTCGGCGATCTCGTCGGAGAAGTCGAACAGGGTCGACACCAGCTGTTCGCGGTAGAGGGCCGCCTCGTCGGCGAGCTCCTCCGGGATGGGCGACGCCGTCACCCGCGTGAGGGCCTCGCCGCCGGCGAGCGCCTCGTCCTTCGGCGGGAAGGTGAGCAGCTTCATCTCCACGAGGTCGACGATCCCGCGGAAGGGATCCTGCACGTGCGGCGGCCCGAGCCCCTGCGGCAGGTGGAGCACCAGCGGCTTGGCGCCGAGCCGCTTCTCGATCTGGCCGACCGTGCCGAAGAAGTCGGCCCCCTCGCGGTCGAGCTTGTTGACCAGCGCGAGCCGCGGCACGCCGTACTTGTCGGCCTGCCGCCAGACCGTCTCGCTCTGGGCCTCGACGCCCTCGCGGGCGGAAAACACCACCACGGCCCCGTCGAGCACCCGCAGGCTCCGCTCCACTTCGGCCGTGAAGTCGACGTGGCCCGGCGTGTCGATCAGGTTCACCCGCACGTCCCGCCACTGGAACGACACGGCCGCAGAGTAGATCGTGATCCCCCGTTCCTGCTCCTCGGGGTCGAAGTCGGTGATCGTGGTCCCGCGGTCAACCTCGCCGAGCCGGTGGCTGGTCTTCGTGTAGAAGAGCAGCCGCTCGGTGAGCGTGGTCTTGCCGGCGTCGATGTGGGCGACGATGCCGATGTTGCGGATGCTTTCCAGGGATCGTTTCATGCGGGTCTCTTTCTCATGGCTCGCGAACGCGCGGCTCGGGGCTGCCCGTGACCCGTCGCCGGACGTTCGCGGCGGCTCGGGTTTGCCCGTGACCCGTCGCCGGACGTTCGCTCAGGACATCGTGTCCTGAGCTCACTCGGATGCCGACTGTGCTTCGCCATCCTGGCTGCGCGTGTCGGCCTACGCCGGCTCCCGGGCACGGGCAATCCCTCGCCCAACACAACCGGGGCACGGGCAGCCCCTCGCTGGCCTCCCATCACATCCGCTCCACGGTGCCGATGCCGAGCAGGTCGAGGCCCTGGCGGAGCACGCGGCCGGTGAGGTCGCAGAGGGCCAGGCGGCTGTCGCGTTCCGGGCCCTCGGCCTTGAGCACGGGGAGCGCGTCGTAGAAGGTCGAGTAGCAGCCGGCGAGGTCGTAGAGCCAGGCGGTGAGCACGTTCGGCCGCGAGTCGGCCTCCACGTCCTCGAGGGCCTCGCCGAAGCGGAGCAACTGCAGGGCGAGAGCCCGCTCCCTCGGGTCCGACACCAGCACGCCGGCGCAGTGCCGTCTCAGGGCCTCCCGGTCCACGCCCCCCTTGGTGAAGATGCCCTCCACACGGGCCACGGCATACTGCATGTAGGCCGCCGTGTTGCCGTTGAGCTGGAGCATCTTGTCGAAGCTGAACACGTAGTCGGTGGTGCGATTCTGCGCCAGGTCGGCGTACTTGATGGCCCCGATCCCGACCGTTTCGGCCACGCGGCGGCGATCCGCCGCCGACATCCCCCCCCGCCCCTCGTCGCCCGAGCCCACGACCGCCGCCGCCCGCTCCACGCCCTCGTCGAGGAGCGCCTCGAGGCCCACCGTGTCGCCGGCCCGGGTCTTGAACGGCCGACCGTCCTCGCCGAGCACGGTGCCGAAGGCCACGTGCACGAGTTCCACGTCGTCGAGGCCGGGCAGTCCCCAGCGGCGGGCCGCCTCGAACACCTGCTCGAAGTGCTCGCTCTGCCGATGGTCCACCACGTACAGGATCCGGTCCGGCTTCCAGTGCTCCAGCCGCCAGCGGATCGTGGCCAGGTCGGTGGTGGCGTAGAGAAACGCCCCGTCGGCCTTGCGGATCAACAGCGGCGGCCCGTCGTCGCCGCGGAGAAACACGCCGACGGCCCCGCGGCTCTCGCGGGCGAGCCCCCGGGCCTCCAGGTCGCGCACGGTGCCGGCGAGCAGGGGCTGAAAAAAACTCTCGCCGAGCGTGTGGTCGAAGGTCACGTGCAGCCGGGCGTAGATGCGGTCGATCTCGCCGCGGCAGACCGGCATGAACGCCTCCCAGAGCCGCCGGTTCTCGGGATCCCCCTCGTGAAGCCTCGCGGTCTCGGCGAGCACCTCCCGCGCCGCATCCGGGTGCTGCGCGGCCAGGGCGGCGGCGGCCGGATCGGCGGCCAGTTCCTCCGGCTTCGCATCGGCCACCCTGCGCACGAGCCGGTAGAGCCGGCCGAGTTCGGCGGTGGGATCGAGGGCGTAGGCCGCTTCATCGCGACAGTGCTTCCAGCCCCAGAGGATCATCCCGAACTGGGTGCCCCAGTCGCCGAGGTGGTTGTCGGTGATCACGCGGTGCCCGCGGAAGCGGAGGATCCGGGCCAGTGCGTCGCCGATCACCGTCGAGCGGATGTGCCCCACGTGCATCGGCTTGGCCACGTTCGGCGAACTGAAGTCGACGACCACGGTGAGCGGCGCCTCCGCCGCCGCCACGCCGAGCCGCTGATCCGCCACGGCCCGCGTCACGGCCGCCGCCAGCGCCGCGTCCGTGACGCGCACGTTGATGAAGCCCGGGCCCACGGGATCGCCGGGCGGCTCGAACACCGCCGCGTATCCCGGTGCCGCCTCGAGCCGCCGGATGATCTCGACGGCCACGTCGCGAGGCTTCCTGCCCGCCTTCTTCGCCAGCCCCATCGCCATGGTGCCCGAGTAGTCGCCGAACGTGGCGTCGGCGGTCTCGCGAACCTGCTCGAGCAGCCCGGCGATGTCGTCGGGGCCGATGGCGGCCACGCCGTCGGCCGCAAGCCCTTCGAGGGCATGGCGAAACGCCCGCCGCAGGGCCGACCGGAAGTTCACCCGGGCGGGATGGCCATCCTCGCCACTCATCGCGTCGCCGTCCCCGCGGAGGGCACGGCCACGTGCTGCGCATCGCTCCAGAGGTGCTCGATGTCCCAGTAGTCGCGGGCTTCGGCGTCGAACAGGTGCACCATCACGTCCCCGTAGTCGAGCACGATCCAGCGGCCCTCCTCGTAGCCCTCGGCCCCGCGCTTAAGCTCGTGCCGTTCCTTCTTGAGCACCGCCTCGATCTCGTCGGCCATCGCGTGCATCTGCCGCCGGCTCGAGCCGGTGGCGATCACGAAGTAGTCGAACACCGGCGTGATCTCCCGCAGGTCGAGCACGCGGACGTCGCTGCCCCGCGTCTCCTCGGCGACGCGGGCGGCGGCGAGGGCGAGGTCACGGGCGCGATCGGATCGGTGATCCTTGCGGGATGCCATCATGGGCGGGATTGTAGCCTTCCCGCCGCCAGCGCGATCCCGTGCAGCACGAGGTCGGGGATTTCGATGGCTGCGGTCAGGGCGTCGCGGACGATGCCGCGGGATCCGCCGGTGAGAAACACCTGCGGGTCACCGCCGACGGCCGCGGCGGCCTCGGCGACGAGCCGGGCGACCGCACCCCGCATCCCGAAGCCGATCCCGGCGGCGATCGCCCGCTGGGTGTTCCTGCCGGGCATCGAGGGTGGCATGCCCGTGTCGAGGTCGGCGACCGCGGGCAGCCGGCTCGTCCCCTCGGCGAGAGCCCGCGCCAGGAGCCCGGGGCCCGGGAGGATGGCGCCGCCCAGAAACCGGCCGTCGGCCGACACCAAGTCGACGGTCGTCGCCGTTCCGCAGTCGATCACGATCGCGGGACGAGCCCCTTCCTTGGCGGCCGCGGCGGCCGCCGCGGCGGCGACCCGGTCGATGCCCACGCGTTCCGGTTCATCCACCTCCACGGGCATGCCGACGTGGGCGGCGGTGATGCGCCGCTGGCGCACGATCCGATGGCCCGTGGCCGCGACCTCGGCGATCGCCGCCTCGAGGCCGGTCGCCGCCGCCTCGTGGACGCTCGCCGCATACACGATCGCCGGCCCCGGAGCCGCCCGGTCGAGCCAGTCCTTCAGGTTCGCGGCCCGGAACTCCCGGCTCACCAGGTCCTGCCGGTGGGCGACGGCGGGCAGCCGCGCCGACGCGGCGCCGGCCACGACGACGGCGAGCTTGATGCGCGTGTTGCCGACGTCGGCCACGATCACCGTCTCGCGCGGAGCCGTCATGCCGTCTCCTTGCGGCGGTCGAGTTCGGCCACCACGGCCCGCAGCAGGGCGTCGAGCCCCTGCCCGGTGACGGCACTGACGCCGATCACGTCCCGGCCGATCTCGCGGGCCAGCCGCTCGCGAACCTCGGCCGCCCCCGGAAGCTCGCTCTTGCTCATCACCACGAGCTCGGGCCGCCGGCCGAGGGCCGCGTCGTAGAGCCCCAGTTCCTCGCGGATCGCCCGGTAGTTCGCGAGCGGGTCGCTGCCGTCGATCGGCACCGGCTCGACGACGTGCACGAGGATGCCGGCCCGCTCGACGTGGCGGAGGAACTCGTGGCCCAAGCCCACGCCGGCATGCGCGCCCTCGATCAGGCCCGGGAGGTCGGCGAGCACGAAGCTCCGGTCGCGGGACACGTCGACGAGGCCGAGGATCGGCGTCTTGGTGGTGAATGCGTAGTCGGCGATCTCCGGCCGCGCCCGCGAGAGCCGCGAGAGCAAGGTGCTCTTGCCCGCGTTCGGCTTGCCGACGAGCCCCACGTCGGCGATCACCTTGAGTTCCAGCAGCAGCCGCCGGACCTCCCCCTTGCCCCCCGGGGTCGTCTGGCGGGGAGCCCGATTGGTCGACGACTTGAAGTGCATGTTGCCGCGACCGCCGGCGCCCCCCTGGGCGGCGACGATCCAGTCGCCGGGCACCGCCAGATCCTTGAGCACGAGGGTGGTCGATTCGTCGACCACGATCGTGCCGGGCGGAACGAGGAGCACGAGGTCCTCCGCGTCGCGGCCCTGGCAGTTGGCCGGGCCTCCCGAGCTGCCGTGATCCGCCTTCCACTGCCGGCGATGGGCCAGCGCGGCGAGCGAATCGACCCCCGGCTGCGCCTTGAGGATCACGCTCCCGCCCCGGCCGCCGTCTCCGCCGTCGGGGCCGCCGAGCGGCACGTACTTCTCGCGGCGAAAACTGCAGATGCCGCGACCGCCGTTGCCGGCGGCGACTTCGATCTGCACGCGATCCACGAACACGCCGGCACCTTCAGCAAGTCACCGGGCGCGGCCGCCGGATCGGTCAGGCCGAGGGGCCCGCCACCACGTTCACGCGACGGCCCTCGCGATCGAACATCACCACGCCGTCGGACAGTGCGTACAGCGTGTAGTCGCTGCCGGTGCCGACGTTTCGGCCGGCATGGAACTTCGTGCCCACCTGGCGGACGAGAATGTTGCCCGCCCGGACGGCCTCGCCGCCGAACTTCTTCACGCCCCGCCGCTGGGCGTTGGAATCGCGCCCGTTGCGGCTCGAGCCCTGACCCTTCTTGTGTGCCATCGACCAAATCTCCACGCCGGTCTTCTGGTGGCCAGGTTCCGAACCTCGTCCGAACCAGAGTGATGACGGAGTGTACCGCGGCCCCGCGGGCAGGTCACGACCCTCGCGTGGAACGGGCCTTCGCCGCGGGTTTCAGGGCCAATCAGCGGTCTGACCAAAGGGGATCTCGTAGCGGTAGACCCAGGCGTATTCCACCCCTTCGTGGTCTTGGATGGCGCGGGCGTAGAGCTCCGGGCCGCTGGGCCCGAACACCGCGGCCTCGACCAGGTTTCGGAGGGCCGTGTTCCGGGGTTCACCCTCCAGGCTCGCCATCCGCTCGCGTTCAACGCGGCTGGTCTCGGTGGCGGCGCCGAGGCCGTCGACCAGCCGCTTGCGGACCTCGTCGTCCATGCCCTCGATCGCCGGGCGGGCCGCCGTGAAGGCGGCCAGGCCGGCGCTGCGGGCGATGGTCGTGATGTCGGCCTCGATGGCGCGAAGCGTCTCGTAGCCCCGTGCCTTGGCGACGGCCGCCGCCAACCAGTCGACGCGGGCCGACGGCGGGCCGAAGAACGAGGCCGCGATGCCCCGCCAGCGGGAGTTGAGCAGGGCGGGGTCGGCCTCCTGGCCGGCTTCGGCCCGCTGCAGCGTCGCCCGCCGCTGCTCTTCGATCCGCTCGACGATCCGGGCCAGCGAGCGGAGCGGCTCCGCCCTCACCTTCTCCGGGTCGAGTTCGATCTCCGCCAGCGCCGCCCGGCGGCGGCGGTCCCGCTCGTCGTCGACGGGCCCCGCCGTCGCGGCGAGGAGTTCCTCGATCGCCGCCAGGCCGACGTCGCCCACGAGGTTGCGGAGGGCCGGGATCCGGGCCGCGGGGTCCGGAAGGCCCGCCGCCGTGTCGAGGACGACCGCCAGCGGCATCAGGCTCGCACGTCCGGCGGCGAGCCTCGTGGCCGAATCGGGCTCGACGAGGTCCGACCAGGTCAGCCCCAGCGCCCGCAGGCCATCCGCCGGCCGCACCGCGGCCTTGGCGGGCCATCCGGCGGTCGCGGCGAGCCGGCCGCCGAGCGTCATCCGCTCGAACATGCCGGCGAAGCCGACGCTCGTGGGCCGTTCGCCCGCGTCGCGCTCGTCCCCGGGCCGCCAGAAATCGAGCCGCAGGCACTCGAGCGTCTCCTCGATGTGGCTGCCCGGCGCGTCATCCGCCGCGATCGTGTCCCCGGGCCGCTTCCGCCAGCGGACGGCATTGGTCAGGCCGCGGACGTGGATCGAAAAGAAGTCGATCCGGGGATCGACGTCCTCCCAGATCGCGACCCCCCAGCGTTCCTCGCCGGGCGCCAGCGGCTGCTCCATCATCTCCACGCTGTCGAGCAAGGGCCGCTGCGGGTCTTCCCGGCGACGGATCGCCTCGACGGCCGAGGGCACGAGCCGGTCCAGATAGGCCCGGTAGGCGGTCGAACCCTCCGCGCCATCGACCGGTTCGAGGCTTTCGAGCACGAACTGCGGCATGAATGGGATCGGGCCGGTGAACGCCTCGACGCGGCGGGTTCCCTTCTCGACCACCCCCTCGGCCGGTTCGGTCAGCAGCCGCCGGCCGCCGACGTTCTTCACGCGATAGACCAGATACCAGATCCGCTTCCGCTGCATCTTCAGGTCGCCGGCGGGAACGTCGACATCCATCAGCCGTGGCGGCTTGAACCCGAACTCGAGGCACCAGATGTCGCGGGGATACTCCCGGAGCTTCGCCTTCTCGACGAGGGTCGTGTTCGCCGCGGCGAGTTCGGGCTTCCAGCGGAGTCCGGCGAGCCCCTCGGTGACCTCCACGATGTCGCCCCGCTGCAGCGCGTCGTCGGTCGCCCTGTCGGGCGGGATGACCGTGAGCACGCCCGGGGCCAGTTCGCGAAAGCCGCTCGGCTGCGCCCCCTCTGCCGGCGTCGGACACCCGGCCGCAGCGAACGCCCAGGCGACGGCCGGCACGACCGCCGGCCACCACCATCCGCGCCGGGTCTGCACCGGTTCGAGGTCCACGCCTGCCATGCCGTCGCGGCCGCCTGCCTGAGGGAATGAGACCGGGGAGAATGCAGAATGATATCGGAAGGTCACGCCACTCGTCTGCCCGCGGACGCGCCGCCGGCGGCGACCTCCGCCGCGAGCGCCGCGTAGTCCTCGGCGCCGTGGGAACCCGGCGCGTAGTCGAAGATCGATTGCCCGAAGCTCGGCGCCTCCGCGAGCCGGATGTTGCGCCGGATGCGGGCCGAAAATAGCCGGGCTCCGCGCCAGGCCGGATGGGCCGCTCCTCCGGCCGCGAAGAAGGCCTCCACGTCGCGGCCGATCTCGGCCGCCAGCCGGGTGCCGGCCTCGTACATGCAGAGCACCACCCCGAGCAGATGCAGCCGCGGATTGACGTGTTCGGCGACCAGTTCGATCGTCTCGAGCAGTTTGCTGAGCCCGTGCAGGGCGAGAAAGTGCGGCTGGAGCGGGAGCAGGACCTCGTCCACCGCCGCCATGGCGTTGATCGAGAGGAGCCCCAGCGACGGCGGGCAGTCGACGATCACGAAGTCGAATCCCTCCCCATCGCCAGAAAAGCGGCCGTCTTCCGCCAGCCGCCGGCGCAGGATCGACTCCCGACCGGGTTTCCCGGCCACGGCGAGTTCGACGGCCGAGAGGTCGATGTGGGCGGGCACGACGCAGAGCGTGTCGCTGGCCATCACGCCCGCGGCGGCGAGGGGTTGGTCGCCGGCGAGCACGTCGTAGGCCGTCGGACCGCCCGCAGTCGGCGTTACGCCGGCGTGCAGCGTCGCGTGGGCCTGCGGATCGAGGTCGATGAGGCAGACGCGGCGGCCGGTCCGGGAGAGCGCGACGGCGAGATTGACCGACGTGGTCGTCTTGCCGACTCCTCCCTTCTGGTTGGCTACCGCGATCGAACGCATCGCTCGTCTGCCTCGTGCGCCTGGCCGGCCGTGGCGGCGGTGGCTCGACGAGTCCACCGCGGGGGGCCAGACGATACGTCCCGCCTCCCGCGCCGGAAAGCCCGAAAACCAGGCTAAAAGCCCGCTCGGGGCGCCGCGGCGGGCTGGCCCGCATCGAGGCCGGCGAGCCAGGCGTGCAGCCCCCGCCGAATCCTGCCGAGTCCGATCCGCCCGGGCTGCCCCACCACCGTCAGCCAGCCCTCGCCCTCGGCGTCGATGGCCAAGACAGCGGCCGGGGTGCTGCCTTCGGCATCGAAAAACGCGAGGCCCCGATCCCACGCCGCGGGCGGCAAGGGAGCCGCGGCTTCCTGCCGCCAGGAGAAGTTGGCGTCTTCGACGAGCCCATGCCGGAGGTGGACGAGCCCGGCAGCCGTCGAGATGTCGCGGGTGCGCATCGCCCGGACGCGGTCGCCAGAGGGCTGCAGATCCCAGACTTCCACCCGGGGCGCCTTCCGGATCGCCTCGGCGACCGTGGGGCCGTAGAAGGCGAGGCAGCGATGGGTCTGCCGCCACTGGAACCAGACGGCGAACACCGCGAGCGTTGCCGCCAGCCCGACCATCGCCAAGACCACTCGGGAACCCGCGCCCGTGGGGCCGCCGCCGGATGGTGCACGCTTCGTTTCCATGACCCTCCTGCGGCGTCGGCTGCCCTGCGACGGCGCAACCACGTCACTGTATACTCGCCCTCGCCGGAGAGGCGGCAGTCCAGGGCGGCCCCGCGTGGAAAACCTCCGGCAGTCGTTCGATCCGGAAACCTTCGCATGGCCAACGCGTTCGACCCCTATCGTGAAGCCCTCGTCGTCGAGACCCACACGGTCTGGCCCGCCGCCTTCGAAGACTGGACGGCGGCCGACAAATCCCGGGTCGAGGGCCTCCTGCACGCCAGCCCGGGCGAGGCCGTCGACCTCGACTACGTGCGGCAACACACCGGTTTTGCCCGTGTGATCACCGTGACCGAGGCCGATCTCGAGCGGATCGGCGGCCGTTGACCGTGACCAGGATCCGGGTTCATCTCGCCGGCGGGGGCGGAGCGGGGGTCGCCGACCGGTCGTACGACATCCTCTGCGGCCCCGGGGCTGCCGACGGGATCGGGGCGGCCGTCGCGGAGGCGGGCGGGCGACGCAGCGTGGTGGTGGCGGATGCGGCCGTCGCGACCAGCCATGCGGCCCGAGTCACCGCATCTCTGTCGGCCGCCGGCGTGGAGGCCAGCCTTTTGGTGGTGCCTGCCGGCGAACGCTCGAAGTCGGTCGCCGCAGCCGAAAGGCTCTGGAATGAGCTGGCCGAACTGGCCGTGGACCGCCACACGCACCTCGTGGGGGTCGGCGGAGGCGTGGTGGGGGATTTGGCCGGATTCGTGGCCGCAACGTTCGCCCGCGGTCTGGCGGTCTGGCACGTGCCCACGACCCTCGTGGCCCAGGTCGATAGCGCCATCGGCGGCAAGACAGGCATCAACCTGGCCGCGGCCAAAAACCTGGTGGGCTGCTTCTGGCAGCCCCGGGGCGTGCTTGCCGACACCACGACCCTGGAAACCCTGCCGGATCGGGAGTTCACCAGCGGTCTGGCCGAGGTCGTGAAGTATGGAATGATCCTCGACGCCGGCTTTTTCAACTGGCTGGAGGCCCAGGCGAGCCGCCTGGTGGCCCGGGAAACCTCGGCGGTGACCCAGGCCGTCGAGCGGTCCGCTGCCATCAAGGCCGAGGTCGTCTCCCAGGACGAGTTCGAGACCAGCGGCCTGCGGGCCGCCCTGAACTACGGCCACACCTTCGCCCACGCCTACGAAACTCTGTCGGGCTACGGGCAGTTGCTGCATGGCGAAGCGGTGGCGATCGGGATGTGTCAGGCCGCCCGCCTGGCACGCCTGCAGGGCATGATTTCCGAAGAAATCGTCGATCGCCAGACGCGATTGCTCAGCCAGTTGCGGCTGCCCACCGCGGCCCCCGCCGGCCTGGGATCGGTCGCCGAACTGCTGACGGTCATGGCCCGCGACAAGAAGTCGCTCGGCGGCCGGCTGCGGTTCGTCCTGCCGACGTCGATCGGCAGCGTGGTCCTTGCGGAAGGCGTGCCAGAGCCCCTGGTGCGGAGCGTGCTCACCGACCACTCGACCCGGCCGGCGGGGTAGGCCGAAGCCGGGGGGGTGGAGCGAATCGCTCCACTTGGGTGGTCGCCAGCGACCAGGCGCTGGAGCGATTCGCTCCAGCGCACCACCCCTCCGATCCCACCCACGTTCTCACCCCGACCCCTTCGGAACGGCGAAAAACCGCTTTTCAGGCCGAGATACGGTGGTTTGCGGTTTTTTCGGGATTCGACCCCGGGGTTTGGCACGCCGCGTGCATGTGTTTTCCTCGGAGACGCGATGGTGTGACGCCGGTCAGCGTTCGTCCATCGTTCCCGTCAGCAAGGGAATCTCCCCAGTCAGGAGTTCGCTCATGAACCATTCGGTCGCCCTTGGTGGGCGATCGCGGCCGGCGCCGTGGTGGGCGCTCACGCAGGTCGATGTCCTGCTGTGTGCCCTGCCGATTGCCGTGTTCCTGTCGATCGTCTCCCTGCTCTGAGTTCGCCCGTTGTTCCCGTTCCCCGAAAGTGAAGGAGTCTCGTGATGCTCTCGCCGTTCGTCGGCCCGCACTCGCGTCCCGTCCGCATGCTCTCGTCGCTCGTCGTCGGCAG
>VGYR01000116.1 GCA_016872925.1 Planctomycetota bacterium
GAGCAGCGTGCCGGCCGTGATCGACGTCGGTCCGGTGTAGGTGTTGTTCGCATACAGGCTTACGGCGCCGGCCGCCGGGTCGGCACGATTCACGACCAGAGAACGAATCTTCGTGGCATCCGCGGGCTGATCCTGCACGATGGCGTAGATGTCAAAGGTGCCGGTGCCGGTGCCGGAGAAGGTAAGCGCGTGCGTGCCGGCGACCGAGTCGACACCGGGTCGGATAAAGACGTTTGCCGTCGCATTTGACTGCCCGAACTGCAGAATGCTTGCGCTGTCGTTCTTGAACGTTTGCGCATTGTTCACGTCGAACGTGAAGGTGCCCACCGGGCTCGCTGGTGTCCACGTGGTAGGGTTTCCGACGAACACACCGAGACGGACATTTCCCGTGGCGCCCGACGTAGAGGAAACGGTGATCCCCGAGTTGGCCACCCGCAGCCGATGGCTGTTGGCATTGGTATTATTGCCCGGTTGGCCCCGAAGGTACTTCGCAGTGGTGTTGGTGAACAGGATTCCCGCGGCCGAACCCGAAACGCTTCCGACGCCGGTGCCGGACAGCATCTGCGCACTCGCGGCGAACGTGTTGACGCCGACGAGCACCTCCGTGGTCGCGGTGGGCTCCGGCCCAGCGCCGAGATTCCACGAGCCAAATCCCGTCCAAATGCCAAACGAGTCGGCCCCACGAGTCCACGATGTCGGGGCCTGCGCCGACGCGATGCCCCCCGAAACGACCAACGCCACCGCGACAAAGCCGCGAACCCGCGCCTGATTAACCATGACACTCGCCTCCTGTCTGATGAAAAATGAACGGTCGAATGTTCCCTCGCCTGCTTGTCGGCATCCTCCCCGACACGTTCATCAATCCTGTTAAATTAATGGCTCTTCCGAACTGTCAACGGGGCGAACCATGAAAAGTGACGAATCGGGCATGGGCGGGGACGAATCGGCGCAGGCTGGGACGAATCGGGCAGATTCAGGGACGAATCAGCGCGGCGGTTTTCGTCGAGAGCCCTGCGGCGACTCCCGGCGCGTGGCCCGGCGAAGGTTCATCGCGGCCACCGGAACGGTCGTGCTCGCGGCGCCGGCCCGCCGCGCAGCGGCGGCGCCGAGCCCGGATCGCATCCGCGTCGGCGCCATCGGCGTCGGCGGCCGCGGCCGGCTGCTCCTCGATCAACTTCCCGACGACGCCCAGCTCGTCGCGCTGGCCGACTGCAACCTGCCGCGCGCGGAGGCCTACGCCAAGGACCATGCCGCGAAGCACGGCACCACGCTCGACGTCGTGCAGGATCACCGCCGGCTGCTCGACCGCCAGGACATCGACGCCGTGATCGTCGCCACCGGCGAGTTTCAGCGGGTGCTCCCCTGCATCCACGCCTGCCAGGCGGGCAAGGACATCTACGCCGAGAAGCCGCTCACGCTCACGGTGCAGGAAGGCCGCGCCCTGGTCGGCGCCGTCCGGCGCCACGGCCGCGTGCTCCAGGTGGGCACGCAGCAGCGGTCGATGGCGATCAACCGGCTGGCCTGCGAGTTCGTCCGCTCCGGCGGCCTGGGCACGATCCGGGAGGTGCGTGCCGTGAACTACCATGGTTCCGCCGCCGAGCCGGTGCCGCCGCCGGCCGCGGAGGCCGTGCCCGCCGGCCTCGACTGGAACACCTGGCTCAACCAGGCGGCCGATCGCCCGTTCAGCCCGGTCTGGATGGCCTGGATGCAGTGGCGGGATTTCGCGGGTGGTGAGATGACCAACTGGGGGGCGCACGGCATCGACCAGGTGCAGTGGGCCCTCGGCATGGACGACACCGGGCCGGTGGCGATCGTGCCCCACGGCGCCGCGCCGAATGCGGCGGTCGAGATGCGCTACGCCTCCGGCGTGCCGCTCACCTTCGTGCTCGACAAGGGGCCGATGGGGGGAGCGGTGTTCATCGGCGACCGCGGCAAGCTCGAGATCAACCGCAACAAGGTCGTCTCGAACCCGCCCGAGATCGCCGCGGCGATCCTCGCGAGCGTCGACGTGGCGGAGGAGGAACGGGCCTGGAGCGACGAGACCGCCCTCTGGCAGGCCCGGCAGCACCTGCAGAACTGGCTCGACTGCATCCGCACCCGGGAGCGGCCCGTGGCCGACGTCGAGACCGGCCATCGCTCGATCACGGTCTGCCACCTCGCGGGCGTCGCCCGCAGGCTGGGCCGACCGCTCGAGTGGGATCCCGTGGCCGAGCGGTTCGTCTCCGACCCCGAGGCCGACGCCCTGCTCGCGCGGCCCCGCCGCGCCGGCTTCGAACTTCCCGAGGTCTGACGAGGTGCGCCGCTGAACCGCCCGCTTCCGCTACGATTCGGCTCGACCCCGGGGGATCGTTCCATGACGTCCACGAGCGCCTGCTCACCCCTGCCCCGGTTCGTGCGGCGACTCTGCGCGGTCCTCGCCTGGGCCGCGACCTGGCCGGGCGGCAGCGTTGCGGTCGCCGATCCGGCCCCGCCGCGACCCAACATCGTGGTGATCCTCGTCGACGACATGGGCTTTTCCGACCTCGGCTGCTACGGCGGCGAGATCCCCACGCCGCACCTCGACGCCCTCGCCGCCGGCGGGCTGCGGTTCTCGCAGTGCTACAACACCGCGCGGTGCTGCCCCACGCGGGCGAGCCTGCTCACCGGCCTCTACTCGCACCGGGCCGGCATCGGCCACATGATCGAGGACCTGCACCTTCCCGGCTATCGCGGCCGGCTCAACGACGACTGCCCGACGGTCGCCGAGGCCCTCCGCGACGCGGGCTACTTCACGGCCATCGCCGGCAAGTGGCACGTGGGGCAGGAGCATGGCGTCACCCCCGTCAACCGCGGCTTTCTCCGCAGCCTCAATCCCGCCGCCGGCGGCTTCTATTTCGCGGGCTCACCGCGCTACGACCTCTCGCTCGACGGCGCGGCGATTCCCGCCGACGATCCGCGGCTGCCGGCCGACTGGTACACGACCGACCTCTGGACGACCTTCGGCCTGAAGTTCATCGACGAGGCCCGGGCCACGGGCAAGCCGTTCTTCCTCTACCTGCCCCACAATGCGCCGCACTTCCCCCTTCAGGCACGGGCGCAGGAGATCAGGGCGTTCCGCGGCCGCTACCGGGAGGGCTGGGACACGCTCGCCCGCCGCCGCCTCGGGCGGCAGCGCGACCTCGGGCTCGTCGACCGCGGGTGGACGCCTGCCGCGCGGCCCGACGCCGTGGCGGCCTGGGATTCGCTGCCGCCGGAGGAGCAGGAGCGATTCGATCACCTGATGGCCGTGTACGCGACGACGGTGCACCTCATGGACCGCGCCATCGGCGACCTCGTCGCCGGCCTCCGCGATCGCGGCCTGCTCGACGACACCCTGATCCTGTTCCTGAGCGACAACGGCGGCAACGCCGAGAGCGGCCCCGCCGGCCGCACCGTGGGCGACCCCACCACGCCCGACTCGAGCTGGTTCTGCGGTGAGAGCTGGGCCTATCTGCAGAACGTCCCGTTCCGCAAGTCGAAGCACTTCGTGCACGAGGGGGGCATCGCCACGCCGCTGATCGCGCACTGGCCCAGGGGCATCGCCGCCCGCGGCGAGTGGCGATCGCAGCCCGCCCACGTGATCGACGTCATGCCCACCTGCCTCGACGTTGCCGGAGCCAGCCCCCCTGCCACCCGCGCGGGCCAGCCGGCGCCGCCGCTGGCCGGCACGAGCCTGGTCCCCGCCTTCCACGGCAGGTCCCTCGATCGCGACACGCTGTTCTGGGAGCACGAGGGCAACGCGGCGGTGCGGGCCGGTGATCTCAAGCTCGTCCGCACCGGCCGCGACGGCAGCTGGGAACTCTACGATCTCGCCGCCGACCGCACCGAGCAGCACGACCTCGCCGCCGCACGGCCTGCCGACGTGGCGGCGCTGGCCGCGACGTGGAAGGCTTGGGCCGACAGGGTGCGCGCCGAGCCCGCGCCGGACCCTACGACGAAGCCCGACCCCAAGAAGAAATAGCCTCCGCCCCATGCACCTCGGGCCGCTCGACTGGTCGATCATCGCCACCACGTTCGCCGTCTACCTGGCGGTGGGCCTGTGGGCGGGCCGCACCGCCGGCAGCGGCTTCGAGGCCTTCTTCCTGGGCAACCGCGGCCAGCCCTGGTGGCTCCTCGGCACGTCGATGGTGGCCACCACGTTCGCCACCGACACGCCAAACCTGGTGGCGGGCATCGTCCGCGAGTACGGCGTGTTCGGCAACTGGCTGTGGTGGGCCTTCCTGCTCTCGGGAACCGTGACCACCTTCTTCTTCGCGCGGCTCTGGCGGCGGAGCGGCGTGCTCACCGACGTCGAGTTCTACGAACTCCGCTACTCGGGCCGAGCCGCCGCCTGGCTCCGCGGCTTCCGGGCGGCCTACCTCGGCATCCTGTTCAACGTGCTGATCATGGCCAACGTCACGCTCGCGGCGATCAAGATCGGCGGGGTGCTGCTGGGCCTGTCGCCGCTGGTGTCGGTGGCGACGGCTGCCGGTATCACGCTGGCCTACTCGATGGCCGGCGGGCTGACGGGCGTGCTGCTCACCGACCTGGTGCAGTTCGCGGTGGCGATGGCCGGCTCCGTCGCCGCGGCGGCCTGGATCGTCGGCCTGCCCGACGTCGGCGGGCTGGCGGCGGTGGTGTCGCATCCGGCGGTCGCCCCGCGGCTGGCGCTGCTGCCCGATCCCGCGGCGGTGTCCTTCGACGCCCTGCTGACCGCCTTCCTGCTGCCGCTCGGCGTGCAGTGGTGGTCGGCCTACTACCCCGGCGCCGAGCCCGGGGGCGGCGGCTACGTGGTCCAACGGATTCTCGCGGCCAAGGACGAGCGGCACGCGGCCGGCGCGGCGCTGTTCTTCAACGTGATGCACTACGCGGTGCGGCCCTGGCCGTGGATCCTCGTCGGGCTGGCGTCGCTGGTGGTGTTTCCCAGCGTGGAGTCGCTGCGGCTGGCGCACCCCGATCTCGACCCGCAGTACGTGCACCACGACCTCGCCTACCCCGCGATGCTCGCCCGCCTGCCGCCCGGGCTGATGGGCCTCGTGGTCGCCTCCCTGATCGCGGCCTACATGAGCACGATCTCAACCCAGATGAACTGGGGATCGAGCATCGTCGTCAACGACCTCTACCGGCGGTTCGTCGATCCGGGGGCGAGCCCCGCCCGGCAGGTGCTCGTCGGCCGCGTGGCCACGGCCGCGCTGCTCGCGGCGGGGTGCGGGCTGGCCCTGGTGATGCGCGACGCGCTGAGCACCTTCCAGCTCGTGCTCCAGGTCGGCGCGGGCACCGGGCTGTTGTTCATGGTCCGCTGGTTCTGGTGGCGGATCAACGCGGCGGCGGAGATCGCCGCGATGGTGGTCTCGTTCGTGGTGGCCGCCGCCTTCTTCGCCTGGCAGCAGGTCGACCCCGCGGGCGCGCCGGCCGCGTGGCAGCAGATGCTCCTGGGCGTGGCAGCCACGACGATCGCCTGGCTCGCGGCCACGTTCCTCGGGTCCCCCACCGACCGGGCCACGCTCGAGTCGTTCGTCACGCGGGTCCGGCCCGGCGGACCCGGCTGGCGGGCGGTGACCGAGCGCATGCCGGCGGGGAACGCGGCCGTCGACGCGGGTGATCTCTGGGCCGCGGCGCTGGCCACGGTGGCCGCGACGGTCGCCACCTGGGGCGTGCTGTTCGCCATCGGCCTGCTGCTCTACGGACAGGTGGCGTGGGCCGTTGCCGCGGCCATCGCCTCGGCCGCGGGCTGGCTCGCGGTGCGCGCCTGCTGGAGCCGCCTGGCGTTTCATTGACATCGCGAGCGTCTTCCGCACCAATACCTCACCATGCCGCAGACTCAGGCCGAAACCACTCTCGACGCCCCCTACGACGTCGCCGCCGACGCAATCGCCGCCTACCGGCGGAATGGCTGGGTGCGGCTCGACGGGGTGCTGCCCCTTCCCGACCTGGCTCCGTACCGGGATGCGATCAGCTCGCACACGGTCGGCTTCGCGTCGAGCCTCAAGCCGCTCGCCGAGCGCGACACCTACGGCAAGGCCTTCATCCAATACACGAACCTCTGGACGGCCCACGACGACGTGCGGCCGTTCAGCCTCGCCCCGCGGTTCGCCCGGATCGCAGCCGAGTTGATGGGCGTGCCGGCCGTCCGCATCTACCACGACCAGGCGCTGTTCAAGGAAGCCGGCGGCGGCCTGACTCCCTGGCACCAGGACCAGCAGTACTGGCCGCTCGACGGCGCGCGGTGCGTGACGATGTGGATGCCGCTGATCGACTGCCCGCAGGAGATGGGAACGATGCGGTTCGCCGCCGGCAGCCAGCAGCTCGGCTACCTCGGGCCGCTCGACATCTCCGACCACAGCGAGCGGCGGCTGGAGCGGCTGATCGACGAGCGGGGCTACGCGGTGACGGAGGCCGGCGACATGCGGGCCGGCGACGCCACCTTCCACGACGGCTGGTGCATCCACGGCGCGCAGGGCAACGCATCGGCGACCATCCGCGCGGTGATGACGGTGATCTACATGCAGGCCGACGCCGTGGTCACCGAGCCCGACCACCCGAGCCGCGAGAAGGACCTGCGCACCTGGCTCCCGGGCCTGCGCGCCGGCGACGTGGCCGCCAGCCCGATCAATCCCGTCGTCTGGCCGCCGGCGGAGCCGAAGCCGGGCCGGACGCGGGCGGGCGTCAGTTCGCGGTGAGGTCGTGGAGCACGAGCCCCGCCGGCGGGGGCACGGCCAGGCGCCTCTCGAGCAGCGCCGCATGCTCGGTGACGATGGCCGCGTGCCGCGGATTCGCGGCCAGGTTCTCCGTTTCGAGCGGGTCGTCGCGCATGTCGTAGAGTTCGCGGCCCACCACGGTCTCGTCCCGCCGCCGCCATTCAACGAACCGCCAGCGCTCGGTGCGGACCGCATGCCCGAGGAGCGGGCCGTCTTCGGGCGTCGATCGCGGGTAGACCTGGAAGGCCGCCTCGCGGCCGTGGCCGTCCTCGCCGTCCATTAACGGCACCAGGCTCTCACCCTGGAGGTGCGCGGGCCGGGGAAGTTCCGCGAGATCGCAGACCGTCGGATAGATGTCGACGAACTCGACCGGGTCGGCCACCCGCCGCCCGGCCGGTCGGCCGGGCGACACCACGATCAGCGGAGCACGGGTCGCCTGCTCGTAAGTGGTGTGCTTGCACCACATGCCGTGGTCGCCGAGATGCCAGCCGTGGTCGCCCCAGAGGACGATCACGGTCTGGCCCGCCAGGCCGAGGTCATCGACCGCCTGGACGAGGCGGCCCACCTGGGCGTCGACGTAACTCGTCGCCGCGTAGTAGCCGTGCACGAGCGTCCGCTGCAGGGGCGCCGGTAGTCCGCCGGTCTCAGGGATGCCCCGGTAGTTGCGAAGTTCCCCGCCGAACTGCGATGCCCAGTGGGGCGCCCCGCGCGGAGGCACGGTCGGCTCCGCCAGCGGCAAGCGCGCCGGATCGTGCATCGCCCAGAATCGTTCGGGCACGGAAAAGGGGAGGTGGGGCCGCAGAAACCCGACGGCCAGGAAGAAGGGCTCGCCCCGATCGCGAAAGCCGCGGAGCCGATCGATGGCGAGCGCGGCGATGCGGCCGTCGGCGTAGGCGTCGTCCGGCACGTCCGCCCGCTCCCAGGCGGGCCCCTTCGCCAGCCCGCGGATGTCTCCAGGTTCGTTGCCGAACAGGGCGGCTTCGCGGGTCGTTCCGGTCCCGCTGCCGGGAACGTGATACTCGATCGACGTCTCCTGCACGTGCGGCACGCTCCATGACGCCGGGTCCTCGCGGTTGCCGTGGCCGACGTGGAAGATCTTGCCGAGGCCGTGGCTGGCGTAGCCGTGCTCGCGGAACCACTGGGGGAGCGTCTTCACGTCCGGAACGCGGCGGCGGAAGTTCGTGCCCAGGTCGTAGATCCCCAGCACCTCCGGCCGCAGTCCGGTGAGCACCGCGTTGCGGGAAGGCGCGCAGACGGCCTGCATGCAGTACGCCCGCTCGAACACCGTGCCGCGGGCGGCCAGGCGGTCGATGCCGGGCGTCTTCGCGTGCGGATCTCCGAAGCATCCGGCCGCGGGCTTGAGGTCGTCGACGGCGATGAACAGCACGTTGGCCGCCCGCCCGGCCTGCGGCATCAGTCCCCAGACGAGGAGGATCGCGAGGAGCCGGCGCATGGAGAGTTTTCGTCCTTGCCCGCAGACGACCGACCCGATCGGTGACACGCCAACGGACTCAGGATACACTTTTAAGGGGTTTTCCTTCCGATGCAGCCGACCCATGCGAGCCTGTTCACGCGAAGTCTCCGCGGCGTCCATGCGCCGCGGATGGCGGCCGCTGTCGCGTTCCGCCGGGGCTCGGTCGCGGCCTGGTCGGCCGTCGCCGCCCTCGGACTGGCGGGCGTTTCTCCGGCGATGACGACGACCGTCGCCTATCCGTTTCTGGGCGTCACGCACACGCGGATCACCACGACGGTGCCGCGTCTGCTGTCGATGCATCTCATCGAGGTCGACCTCGCCGTGCAGGGCATCGGCTTCACGGTCACCCCCTCCAACGGCGCCGCCGTCGGGGAGACGGTCGGCCGGACCACCCGCCAGTTCGCCGCCGAGAAGACCACGCAGGTGGCGATCAACGGTGGGTTTTCGGCGTGGACCAGCGGCTCCAACTACCTGGTCGAGGGCCTCGCGGCGGACCGCGGCACGGTGTACTCGGAGTTCCAGGAGTTTCGGACCTTCGCCCTCAACGTCTCGGCCGACAACGTGGCCTCGATCCTCCGCTCCGTGAGCGGCACCGGCACCGTGCGCACGCCCGACATCCCGCTCTACAACGTGCTCCCCGGGGAGGCCCGCCTGCTCCGCAACGGCACGATCATCCAGTACGCCAACGAGACCCTCCACCCGCGGACCGGGGTCGGGCTGAGCGGCGACGCCAGCCGGCTCTACCTGATGACCGTCGACGGCCGGAACACCGGCCACAGCCTGGGGGTCACGCGGCCCGAGTTCGCCGACTTCATGCGGATGTTCGGGGCGACCGACGCGGTCAACCTCGACGGCGGCGGCTCGACGACGCTGGTCTTCTCCGACACGACGCCCCGTGTCGTGAACGTCCCGGTGGGTGTCAGCGACGTGCCCGGCACGGAGCGGACGGTGGGGAGCAACTTCGGGGTGTTCGCCCTGCGGGTGCCCCCCCCGGCAGCGGTCACCGTGGACGTGTCATCCGGCACGCAGACGCAGACCAGCGCCGGCCATCCGCTGTTCGTCAGCACGACGTCCCTTGCCAAGGCGGGCCGCGGCACGCTCGTGCTCGACAGGGCGAACGTGTTCTCGGCGCCGACGACGGTCCGCGAAGGCACGCTGCGGATCGCAGCTCCGCGGGTCCTTGCGAAGAGTCCCGTCACCGTGCTCGCCGGGGCAACCTTGGAGATGGCCGAGGGCGTGGTGATGACCGGGCCGAGCCTGACGATCACCGGCGGCACGCTGGCCGCTCAACGGCTCGAGGTCGGGGGCACGGCGGGCCTGGGAAGCCTCACCATCGCCGCCGGGACGCTCGTGGGCACGCCCGATCTCGCGGTCGGGGCGGGCGGCACCGCGTCTGTTTCAGGCCCCGCGCGGGCCGTGGCGCTGGGGTCGCTCGCCGTCGACGCGGCCGTCGGCGGGGGACGACTCGACATCGGCCTCTCCCGGATCGAAGTCGCCCGAGGCTTCTCGGCGCCCGCGATCACCGCCGATCTCGCCGCGGGCCGCGGCGGCGGCAACTGGGACGGTGCGACGGGGATCGTGTCCCCCGCTGCGGCCGCACTCGGGCTGAGCGTCGGCTGGCGGGACGAGGGAGGCGGCGTGGGAGTCGTCGCAGCCGCCTATCCGGGCGACTGCAACCTCGACGGCGTGTTCGACATCCTCGACATCGGCGACTTCGCGGCTGCCGCCCGCTTCAACGGCGGCGGTGCCGCCACGTGGGCGGACGGCGACTTCACGTACGACGGCGTCGTCGACCTGCTCGACGTGGCGGAGATGGTGGCGGCGGAGGGCTACGCGGCGGGCCCGGTGACGGCCGCGGGCTTCGCGGCGGTCGCCGTGCCCGAACCGTCCGCCCGGGCTGTGCTTGTGGCGAGCACGGGCGGCGCGGTCGCCCTCCTCATCGGCCACGGCCTCGGCGCCGCAGCATCCTCGCGCCGCCGCAGGCTGCCGCTGCGACGACCATCGCATACATCGACGGCTCCGGCACGGCAAACAGGCCCACTCCCCGAAACGCCGTGTTCGTGGCTGCAGTGGCGAGCGTGGTGAACGAGCCGGTGATGGTGGCGTTGTAGCCGCTGGTGTCGGTGAGAACCCGAAGATTGGATCCGGTGGTGAGGTAGAGAGTCACCGCCCCGCCGACGTTCGTCGCGGCGAGATCGATGCCAGAACTCGCGATCGACCCGCTCGTGAGCCAACTCGTGCCGTTGGAGGAATACTTCAACAGCTGGCTCGACACGGTGCTCAGGGTGTACATCGTGTCGACCCCCGGGATTCCCGCATCCAGGTCGAGCAGCGCGAAGCCGTTCATCGCGTCCGTGGTCAGGGTCGTCACCAGCGGCGTCGGCGTTGTGGACACCGTGGGCAGGGTGCCGTACGACTGCACCTTCGCGGCGGTGCCCGTCGAGCCGTTGGTGGCGTAGAGCACATTATCGGCAAGGTTGACCTGGCGGCTGTTGCGGGAGTCGATCAGCACGCTCGTCGAGGAGGCGATCGGCGTGGGCACGTACCGAACGCCGGTGCTCGTCGCCAGCCAATACCTGGAGCCGTCGACGGTCGTCGCACTCCGTGGAACGGCGCTGGTCATGTCGGTCACGGCGATCGAGGTGTCGAGAGTTCCTGCGACGTCGAGCGTTCCAATCACGCGGGGCACCGTCGAGCCTCCGGGTGTCACGCCGGTGGTGTTCCGATACCCCATGAACACGAGTTTCGCGCCGTCCCGCGAGCGGCTGATGATGCCCTCCGTGGACGCGTTTCCGACGGCCACCATCTGCTGCGTGGTGCCGGTGGTCGGCACCGGGATCGTCTGCACGAGCGACCCGGCCGTCGTGTATTCGTCAAGAAACACGGCAGTGCCCAACGCGCTCAGCGTGCCGGACACACCATCGCCGACACGGTAGATGACGAGGTTTCCGGGCGTGATGGGCGCCGCGATCGCGGCGAACGGATCCGCCACGCCGATCGCAGCGGCTGCGAGCGACATCGTCACGGCCAACCGGATGTCTGAGCGCATCGAAAAACTCCTTCGTGGGTGCATCGACGAGCGGGCGGCTCCACTTCGCCGCACAGATGGAAAAGCCGCCTCCAATGCGGAGTTTCGCCGCCACACCACGGTCGTCAACACCGCGAAGGTCAAAAGGGACGAATCGGGCGCCGGCAGGGACGAATCGGGCACATCCTGGGACGAATCCGTGGCGCGGTGGGACGAATCGGCGCCGAGGCGGGCGCGGCCTGCCCGGCCCTGCTCCAGCCGGGACGGCCCGCGCAGGCTCACTCGAACTCGACGGCAAACAGCTTGGCGTGCTTGAGTTGGAACCGCAGGGTGAGCGGCTTGCCGTCGTGGTTGACGATGTCGTCGCCTTGCCACGTGACCGGGATCGCGGGGCCGTCGCCGATGATCCTGTCCACATCGGCGTGGGTCCGCCCCGGCAGGTCCTCGGTCTGGCCGAACAACCGCACCGCGACCTTGATGTACCCGGTGGGCAGCACGCTCGCGTTGAGGCGAATCCGCTCGCCGGGCGGAACGATGGCGACGGTGGCGAACTCCCCTTCCTCGTCGCACTGGAGCGCCACCAACCGTCCCAGCGGCCAGGTTGCCAGGCCGGAAACGCCCTCGACGCCGGGAAACAAACCCTGGCGTCGGCTCAGATCGCGCCCCGGATACTTGTGCGGGATCGGCACGCCGGTGTATCCGATGCCCCAGACGCCTCCGGGGTAGGCAAGCAGGTTGCCGGCGCACGTCACGAACGATCCGTCGCCTTCACCCGGGGGCCCTGGCGCAAGGATCGGGCCACCCGGAACCCGCGACCACGTCCAGCCGTCGCTGCTCGACAGCAGCCACACCGACCCCGCATCGCGTTCCAGTTCCCAGAGCCAGGGAAGCATCACGTGGTTGTCCGGCGCGTCGGGCAGCGTCGTCTTGCCGTTGGTGTACCAGACGTGGCTCGGCGGCGTGTCGGCTCCGGTGCCGACGACCACCTCCGGCTTGCTGAAATGAAGGAAGTCGCTGCTCACCGACCGGCCGATCGAGCGCCGGCCGACGCCGATCCAGACGTCCGCATCGTCGGGCACGAACCCCGGGGCCCGCTCGTCGACCTGCCACGTGCGGACGTAGGCGACGTACTGCCGGCGATCGACGTCGTACGAGCAGACGTTCTGCGTGTCGGCATGCTGGATCATCAGCGGTTCCGGCAGCGACTTCCAGTGCAGGCCATCGGGCGACACGGCGCCGAACACCGCGTAGACGCAGCGGAACCCGCCGACATCGGGGCGTCTTGGTTCAGCCTGAACTGGAATCGCGTGGGCAAGGCGTAAGGGAACACCGTGCGGCTCCATGCCGCTGCAGTCGCGGCCTCCGGCCGCAAAGGTTTATCGCATGAGTGCC
>VGYR01000117.1 GCA_016872925.1 Planctomycetota bacterium
GCGGGGGCCGGGGGGGTGCGCCGCGGGTTGGAAACCCGCGCTACGAAGGGCAGGAACCCGAGCCCGGGCCACGTGTGACCCAGTCCCCATCGCTCACGCGATTGGGGCATCCGATGCGGGGTCCGGGGGGGTGCGCCGCGGGTTGGAAACCCGCGCTACGAAGGGCAGGAACCCGAGCCTCGAAAACGCGTGAGGCTCACGTGTGACCCGTATCAAAAGGCCGCAAGCCGGTGCACCGACCACGGTGCTTGTCACACCGTGGCGAGGACCTCGGCGAGCGTCTTCTGGAGCACGGCGCCGCTCGCCTTGAGGGCCTGAACCTCCTTGGGCCAGAGCTCGATCTCGAGCGTCTTCTCGGCCCCGGCACGGCCCACGACGGTCGGCACCGAGAGCGCCACGTCGCGGAGGCCGTAGCAGCCGCGCTGCACCGTCGAAACGGGCAGCACCCGCTTGGAATCGAGTGCGATCGCGTGGATCACCTCGGCGATCGACACGCCCACGGCGAATCCGGCGCCGGTCTTCTTCTTGATCATCTCGGCGCCGCTCGTTTTCGCCCGCTGGAACGTGTCGGCTCCCAGCTTCGGCGTGAAGCCCGGCACCTTCTCCAGCGGCAGGCCGGCGACGCTCGCGCTCGACCACACCGGCACCATGCTGTCGCCATGCTCGCCGAGGATCATCGCCTGCACTTGCGTCGCCGGGCACGAGAGATTGAGGGCAAGCAGGGCTCGGAAGCGGAGCGTGTCGAGGAGCGTGCCGAGGCCGATCACGCGGCCCTGGGGCAGGTCGAGCTCCTTCTCGGCGAGGAAGGTGAGGATGTCGACCGGGTTCGAGACCACGAGCACGATCGCGTCGCGGCGCACTCCCTTCGCGCGGATCTCGGCGAGGATCGACCGAAAGAGCACGACGTTGCGGTTGATGAGTGCCAGCCGGCTCTCGTCGGGCTTCCGCCGCAGGCCGGCCGTGATGCAGATCACGTCGGCGTCGGCGAGGCTCTCGTAGCCGCCGGCACGGATCACCTGGTCGGCGATCGCGGGGGCACCGTGCATCATGTCGAGCGCCTGACCGTCGGCTAGGTCGGCATTGGCATCCACGATCACGATCTCGTGGACGATGCCGCCGAGTTGGAGCGCGAAGCCCGCCGAGGAGCCGACGATGCCGCCGCCGCCGATGATGCCGACTTTCATGGTGTGTTCTCCGAGGCGTCGGGGACCGCGGCCGCGTTCAGGCTGCGGCAATCCCGAGCTGCTTGCAGACCTGCTCCGTGACGATTTTGATCAAGGCTTCGGTGTCGAGGCCCGCGGGCATCACGGGGCGGGTGGCGTTTTCGGGGTCGGCGCCCATCGGCGGCGGGGCGTCGAAGGCCTTGCGGTTCACGCCGGTCGTGCCCCAACTGGCACGGAACACGTCGTTGGCACAGATGTCGCAGTTCTGCATGTCCTGCTCGAGCCGGGGGTCGGTGTAGCCCCACTTCGCCTTGAGATCGAGCAGTTCCTTGGTTTCGGTCTTGGTCAGGTAGGTGACCCGGCCGAGATCCTTCGAGAGCATCAGGATCCGGCAGTAGGCGTCGAGGATTTCGGTCCACCAGTAGGCCTTCTCGACCGTCTCGCCAAAGCTCACGGTGCCGTGGTTCGCGAGGATGACCACGTTCGACTTCTTCACGTAGGGCTTGACCGTGTCGGCGAACTTCTGGCCGCCCGGCGTCTCGTAGCGGGTGATCGGCACGTCGCCGAGAAACACCTCCACCTCCGGGAGCACGCACTGCGGGATCGGCTCGCGGGCCACCGCGAAGGCCGTGGCGTGCGGCGGGTGGCAATGGACCACCGAGTTCACGTCGGGCCGCTCCTTCATGATCGTCAGGTGCAGGAGGATCTCGCTCGACCGCTTGCGGTTGCCGGCGATCTGCTTCCCCTCCATGTCGACGATGCACAGGTCGGAGGGCTTCATGAAGCCCTTGGAGATCATCGTGGGCGTGCAGAGCACGGCGTCCGGGCCGAGGCGAAACGAGATGTTGCCGTCGTTGCCGGCCGCAAAGCCCTTGGCATAGATCCGGCGGCCGATGTCGCAGATCTCCTCCTTGAGCTGATTGAGCGACTTGTCGGTGGTCTTGGGGGTGATGGTCGGCATGGCTGCTCCTGCGAGGGTCCTGTCCTAACGATTCTTGCCCACGCTGCCGGTTGCGGTCGGCTTGCGGGCCCGGCAGCGCCGGCGCGATGTGACGGTCGTGGCGATCATGCGGGCTGATCCAGTCGATCGATGATGGCGGCGACGTAGGCGTCCACCGGCTTGTCGAGCGGGCGAAACGGCTGCGCCGCCTCGCCCCCCTCGCTGAAGGCCACCACCTGCCCGTCGCCGGCGCCGAGGTCGTCCCAGGCGACCAGCGGCTCGGCCGGGCCATCGCCACGCGCCAGGTCCGCGGCGGCGAGGGGCACGACGAGCCGCAGCACACCGCCCCGCATCGTGGGATGGGGCTCGACGAGCGTCACCGTGCCGATCGTCCTGCCGAGCCTCATGGCCGCCTTCCTCCGGCGAGGTCGCGATGGCTCTCCCGGCTCGGGGGCGGCAAAAGTCTCCGCGCACGGGCCGGGGCGGCCCAATGCTCGTCGAGCGTTCGCCGACCCCCTCGCCGGCCACATTCAGCCGCAGTGGAGGGCGGGGCGAATCTCGTCGGCGGGAGGTCTTCTGGACGGTGCATGGAGTCAGTGGGGGTGGGTGGTGCAGCCGCAGCCCAGAGGCGCGACGGCGAGTTCGGGAGGGACCGGGGCCGAAGGGCTGCGGTGGAAGTCGGCGCAGAGCCGCTCGAGGCTGCCACCGGGGCATGTGGCCGGATCGACCACGATCAGGTTCGCGGCCGCGTCGGCCGCGGCGGCTGCCAGCGCGGCTGCGTCGCGGGCCGTCACCGCGCGGAGGCTCGCCGAGCGATTGGCGAGCACCACGGCCACCGTGGGCTTGCCGGTGAGCAGGATGCCCCGGGCGGCGTCTCGCGAGGCGTGCCCCGCGAGGGCCTTGATCACGTCGGCGAGTCCGGAGGTCGGGAGCTGCTGGGCCCCCGGGAGCGCGCGGGCGATCGCGGCGGCGCGGGCCGAAGCGTGGCTGCCGCCGGCGGCCTGGGCGATCAGGAAGGGGCGGGCGGCCGCAGCAGCGTTGGCACTCGCCGCACCGCGGACGATCGTGATGCCACGCTCGCGGGCCCGGTCGGCGGCAGAGGGCGTGATCACCGCGGTGGCCACCGCGGCCACCTCGCGGACGCCGTCCGGAATCCGCTCGATGCTGGCCAGCGTGACCACCCGCTCGGCGATCGGATGCCGGGACGACACGGCGGTCGGCGACCGGCTCGTCGCCGGGGAGACGGAAGGCGTCGCGGGCGTCCCCTGTCCGGCCGCGATCCGGCGGATCACCTCGGCGACGAGGGCCTGGATCGCGGCGGCATCGACGGGTGCAGGCGTGCTCATGAATCGCTCAACCTTCATCCACCAGGCCGATCGTGCTCCAGCGGGCCGGCGTGGCCTCGCTCGTGAGGACGTCCCGCAGGAGGCGGCCGTCGCTCGTGATCACCACCACGTCGCCGACGCTCGCCGCCACCGTGTCGATCGCGATTTGGGGGTCGCCATCGGGCGTCCGGCGATCGGCCATGAGCGGTTGCGCGACGAGCAGCCGCGCGCCGGTGAGCGACGGGTGCTTCACCGTCGCCGTCGCGGTGCCGATGATCCGGGCCAGGTGCATGGGGAGGGTCGATCTGGAGGGTTTCGCGAAGGTCAGGAAGATCACGAGCGGACGGCCGCCGGGCTGCCGAGAATCCGCAGGTCGTCGACGAGCGTGCACCGCCGCTGGCGGGTGAACGTGAGCGGGGTCGTCACGCCCTCGCCGGTGGGCGTGGCGATCGAGAACGAGAGGTAGCCCTCGCCGCCGAGGCCGAGCCCGGCGACGCTCGGGCCGTTCTTCACGAACAGCGTGGTGTCGAGCAGGCGGCCCATCCGCGTCATCGTGCGGACGTCGGTGGAGTGGATGATCGCCGTGTGGCGGAAGCCGTGCTCGCTCTCGTGGGCGAGGCGGATCGCCTCGTCGACGTCCTGGCAGCGGACGAAGGGCACGAACGGCATCATCTGCTCGACGGGCACGAAGGGGTTCGCGTTGTCGGTCTCACCGAACAGCAGTTCGACGCCGGCGCCGCACGCCGCTTCCGCCGCCTGGGCGAGCACGGCGGCGTCCTGGCCGATGAAGTCCTTGCAGGGCACGAGGTGGCGGTGCTCGCCTTCGCCCGTCATCACGAGCGCCCGCCTGGTGAGGGCCTCGACCTGCGATCCTGAGAGCCGCAGCGCCCCGGCCCGCTCCATCGCCGCCATCATCCGGTCGAACACGGCGGCCACCACGAACACCTGCTTCTCGCCGATGCACAGGAGGTTGTTGTCGTAGGCCGCGCCCGCGATGATCGACCGGGCGGCGTTGTCGAGATCGGCGGTCTCGTCGACGACGACGGGCGGGTTGCCCGGGCCGGCCACGATCGCCCGCTTGCTCGACTGGAGCGCGGCCCTGGCCACGGCCGGGCCGCCGGTCACGCAGATCAGCTTCACGCCGCGATGGTTGAAGAGCTGGCCGGCCGATTCCAGCGAGGGCTCGGCTACGAGCGACACGAGGTTGTCGATCCCGAGGTCGCGGTGGATCGCGGCGTTGAACCGCCGCACGCCCTCGGCGGCAACCTTGCGGCCGCTCGGATGCGGATTCACGACCACGGTGTTGCCGCCGGCGATCATGTTGATGGCGTTGCAGGCGATCGTGGGGAGCGAGTGGGTCACGGGGGTGATCGCCCCGATCACGCCGAAGGGGGCGTGCTCGATCACGGCCAGGCCATGGTCGCCGCTGAACACCTCGCTCTGCATGAACTCCACACCCGGGACCTTCTCGCCGAGCACCTTGAGCTTGCCGATCTTGTGGTCGAGCCGGCCGATCTTCGTTTCGGCAAACTCCATGCGGCCGAGTTCCTCGGCGTCGTCGATTGCGATCCGGCGGATGTGGGCGATCGCTCGGCGGCGACCCTCCACGCCGAGCCGTTCGAGCTGCTCGAAGGCCTCGGTCGCGGCCCGCACGGCCTCGTCGACGCTCGAAAACACCCCGTGGGCGCCCGCGAAGGAGCCGGCGGCGTGCGGGGCGGGGGGGGCGGCCGCGGGCCGGCCCGCACCCGAGGCGGCGATCTCGGCGAGCACCTGGCGGACGATGGCGGCGATGTCGGGCGTGCTGGTGGCGGCGGTCATGGTCACTTCCTGCTGAAGACTTCCTTGCCCTCGACGCGGACGGTGTCGACGAGGCCGATCACCACGGCGTCGATGGGCAGCGACTTGGTTTCGGGGGTGAGGCGGGCGCTCGAGCCCTGCGTGACGAGCACGAACTGCCCCTCGCCGGCGCCGAGGGTGTCGACGGCGATGAAGGTGCGGCCGGTCGAGACGAGCGTGGACCGCGTCTTCTCGTCGAGTCGGTAAGGCTCCACGACGAGCAGCTTGTGGCCGGTCATCGCCTCCGTCTTCTGCGTGGCCACGACCGATCCGGTCACCAGGGCGACGAACATCAGGCACCTCTCCCGTGGGCGGTCTCGCGCTCCGCCGCCAGCAGGTCACGCGCCTGCCGGGCGACGATCAGTTCTTCATTGGTGGGAATCACCCAGATCGCGACTCGCGACGAGGCGGCGTGGATCGGCCGTTCACCGCCATCCCGGGCCGCATTCTTCGCCGGGTCGATGGCGATCCCGAGATCCGTGAGCCCTGCCACGACGGCGGCCCGCGTGAGCGGCGAGTTCTCGCCGATCCCGCCGGCGAAGCCGATGGCGTCGAGGCCTCCGAGCTCCACGATCCCGGCGCCGAGCCAGTGGCGGATCGAGGCCACGTAGACGTCGATCGCGGTGCGGGCCCGCTCGCTGCCCGCGGCCGCGGCCTCCTCGAGGTCGCGCATGTCGCCCGACGTCCCGGACATGCCCGCGAGCCCGGCCTTGCCGGAGAGCTCTGCGAGCAGCTCCTCGAAGCCGCGGCCGGTCTGCGTGGCCACGTGCAGCAGGGCGAAGGGGTCGAAGTCGCCGGCGCGGTTGTTCTGGGGCAGGCCCGACTGCGGGCTCATCCCCATCGACGTGCCCACGCTCTCTCCGTCGCGGATCCAGCACACGCTGCTTGAGCCGCCGAGGTGGCACGAGATCGCGCGGCGGCCCGCGGGAACGAGCGCCTCGAGCCGGCCGGCCACGAAGCGATGACTCGCCCCATGAAACCCCCAGCGCCGCACGAGGTGCTTGTCGACCCACTCGGTCGGCACCGCGTAGAGGGCGTTGCGGTCGGGGATCGTGGCGTGGAACCCCGTCTCGAAGGCGGCGATGAGCGGCACGCCCGGCATCCGCTCGCCGAGGAGCCGCATGGCCCGCACGTAGGGCGGATTGTGGGCCGGCGCCACCGCGGCCATCTCCTCCATCGCCGCGAGCACGTCCGCCGACACCCGCACGACCCCGCCCGCGCGGCCGCCGTGCACCGCCTTGAATCCGACCGCCGCCACGTCGTCGACGCTCGCCAGCGGGCCGCCTGCGGCCGTGAGCTGCTCGAGCGCCGCCTGGAGGGCGACGGCATGATCCGGCACCGGCATCACCGCCTCGATGCCGCGGCCGCCGATCGTCGCGTAGACGCGGCTCTCGGCGGCCCCGATCCGCTCCACGCCGCCCCGCGCCAGCTCCTGCTCCGCACCGGCTTCGCCGACCCGCTCGGGCAGGTCGAAGAGCCGGTACTTGAAGCTCGTGGAGCCGAGGTTGGCGACGAGGATGTTCATGACGGAGTGCCGGGCAGGGTTGGAATCAGGTGAGGAACGCCGCCACGAGGCTCTCGGCCGGCCGCGGGATCACGTGGCTGGCGACGAGCTCGCCCACCTGCTGGGCCGCGTTGGCGCCGGCCTCGACGGCCGCCCGCACGCTGCCCACGTCACCCTGCACGACCGTCGCCACGAAGGCGTTGCCGATGCTGATCCGCTTGAGAATCTTCACGTTGGCCGCCTTGGCCATCGCGTCGGTGGCCTCGACGAGGCCCACGAGTCCCTTGGTTTCCAGAATGCCGATCGCCGTGTTCATCTGTCGTCCTTTGTGAATGGGGGAAGAAACCGTTTCGATCACGTGAATTGCCGCTCGGGCCGCTCAGGCCGTGGGCAGCACCGTCTGCAGGTCCTCGTGGGGGCGGGCGATCACCTGCACCGCCACCACCTCGCCGATCCGACCGCCGGCCGCCGCACCCGCGTCGGTCGCCGCCTTCACCGCAGCCACGTCGCCCGAGACGAACGCCGTCACGAGGCCGCTGCCGATCTTGTCCCAGCCGACGAACGTCACGTTCGCGGCCTTCATCATCGCGTCCACCGCCTCCACGAGGGTCGTAAAACCCTTCACCTCGATCATGCCGAGGGCTTCTGTCTGCTTCGCCATCTGTCGCTCCCTTGGAGTGTTCTTCGTCCGTCCATCACTCGCGGGGGCCGCCCCGCGGACCGCACCGGCACGCGCCGGTTGCACGGTCGTGTTTCGTCGCGCGCTCGCTTCGTCGCCTTACGCTTCGCCATCGGGTCACGTCTGTCGGATGAGTTCCACGCCCGTGGCGTGGTCGAGATCCGCGGCGTTGCCTTCGTCGGTGTCGATGTGCACTTCGAGCTTGCTCGTGGCGTCGGCCCGCACCAGCAGGTCGCGGAACACGGTGCCGCAGCCGCCCTTGATCGCCAGGCTCATCCGGTCGCCGTCCTTCACGCCGAAGAAGTCGGCGTCGGCGAAGCTCATGTGGACGTGCCGCTCGGCGCGGATCACCCCCTCGGCGAGTTCGATCGCCCCGGCGGGGCCCACGAGCACGCAGCCGGGCGTGCCGGCGATCCTGCCGCTGGGCCGCACCGGCAGGTCGATGCCCAGCGAGATCCCGTCGGTGAAGGCGAGCTCGACCTGCGAGGCCCTGCGGGTGGGCCCGAGCACGCGGACGGTGGGGAGCATCGTGCGCTTCGGGCCGACGAGCATCACGGTCTGCTCGGCCGCATAAAAGCCGTCCTGGTAGAGCGGCTTCATCGGGGTGAGCGTGGCACCGGGCCCGAACAGCTTGATGACGTGCTCGTCGGTGAGGTGGCAGTGGCGGGCTGAGATGCTGACCACGAGCTTCGGCTCCGCCTTCGGGGCGACGGCAGCCTGCGACGGCGGCGTGCCCCGCGAGGCGAGGATGATCTCGCGGACGATCTTCGCCACGGCGGCGTGGTCAAGGCCGGAGGTCATTTCGGTGGTTGGGGTGGCGAGCATGGGCATGGCAATGGCTCAGGCGTGGCGGCGCCGAGACGGCGGCGGCGGGCTGTCAGACGTGCCTGCGTCGTCGGCGATGTCGGCGATGACGAGCTGGCTTGGCGCGGCGGCGATCCGCTGGCGCCATTCGGCATCGAGGCCCTCGTCGGAAACGAAGACGTCGATCTCGGCGAGCGGCGCGACGAGGGTCAGGCTCTTGTGGCCGAACTTCGAGCTGTCGGCCACCACGATCACGCGGCCGGCCGCCTTGAGCATGGCCTGCTCGGTCTCCGCGAGCAGCAGGTGGGCGTTGAACAGGCCCTCGCACGCGATCCCGGCAGCGGAGAGGACCGTCGTGGTGACGTGCAGCCGGCCGAGCAGCTCGTTGGCATAGGGGCCGAGGCAGACGCCTGTGCGCGGCGAGACGTAGCCGCCGAGGAGCACAAGATCGGTCCGCGATTCTGAGGCGAACAGATTGGCCACGGGGAGGCTGTTGGTCACCACCTGGAGGGACCGGCCGACGAGCAGCCGCGCGACCTCGTAGGTGGTGGTGCCGCCATCGAGGAGCACGGTCTCGCCGTCGGCAATGATTTCGGCGGCGCGGGCGGCGATCGCCCGCTTCGCAGCCCAATGGGCCGGTTGCCGCTCGTCGAACTCGGCCAGTCGGGGCATGCCGCCGGCATACAGCACGCCGCCGTGCGTCCGCTTGGCGGATCCCTGCTCCTCGAGTGCGTCGAGGTCGCGTCGGATGGTCGATTCCGACACGCCCAGCTCCCGCACGAGTTCTTCGAGCGCAGCAAACCCCCGAATGCGGATCAGATCCAACAGCCGAGAGCGTCGTTCGCGATTGTGCGTAGTTCCGGACATCAGTGAACGAGAATAGTCGCGAAATGAAGGATTTGCAATCGGATTACGTCAAAAAATGATAGAAAACAGTCATTGATATGGCATTGAAGTGACAGAGTTGGTGATGTGCACGCTCCGAGTCCCTGCCGACGGGGCCATCGAATCTGAAGTGAGGCTAGGTCGGGTTTGCCGGTGCGGTGCGGTTTTGCGGCGAGGCTGGTTGGTGGTAGCCGGCGTGTGGCCTGCATCTTCGGCACAATCGGCACGGTCATGGCAGTCGTCGTGCACGTCTTGCGAGCGTCAGCATGGTCCTGCCTCCCGGCAGCGACAGGGGTGGCGGTGCGCGAGGCCGGCCGCGACGACTGGCATGCGGTGCAGGGCGTGGTTTCGGCATGCCGCGGGGAGCCGGGCTTTGCGGCATCGCTGTCGGCGGCTGGCCTCGGGTGGAACAGGCCGCGATCCGCCGTGCGGGTGTGGCTTGCGGAACGAGCCGATGGAGGCTGTGTGGGTGCGATTGGCCTGGTCACGCATGCGGTGCGCGGCCGCAGTCGCTGGTCGATGCCGTTCCTGCTGGTAAGCCCCGGTGCCAGGCGGTGCGGTGTTGCGACCGGGCTTGTGCGGGCCGCCCTTCAGGCGGCCGCCACGGCGGGTGTTGAGCGCGTCATGGCCGAGACGCTGACGGCCTGGGCCGACGCCTCGGCCTTCTGGTGCCGGATGACGATGGGCCTCGACACCTCGTCGAGGGAGGGTTTCGACGCCGGACCGAGCGCTGGCTGAGACCGCTGTCGTCCGGGCGCGTCAGCCCAGCCGCTCGCGGAGCCAGAGGCCCGCTCCCAGAAACGACGCTCCGCTCGCGAGCAGGTTGATGCCGATCAGCGTGCCGAGGAACACGCCGGACTGCGGCGTGGGGCTCATCAGCAGCATTCCCCCGAGCACGGCGGTGATCAGGCCGTCGGCAAGCACCCAGCCCCAGGGGAAGTCCCGGGGCAGCGAGAAGGCGGCGGTGAGCTTTGCGGCGGCCTCGAAGAGCAGCACCAGCCCGATGAACGTGGTCATGGCATGCACGCCCTCGGCGGGGATCGCCAGCATGGCCGTGCCGGCGACCAGGGACAGGGCTCCGCAGAGCACGGTCAGCCAGAAGCCGCGCCAGGTGAAGGTGCCTGCGGCAGCGGCGAGCTGCGTCACGCCCGCGGCGATCAGCGATCCGCCGACCATGAAATCGACGAAGGTGGCGGCAGCCCAGGGGACGGCGACCGCGAGGATTCCGAGACCGGCCAGCGCGACACCGAGCCAGATCAGCCTCGACTTCAGCAGCGAACCGATGCCGTGGTGATGATGGGCGTGATCCATGGATGAACTCCTCGCAGTGGGCGGCGGATGGGGCTTCGACTGCCGACGTTATACCGTGGGCCAGACCGGCACATCGCGATCGGGGCCTGGCGAGGTGGAGCAGCCTTTCCGCGGAGCCCGCGTCAGGCCGCTCCGAGCCCTTCCATCCGCCGCCAGGCACTCATCTGCCCGAGGTGCATCATCATATGGCCTCCGGAGTAGAAGGCCTGCACGGAGCCGATCGTCGGAAACAGTTCCTTCATTCGGCCTTCGGCGGGGTTGGGCTGGTCGAACGTGGCATCGGGCGTGCTCCGCAGGGCCCCCATCGTCATGCGGTGTCCTTCGAGGAAGAACGCCACCACCTGATCGAGCGGCGGATAGAGGTCGCCATCCACGTCGTCCACGCACGTCGCATCCTTGGAAAAGGCCAGTTCGAACCCATCCGGCACCGGCGGTGCCGGATGACCGATCTGGCGGAGGATCTTCGGCGCATACAGGCTGAGGTGGCCGTAGATGAATGCCGGATGGTTCGACTCGACCATCACGCCGCCCGGCGTGGCGAACCGGGCCGCCCGCTCGGAGGGAACGTTCTTGAGCAGGCGCTCTGCATAGCCGAGCGAGAGCTGCAGCGAGTCGGCGATCATGTTGCCGATGGTGCGGGGCATGGGCGGCTCCGGGGCAGGGCGTTCGGCCTTCCGACGGGGACTGATTCTCGTCTCCGCGGCGTCCGCCGGGCAAGTTTGCCGGTCCGGAGCAACGCCAAGTCGGGGGCCACCTCTTGTGTCGAGGACAGGACGGTGCCACTGTACAGACGGGGCGCAGGAGACTCTGGGCAGGCCACCGCAGGCTCGTCGCACGGACACGACGCATGGACTCGGATCACGCTCCACCTAGCCGCCGCGAGCTTTCGGAACAGCCCGGGATCGCTGCCCCCCGGTCGATCGGCCCGAGCGTGGGCCGCCTGTTCTGGCCGCTCAATGTTGTCTCTTGGAGCGCGGCGCTGGCGGGCAACGTGCTGCTCAACGTCGTCTTCAAGGTGCCCGACCCGCCGTCGCTTGCGATCGCCGAGGTGGTTCTGTGCCTTCTCGCGACCGCCGGGCTGCGATGGATCTCCCACCGCGAGCCCCTGCTCGCGAGGCTGCGGGTGTCGAACATCGGCGTGATTGCCGCCGGCGCCATGCTCTCGGTGGTCATCGTGCAAGGCCTGTTCTTGGTGGGCGGCCCGCTCTTCGGGGTGCCGAAGCCACCCCGTCCGGAACGGATCGCCCGACTGATGGTCACCCTCTCCATGATCGTCAACTGGTGTGCCTTCTACTTCGGGTACCGGCTGGTCCGCGATCGCAACATGACGGAGGTGCGGGCGCTTCAGGCGGAGTCGTTGGCACTCCGCCACGAACTCCAGCACCTGCAGGCGCAAATCAGCCCCCACTTCCTGTTCAATGCCCTCAACACGGTGATGGTGTGCCGCCACGACCCGGAAGCCACGCAGGCCGTCACGCAGGCGCTCGCCGACTATCTCCGGTTTCTGCTTCGTCCGGCGGCAACGCTCGAACCGCTGGCGCTCGAACTCGACGCTCTGGAGGACTACCTCACCATCCAGGGCATACGGTTCGGCGACGGGCTGGAGACGAGCATCGACTGCGACTTCGGGGTCCGCGGCGTGCTGGTGCCACCGGTGCTGGTACAGCCGCTGGTGGAAAACGCCATCAAATACGGCGGCATGACGGCGAACCGGCCGGTCCGCGTGTGCAGGTTGCCGTCCGTGGGGAGGCGGGCTGGCTGACGATCGAGGTGGCGAATGCCGGCCGCTGGGTGCCGCCGGGTGACGCTGATTCGACGGGCACGGGCCTTGCATCGCTCGAGCGGCGGCTTCATATGCTGGTGGGGCCGGCCTGCTCGGTGACGCACGAGGACACCGACGGCTGGGTACGGGTGGTCGTGCAGATCCCGCTGCCGACGGATGTGGCGAGGACCTAACCCAAGTTACGCACCCGTGAGCGTAAAGCCCGGGATTCACGCGAATTCGGGGTCGAAGTCTTCACTCCATTTGCACGGGGCTGTCGAGCCGCTTGAGCCGCCTGGGAAGTGTCAGCCCGAGCCTGTGCAGCAGCGTCTTCTGCTCAGCCTCTGGCTCCGTCACGTGCCGCA
>VGYR01000118.1 GCA_016872925.1 Planctomycetota bacterium
CAACTTCATTCCCGACGATCTTCTTCATCTTGGCAGGACCGTCTCCGACGCCCTCAGAAAGACCCGGGGCGAGCAGCGGCTTCTCCGTTCCTTCTTCCGTCAGGCTGAACTCGACCTGTAGTCACTTAAGGATAGTCCGGTCAAAAGGATAGTCCGGTCAATGGCACTTCCGCAACGATGCCCACAGGCATTTCCGGGCCGATGGGCGGCTGGTGAGGCTGGTGCCGCGTTTTCCGACGCCTCATCAGCTGCTGCCGGAACGGCTTTCCTCCCCCCTGGGGTGGCGATTTTCTCGCGTCTGCGCAGACCGCGTCCCAGTCGGCCGTTCCTGGGGCTTCCGCGGCTTGCGGCCGGCACCGATCAGAGGCTGGATCGACGGATGCTTGCGTTCCTGCAAGCAGGGGGTGTAGTCTGCTCGATCCGTTCGGGGTGGAGCAGGCGAAGGTTTTCGTCCCTCGATCAGCAGCAGGAGTCACTTCATGGCAGCCCGCCGTGATTCAGGTCGCGGTCCGCGGCCGTCGCGTTCCCATCGTCGTCCGGCGTTGCCTCGGGGGCGTCGCGGCCGCGCGGCCCGCCACCGTCGGGCCGTGGTGGAGCGGCTCGAACCGCGGCTGGTGCTCTCGACCTCGACGGCCGCCGACACCGACCCGCTCACCGCCGCGCAGACCGCGGCGCTGGTGCAGGGCATCGACGTGCTCGCGCAGCGGCTCACGCAGATCCAGACCAGCGGCCTGTTCGGCGACGCGGCGGCAGGTCTCGGAGAGTCGATCGGCACCCTCTCGCCCATCGGCGACCAGCTCCGCACCGGCCTCGCCGAGCGGCTCGCCTCGCTCTCGGGCGCGATCACCGTGCTCGACGTCAAGAACGCGTTCCTGAACGCGGCGGCCGCCGATCCCGTGCTGGCGATCTCGGCCGTGACCGCGACGCGGGAGACGCTCGCTGACCAGACGCGGCTCTGGTTCTCCGTGCCGATCACTGGGAGCACGCCGCTGCCCAACTACACGCTGAACCTCGGCCAGGCGCCCGCGAGCGGAGGATCACCCTCGCTGTTCGACCAGGGCCTGAAGCTCGGCGATGTGAAGGCGACGGTCTCGGTGGGCTACGAGGGCACGCTCGACTTCGGCATCGACCTCGCGCCGGGCCTCGCAGCCGAGCAGGGCTTCTTTCTCAAGTTCAGCGGGCTCGACGTGGTCGCCAAGGCCACCGCAACCGGTGGCAGCGCCGTGCAGGATGTCGAGGCGAACTTCGGCATCATCAAGCTCGGGCCTGCCGACCTCGACGTCACGCTCGACACCCGCGTGCGGATCGATCTCCAGGAAGGGAGCGACGGCGTGGTGGCTCTCGGCGAGCTCGACGGCACCGCGGTGGCCGACCTCGGGTCGCTGTTCAGCCTCTCGGCGGCGGGAGCGGGGCTCTCCGTCCGCGTGCCGTTCACGCAGAATCTCCGCGGGCTGCAGCAGGTGGTGGGCTCGGCCCAGGAGATCTTCATCAAGGCGACCGACCTCTTCGACCCGTCGTCGCTCTCGCTCACGCTGCCGAGCCTCAAGCTGGCCGACGGGATCACGTCGTTCGATTTCACGAAGCTCGCCAGTATCAGCGCGTCGGACGTCGGGTCCTTCCTGGCCGACCTCGGCCGCTGGGTGCCGGAACTCGGCCGCGGCTTCGACCTGCCGCTGATCGACACGTCGCTCGCGGCCCTGTTCGGCGAGGGGCTGCTCGGCGACCTCGACGACCTGCTCGCCTGCCTCAAAGACTCGAGCGGCAACTGGTCGTTCGACACGATCGACGAAGCGATCTCGCTGCTCGCCGCGGAGCTGGGTGTAGCCACCACGACCTTTGAACTCGGCTGGAACTCCACCACCAACGCCATCGAGTGGAAGCTGCCACTCTCGTTCCCCACGCTCTCCGAGAGCGTGGCCTTCGACTCCGGGAAGATCGTGCCCGCAAGTCTGCCGCTCGATGTGTCGGGCCGCGGCTCGGCCACGGTGGAACTGACGGCGGCATTCACGATCACGGCCGGCGTGGCGATCCGCTCCTCGGCCGGCCTCACCACGCTCACGAACGCCTCGTTGCTCTCGAGCCTCAACGGCGGCGCCGGGCTCACGAAGAACGCACTCGTTTCCGGCAACGACCTCCAGTTCACGCTCCGCAGCGGCGCCACGCTCGGCTTCGACCTCGACACGATCTCCGGCCTCGGCACCGACTCCACCCCGGGCACGGCCACCATCGGCGACCTGCTCACGCTGCTCAACGGCCCGTCCTCGGCCGGCAAGCTCCAGATCAAGCTCACCAACAACGCGCTGGTGGCCACCGACCTGACCGTGCCGGCGGCGAAGACCTCCACGTTCTCGATCGCCGGGCCCTCCGTGAAGGTGAAGGTGGGCTCGACCGACACGGTGCAGGTGTCCCTCGCCCCCGTCGCGCTCGGCCTGCTCGCGGCGCCCACGACCGGCGGGACGATCGAGGGCATCTCGCTGGAGAGCTATTCGCCCCGCGACCGGATCTACGTCAAGGAAGACACCCTCGCCTCGCTGGAGCTCAAGATCACCGGGTCGCTCGAGGCCGGTGCGGCGCTCGGGCCGCTGGCGCTGTCGGTCTACGCGGGCGCGGTCGAGGGCAAGGCGGGGGTGGCGATCAAGCTGGTCGATCCCGGCACCGGCCTGGCCGACGACGGCCGGGTCTACCTCGCCGAGATGGACGCGGGTGTGTCGAAGCTTGCCGATTTCAACGTCACGGCCCCCAAGCTCGACGGCATCTTCCAGCTCAAGGTGCGGCCCGAGACCCTGGCCTCAACAGTGTTCGGGATCGTCGACACCAAGTACCAGGCGGCCCCGCTCACCACCACGCCGGCGTCGGCCGACGTGCCCTACCTCCGGCTCCAGGCCGGCGCCGCGGGAAGCTCGTGGACGTTCGACGTCAGCCCCAGCGTGAAGCTCTCGCAGGCGCTCCAGAACCTCGGCGACTTCTCGGTCGACGACCTGCCGGCCCTGCTCGAGATGTTCGCCAACTACCTGGTCACCTCCGGGCTCTGGGACATCGAGATTCCCTGGGACGGCCGCACGCTCGGCGACGTGCTCGGCATCGCCGACGTGCTGGGCTCGCTCAGCTCGATCGACCTGTCGGGCATCCTGGGACGACCAACGGGCGGCGTCTGGCCGGCCGGCAGTCTCAACGGCCTCGGACGCGGCTTCCTCGACGCGATCGACGCCAACCTCTCGGCGCTCTCCGCACTGCCCGGCTTCGGTCGCCTTCAGCGGCTCTCCTGGTCGCTCGACGACCTGATGGTCCGCTGGGAAGGCTGGGTACCCGGCACGGACGGCTTCGACATCTCCTTCATCCGCGATCTCGCCGCCTGGGCCGTGGAGGCGAATCTCGTCTTCGCGTCGATTCCCGCCGACGCGTCGCTGGCCACCTTCCGGCTGGCCTTCGGCAGGCTGCTCGAGTTCGACGCCACCAAGAACGACGCGTGGCTCTCGGGCCTGAGCCTCGCGAACCTCAACCTCGACGGCCTCGTGCTCGGCGGCCTCGACGGCTTTGGCGACCTGATCGAAGGGCTCTTTCCGACGGTCAGCGGCCTGACGATCACCGTCACGCCAAGCCTCGGCACGGCCCCGTCGAGCGCGAACAAGGCGCTCGTGTTCGACATGAAACTCAGTTACGCGGGGGTATCGACGACGGTCGATCTCGACGCCCTCTCGGTCGGCGCCGACACGCCTTTTTCGGTCACGGGCACCGGCAGCATCTTCATCAAGATCGACGGCGCCGTCGCCGGCCGCTTCGGCGTGAACCTCTCGACGGCCGCACCGTTCTTCGACACCGCCAACTCGTTGATCTCGCTCGAGGCGGAAATCGACGACGGCCCGGGCGTGTCGCTGACCGCGAGCGTGGGCGGCATCGCCGGCATCTCGCTCGGCTCTGCGGATCCGGGCAAGCAGCTGGCGACGATCTCACTTGGCAACAAGGCCGGCACCGACGCCGCCCAGTTCAAACTCTCGGCCGCGGGTGCGCTCACGGCCGACGCGAAGTTCGCCGCCAACCTGCCGATCTACATCACCGGCCTCGGCGACCCGACCACCGGCGAGGGCCTCGGCGCCCTGGCCCTCACGGCCACGCTCGACACCGCGCTGCCCGATCCGTTCGCCGTGTCGACGAGCTTCGTTCCCGACGTGGGCTCGCCGGTCCAGCAGCTCAGCGACATCTTCTCCGCCGCGGCCTTCAACCTCGACAGCTGGGTGGATGGCGTGCTGCTGCTCATCAACGGCCTGCAGACCGTGCTCGAGGCGGATCTCGTGCAGGACCTGCCGCTGATCGGCGACATCGACCTCTCGAGCGACGGCACGCTCTCGAAGCTCGAGGGCTTCTTCACGGGCCTGAAGCCCTTCGTGACGACGCCCCAGGCGCTCTCCAACGAGCTCACGACGCGAATCGCCGCCCTCGGCAGCGGATTTGCGTCGACGTTCTCGTTCACGATCGGCGGCACTGCGATCAACTCCAGCTCGCCCAACTGGGGTACGAACTTCAGCAGCATCCTGACCGGCGTCTCCGACGAGTTCATCGTCGATGTCACCTTCTCCGGCTCGACGAGCACCCCCCTCGGCCCGGATCGGATCGACTTCGGCCTCGACGCACTGGGCCTCGAACTCCGTGGCGCGAACGTCACCCTCGACGCGGGCTTCACGGTCGATCTCGGCTTGGGCTACAGCCGCACGAAGGGCTTCTTCCTCAAGACCGATGCCGGCAACGAGGTGACGGCGAGCTTCGGGCTCTCGCTACCCGCCACCGGCGTGGAGATGGCGCTCGGCCCGCTCTATTTCACGCTCGCCGACACGCACGCCGGCTCCGACCTCACCGCGTCGCTCACGCTCGACCTGCCGGCCGCCAGCACGAGCATCGCCGGCCTACCCGGCTTGTTCGCCTCCGCCACCCCAGGCGGCACCGTGGAAGCCGACGTGCGGGTCGACCTCACGGCCAGCGCCTTCAGCATCAGCGGGCCGGGCCTCGGCCTCTCGCTGGCCATGGGCTACGGCGCCGGAGGCACGAAGGAGGGCGGGCCGGTCTCGTTCACGAGCCTGTCCGCGAGCAACTTCTACTTCCAGATCACCGACACCTACATCGACCTCGGCGGCCTGCTCAACGGCCCCGTGAAGGAGGTGTTCGAGAGCGTCAACGACATGGTCGAACCCTTGAAGCCGGTGCTCGACCTGCTGACGAGCGACATCCCGCTCGTCTCCGACCTCTCGAAGCTCGTGGGTGGGAGCAGCGTGACGTTCCTCGACGCGATCCGGCTGGTGAGCGGCTCCGAGTACGAATCCGCCGTGACGTTCATCGAGACGGTCGACGAAGTGGTCGATACGATCTCCACCCTCTCGAGCATCGGCACATCGGGCAAGATCTCGCTCGGCGGCCTGAGCGGCAACGCCACGAAACTTCTCGGCGGCAGCGGCGACTCCTCGGCCTTCACGACGACCGTTCCAGTGGCCAACGCGCTCCTGGGCATTCTCGCCTCACCGGCCGACGCTGCGGCTCCTGCGAACGTCAAGAACGCCTATGCCGACATCACGAAGGGCACCCTGAGCTTCCCGATCATCACCGATCCAGGGGCGCAGCTCTTCAAGTTCCTGTTCGGCGGCGACGCCACTCTCGTGAGCTGGCACCTCCCTTCGCTGAACGCCGGCTTCGAGCTGAGCCAGAGCTTCCCGATCTTCCCGCCCCTCTTCGCCACGATCTTTGGCGGCGTCCGGTTCGCCACCAATTTCACGGTGGGCTACGACACGTTCGGCCTTCGCCAGGCGATGTCCGCCGAGAGCTTCGACGCCGCGAAGCTGCTCAACGGCGTGTATCTCGACGACCACGTGACGTCGGGCACCGACGCAGCCGAGATGACGTTCACCGCGACGATCGGCGCCGGGGCCGAGCTCAACGTGGTCGTGGCGAAGGCCGGCGTGAAGGGGGGCGTGGAGGGCGTGCTCGGCGCCAACCTCAAGGACAACGACGGCGACGGCCGCGTGCACCTCGACGAGTTTGTGAACAATCTCTTGGCGGGCCCCGAGTGCATCTTCGATTTCGAGGGGGCGCTGAAGGCCTTCTTCGAGGCCTACATCAAGGTGGGCCTCTCCACGCCCTTCGGCTTCGTCACGCTCTGGAGCGACAGCTTCAAGCTCCTCGACGAGACGATCGTCGACTTCAACTACGTCACCTGCCCGCCGGTCACTCCAAACCTGTTCGACATGGTCGGCACCTTCGACCACGATTCCAACGCCGGCACCGCGGGCGTGAACACGCTGGTCCTCAACGCGGGCCCGCGGGCGGGCAACGTGCTGGAGGGCGAAACCACCGACGGCGACGAGGAGTTCACGATCGACTACGACTCGGCCACCAACCAGATCGTGGTCACGGGCTACGACTACGAGGAGCGGGTCTCCGCGGCCGGCGTGCAGGCGATCTGGTTCGACGCGGGCCTCGGCAACGACATCATCACCGTGACGGCCTTGGTCAACATCCCCGTCTGGGGCTTCGGCGGCCCGGGCAACGACAAGCTGACGGGTGGCAAGGCCGCCAACACGCTCTCCGGCGACTCAGGCAGCGTGGTGGGCACGGCGGGCAGCGACAAGCTCATCGGCCGCAAGGCGGCCGACGTGCTCTCCGGCAACGGCAGCAACGACGTCATCCTCGGGTACGGCGGCTCCGACGTGATCGACGGGGGCGACGGCGACGACCAGCTCTACGGCGAGGACGAGGTGGGCGACATGGTCGCGTTCATCGCCGCCAATCTGACATTCGAGGCGGGCACGGCCGGTGCCGACACGATCCGCGGCGGCGCGGGCAGCGACCGGATCGGGGGCGGCGATGCGGGCGACTCGCTGTATGGCGACACCGGCGACGACACCATCGACGGCAATGCCGGCGGCGACACGATCGAGGGAGGCGAGGGCAACGACAAGATCTACGGCCGCGACGGCGACGACTCGATCTGGGGCGACGACATCGCAGGCCTGCTCACTGCCGGGGCCATCGACGTCAACGCCGACCTCATCGAGGGTGGCACGGGCTACAACGTGATCTACGGTGGTCCCGGCTACGACTCGCTCTATGCCGCCGACGAAGACCAGAAGGCGACGGCCCCGTCCACCGGCACCAGCGGCGGCTGGTCGTCGAGGCTCTCCGGCGGCGACGGCAACGACACGATCTACGGCACCGCCGGCAAGGACTGGATTTCAGGGGGTTTCGACAGCGACTACGTGGAGTCGGGAGCGGGCGACGACGACCTCTTTGGCGGCCCGGGCGGCGACTGCCTGATCGCCGCGGGGGGCAACGCCAGGATCTTCGGCGGCCATGGCAACGACGTGATCGACGGCGGCGACGGCATCAACACCATCGAGGGCGGCCCGGGCGACGACCGCATCTATGGCCGCGGCGGCGCCGACACCATCTATGGCGGCACCACGAGCATCGGCTACGCCTTCCTGCAGGCTGACCTGGCCACCGGCCGTCCCGTGATCGCGGCGATCCACGGCGGCTTCACGGCCGTGACGGCCGACGGTTCCTGCGGACCGGAGGTGATGTTCCACCCGGAGGTGTATCCCGACGCGTCGTGCACGCTCCAGGCCACGATTTACGACGACCGTGATGCCGACGGCATCCGCGATCCCGGCGAGATCGAGGTCACCTCCACCACGTCATGGACAGTGCGGATCGTCGATGCCACCACGTACGCCGACGTGATGGTGGCCACGATCATGGGCGGCAAGGTGGCCCTGCCGACCACCTCGGGCCTGCCGGCGGGGAGCTACTACCTCGTCGTCGACGCCGTGCCGGCCGGCTGGGTTCCGTCGAACGCCTGGTCGAGCATGACGGCGCTCGTGACCCTCGGCGGCGCATCGCCATCGGCTCCGCCGGATCTCGCCTTCCACAAGGCCGGGCAAGTGGCCGGCAAGGTGATGACGAAGTCGGGCACGCAGACGACGCCGGCCGGCGGCGTTTCGGTCTACCTCGACAGGGACCGGGACGGCAGCTGGGATGCAGGGGAGCCCGTGGCCGTCACGGGAACGAATGGCGGCTATGTCTTCGACGGCCTTGCCCCCGGATCGTACCGCGTCGCGGTCGCCGACACGGGCGTCTGCGCACACGTCAGCCCCGACTATCGCGACGCCGTCGTGACCAGCGGCTCGACGTCGAGCCTCAACTTCGAGATCACCGCCACGCTCGCCCCGGTCGTCGACGGCGTGCTGCTCGCCAAGCCCGGCGTCGCCGTCACCTGGACGCCGGTGCCCGACGGCGCCGCACAGCTCGACCCGATCGCCGGGACCTTCTCCCTGATCGCCATCGAGACCTGCATCTCGACGGGCAGTGTCGCCACGGTCACCAACGGCGGCACGCTGCGGCCCGTCACGTCCACCGGCGCGCTGGGCACCCCGATTAAGCTGGCGCTCCTGGGCGTCGATCCCACGCAGCCCAATCGCATCATCTACCAGGTGGGCGGCCCCACCTTCGGCACGAATCTCGCACCAGGCCGCTATCGGTTCACGGTAAGCGAGGCGTCGGTGCAGTCCAACACGGGCGCCACACTCGACGGCGAGTGGATCAACCCGGGCCCGACCGCGGCCGACGGTTCGCACTTCCCGTCGGGCAATGCGTCCGCCGGCGGCGACTTCGTGTTCGACTTCGTGATCGCCGGCAGCCAGGGGCTCTCGGGACAGGGGCTCGACGGCGGCACGGTGGTCGCGATCGGTGCCGCCGCCGCCACGGGAACCGTCGAGGGCACCGTCTGGCGGCACGACACGGCCGACGCCGATCAGGGACGCACGGCCAGCGAGCCCGGCCTCGCCGGCATGCTGGTGCGGCTCGTCAACGCACAGGGCGTCACCGTGGCGACGACGACGACCGCGCCGCTCGACCTCGATGGCGACGGCACGATCGATGCCGGTGAGCAGGGGGCGTTCCGCTTCCAGGCCGTGGCGGCGGGCACCTACACGGTCGCCCAGACACCCGCCTACCCCTGGGTGCAGGCAACGGCCGGAGGCGCATCCGCTCCCGACACGCTCTACGCCGTCTCCTTCACGGCCTCGAGCGGAACCAGTTCGCTCTGGACCATCGACACTGCAAGGCTCAAGGGCACCAACGTCGTCGACTTCCCCTCGGTGGCCGCCCGCGACGTAGCCTTCACCTCGCGCGACGTCGCCTGGATCGCGGGCACGTCGGTCTCCACCAACCCGGCCGTGGCCGGCACACCGGGCCTCTGGCGACTCACGCCATCCACCGGGGTGCTCGTGACCGTGGCCCAGGTTCCCGGCAGCGACTCGCTCCTGTCGCTCGACGCGCTCGACGACGAGACGCTCCTCGGCGTCACGACCGGCGGCGAAGTGCTGCTCTATCGGATTCCACTCCATGCGTGGGAGTCGCTGGGCGTGCTGCGGACCGCCGCGAACGCGCGGCTCTATCCGGTGGGCGACGCCGTCGTGTTCTCGGAGGCCGAGATCTATCTCGTGTGCACGTCGCAGAAGGGTGACGGCGTGACGATGAACCCGCAGAACGCCCCGTCGCAGGTACTCGTGCGGCTCGATGCCACGGTCCGCGGCGCCAACGCCACCATCGTCCGCGAACTGCCGGTGTCGGAACTCCTCGTGGGCCTCGAGCGGACCGCGGTCGGCGGCCTCATCGCCATCGGCACGGGCAACGGCCTCTACGGTTTCGCGGCCTCCGCAGCCGGCACCGTCACCCGCAGTGGCACGATCACCGACACGACGGCGTTCACGTACGGCGGCCTCGCCGTGGCTCCGGCCGGCATCGTCACCGACACCGGCCGGCGGGACTTCCTCGTCGTGGTCACCGGCGGCCAGACGGTCGACGTGGGCTTCGGCAACGTGCCCGACTGGGAGGTGCTCGAAGATGGCGACGACGAGATCGACGGCGGCTGCGGCACCGACGCCGACGTGCTCCACGGCGACGACGGCAGCGACCTCCCGTGGTACGTGCTGACGATCGGCGGCTACGACTCGATCCGCGGACGCGCCGGCGACGACCAGATCTTCGGTGGCCAGCTGGGCGACGTGATCCGCGGCGAGGAAGGCAATGACACGATCACCGGCGGCGATTCCGCGCCGAACCGGATCGATGGAGGCGCCGGCAACGACTCGATCACCGGCGGGCCGCTGGCCGACGTGATCACCGGCGGCGGCGACCACGACTCGCTCCAGGGCCTCGCCGGCGACGACACCATCTTCGGCGACGGCGGCGACGACGTCATCTGGGGCGGGCCCGGCAAGGACACGATCGTGGCCGGCGCGGGCCAGGACCTGGCCTACGGCGACGAGGGCGACGACACGCTCTACGTGATCGACACGGTGCTCGGCGGCGGCTTCGCCGCCAATCCGGGTGCATTCGCCGACGTCTACGACGGCGGCCTGGGCACCGACACGCTCGTGGTGCGGGCCGACATCGACACCACGCTCCTGGCTGCCAAGGTGACGGTCTTCGGAATAGGGCACTCGGTGTTCGGCGTCGAGTCCGCCCTGCTCACCGGCGGGGCGTCGGCCAACGTGATCAACGCCTCGGCCTTCGGCGGCACGACGGCGATCCGCGGACTCGGGGGCAACGACACCCTCGACGGCGGTACGTCGATCGACCTGATCTTCGGCGACAAGGGCAACGACACCCTGCGCGGCAACGCCGGCGACGACGATCTCCGCGGCGGGCAGGACGACGACGTGATCGACGGCAACGCCGGCACCGACACGATCCGGGGCGGGGCGGGCTCCAACCACCTCACCGGCGGCGCCGACAGCGACACCTTCATCTTCGAGGGCACCTTCGACGACCGGGTGGTCGAGCTCGCGGGCGGTGGCGGCAACGACGTGCTCGACATGACCGCGATCACGGCGTCGCTCATCGCCACGATCGACGCGGCCGCGAGTGGCACGCGGATCTATTCGTGGAGCCCGATGCTCGCGGTGGAGTGGTTCAACGACCAGATCGAGCGGATCCGGCTCGGGGCGGGCGACGACATCGCGTATGTGAAGAAGACCGGCTCGACGGCGGCCCGGATCGACGCCGGCACCGGCCAGGACCTGCTCTCCTACGGCAACTCGGGCAACGAGTGGGCGGTCGGAGTGAACGTGAGCCTGCTGGCCGGCACGGCCACCGGCATTGCCGGCGGCATCGCGGGCTTCGAAGACCTCACGGGCGGAGACGGCGGCGACACGCTCACGGGCGACGCCGGGCCAAACGTGATCTTCGGCGGCGCCGGTGCCGACGTGATCTCCGGCAACGCCGGCAACGACGTGCTCTACGGCGAGGACGGCGGCGACACGATCTCCGGTGGTGCCGACGACGACATGCTCGCCGGCGGCGGCGGCACCAACACGCTCACGGGCGGTCTGGGCGACGACACCTACGCCTTCTACGCCACCGGGGCGAGCGACACGGTGGTCGAGGCCGCTGGGCAGGGGACCGACGTGCTCGATTACGCCTACGTGTACGGCTCGAGCATCGACGCCACGATCTCCGGCGCGATCGCCGTGACCTACGGCACCTCCACGACCAGCGTGGCGACGGCGGCAGGCATCGACCGCGTCCGCGGCACGAGCGAGGTGGACAGGTTCCGCGTGGCCGACGCTGCGGCCTACGGTGGCATCCTCGATGGCTACGGCATTCCAGGCTACGCCTTCACCGACATGGACATCCTCGACCTCTCCGCCTGGACATCCCCGGTGACGGTGAGCTACCTCGGGGCACTCGACGCGAGTTTCGTCGGCTCGGCGACCGGCACCGGCGGCGTCGTGAACCTCCGGCACGTGATCGGCGGCACCAAGAACGACATCCTCCGGGCCGGGAGCCTGCCGGTGTGGTTCGAGGGCCAGGGCGGCAGCGACACGCTCGCGGGCTCGATCCAGAACGACCTGCTCGACGGTGGCAACAACGACGACACCATCTCCGCCGGCTACGGCGACGACGTGCTCAGGGGAGGCTGGGGCTCCGACACGCTCGCCGGAGGCCCGGGCAACGACACCTACTCCTTCTTCGACCTCTTCGGCACCGACACGATCATCGAGAACCCCGGCGAGGGCACCGACACGATGGACTTCTCGGCGGTGCTGACGGCCCTGACCGTGAGCCTCGGCAGCGTCACCGTCACCGCTCCGGGCGCCTCGGCCACGCACGCGGGCACGGCGATCGAGTCGGTGATCGGCGGAGCGGGCGACGACACGTTCGTGATGACGGGCCCGGCGGTCACGTTCCCGGGCAGCCTGAGTGGTGGCGGCGGAGCCAACACGCTCCGCTACGACAACGCCACGCCCACGATCGTCACCCAGGTGAACAACGGCCAGACGCCGAACGTGGGCGCGGCGCTCAAGTTCAGCACCGTGACCGCCGTGCCGGCCTACACGCCGGTGACGCTCACCGTCCCGTCGCTCTCCACCGTGATCGATTCGAGCGTCCGTTCCGGCAACCAGCGGATCGTGAAGCAGGGCGCGGGCAAGCTGATCCTGTCGCTCGCCAACAGCCATTCACAGGGCACGTCGGTCGAGGGGGGTGAGGTGGTGGTGAAGAACGTCTCGGCCCTCGGCACGGGCGGCC
>VGYR01000119.1 GCA_016872925.1 Planctomycetota bacterium
GAAACTCCTCATGGAGTGGCGAGTCGCTTGAAGTGGCGCCAACCGAAATCAAGCGATTCGTCGGGGATTTCGAGTTTTTTTATGCGCTCAGCGCGAATCGCGCAAGTCCAAATTCGCTTGGATAAGGACTAGGGGCGTCCCGGCGGCTTTTCCACGATCTTTATAGACGGGCCGTCGGGCCCGATCAGGAGTTCAGCCATGCTTCAGGTGTCGTCGCGGTACGAAGGCGGCCTGCGGTGCCGCGCCACGCACGGTCCCTCGGGCACCACGCTGGTGACCGACGCCCCGGTCGACAATCACGGCAAGGGGGAGAGCTTCTCCCCCACCGATCTGGTGGCGACGGCCCTGGGGGCCTGCATGCTGACCATCATGGGCATCGTGGCCGAGCGGCATGCGATCGACCTGGTGGGCGCGACCGTCGAGACGGTCAAGGAGATGACCAAGGAGCCTCCGCGCCGGATCGCGTCGCTCCGCACGCGGATCACGATTCCGCTGCCCGCCGATCATCCGCAGCGCCAGCTCCTCGAGCAGGCGGCCCACACCTGCCCGGTCCACAAGAGCCTGCACCCCGACATCGACGCGCTGGTCGAGTTCGTCTGGAGCGGCTGACGGCGGCCCGGGAGTCTCGCCCATGCCCGATCTGTTCGCCGCCACGCGAGCCGCCAACGTCGCGCGGGCCGCCCCGCTCGCGGCGCGGATGCGGCCGCGGCGGCTGGCCGACTACGTGGGGCAGCGGAAGGTGGTGGGCCCGGGCACGCTGCTGCGGCGGCTGATCGAGGCCGACCGGCTCGGGTCGGTGATCCTGTACGGGCCGCCGGGCGTGGGCAAGACGACGCTCGCGGAGATCATCGCCACCGAGACGAAGCGACGGTTCGTGGAGCTCTCGGCCACCGCGTCGGGCGTCAAGGACGTCCGCGACGTGCTCGAGGCGGCGCGGCGGCGGCTGGAGGACGACGGCCAGCGGACCTGCCTGTTCGTCGACGAGATCCATCGCTTCAACAAGGCCCAGCAGGACGTGCTGCTGCCCGACGTGGAGCACGGCGTGATCGCCCTGATCGGCGCGACCACGCAGAATCCCTTCTTCGCCCTGACGACCGCCCTGGTCAGCCGCAGCCGGATCTTCGAACTGGAGGCGCTCTCGAAGGAGGACGTCGGCGCGATCCTCGACCGGGCGATCGTGGACCGGGACCAGGGCCTCGGCAGGGAGCAGGTGACGCTCACCCCGGAGGCCCGCGGGTTTCTCGTCGAGACCTCCGACGGCGATGCCCGGCGGGCGCTGGGCGGCCTGGAAGTCGGCGTCCTGTCCACCGCGGAGCGGCCGCTGGTGTTCACGCTCGAGCTCGCCCGCGAGAGCGTGCAGCGGAAGGTCGTGGCCTACGACTCCGGCGACACGCACTACGACTGCGCCAGCGCGCTGATCAAGAGCATCCGCGGCAGCGACGCCGACGCCGGCCTCTACTGGCTGGCGCGGATGCTCGAGGGGGGTGAGGACGTGCGGTTCCTCGCCCGGCGGCTGGTGATCCTCGCCAGCGAGGACGTCGGCAACGCCGATCCGCGCGGGCTGGTGATCGCGGTGGCGGCGATGCAGGCGACCGAGTTCGTGGGCCTGCCGGAATGCCAGCTCACGCTCGCGCAGGCGGTGATCTATCTCGCCCTCGCCCCCAAGAGCAACGCCTGCACGATGGCGATCGCCGCGGCCCGCCGCGACGTGCGGGAGCAGGCCGTGATCCCGGTGCCCAGGCACCTCCAGGACAAGCACTACGCGGGGGCCAAGCGGCTCGGCCGCGGCCAGGGCTACGAGTATTCCCACGACGCGCCGGATGGCGTCGCGGCGCAGGACTACCTGGGCGTGGAGAGGGACTACTACGAGCCGACGGACCGCGGCCTGGAGCGGGATCTCGCGGCGCGGCTCGCCGAGATCAGGCGGCGGCTTCGGCAGGCGCCGGGCGAGCCGTCCTGAGCTCCGCGACGATCTCCGTGGCCAGCAGTTCCTCGAGCCGGGCCAGCGCCTTGGCCACCCCCGCACCGTCGAGCACGCGGTGATCCGCGATCACGGTCACCAGGCAGCGGCCGTCCGGCTCCAGCGGTCCGTACGACAGGCTCGTGGTGCAGAGCGTGGGGTGGAAGCGGTTGGTCGCCGAGAAGCCGGCGAGGGTCGAGAGGCTGAACGTGCCGATCCGCGTGGCCCGCTTGGGCGAGGCGGAGTGCATGTTCCACCGCAGGATGGTCCGCCGCAGCCAGGTCGGGACGGCCTCGAGCTGGAGCTGCCGCGCGAAGACCCGGTCCACGGGCTGGTTCAGGAACCGGTCGATGGAGGCTTGGAGCAGGGGCAGCGGCGTCGCGTCGGGGTGGGTGAGCCGCGCGAAGAACAGCCGGTCGGCGCCCGCGTCGGCCCGGTTGACGGCCAGGGTCGCCACGCTCTCGGAGCTGGTGGCGATCCGCTGCCGGAGGCGGCCGCACAGCCAGCCGCGCAGGGCCGGCATCTCGCGGGCCACCAGCGCGTAGGCCTTGAGGAAGATCGCGGCCCAGCCGACCCGCACGGCGCAGGCGGCTCGGGCCTCCGCCAGCGAACCGAGCTGCATCGCCCGATCGACGGGAAACAGCGGCACGTCGAGGGCCAGGGTGGCGATGTCGTTGACGCAGCCGCGGCCGGCGGGCAACCGGTCGGTGGTCACGACGGGACGTGCGGACATCGTTGGCCTCAAGAAGCGAACCGCCTCGGGACCCGCGGGATGGTACGCGGGCAGGTTTCCCGGGCACAGGCTGGTTTCAAGGCTGCGCCGCTACACTTTCGCCATGCGGGCAGTCATCCAACGCGTGAGTTCCGCGAGCGTCGCGATCGCTGGAGAGACGGTCGGCAGGATCGGCACCGGGCTCGTGGTGCTCGTGGGCGTGGAGTCGGGGGATACTCCCGCCGACGCCCACTGGCTCGCGGGCAAGGTCGTCCTGATGAGGATCTTCTCCGACGCTGCGGGCAAGATGAACCGCAGCGTCGTCGACGCCGAGGGGGGGCTCCTCGTGATCAGTCAGTTCACCCTGATCGCCTCGACCGTCAACGGCAATCGGCCGAGCTTCATCAAGGCGGCACGGCCGGAGGAGGCGGTGCCGCTGTACGAACGGTTCCTGCTGGAGATCGAGTCGCTCGCGGGCCGGCGGCCGGAGCGGGGCGTGTTTGCGGCCGACATGCAGGTGGCGCTGGTGAACGACGGCCCGGTGACGATCGTGATCGACTCGCGGCAGCGGGAATGACCGGCGCGAGCCGCGAACCCGTCGGCCGGCACCGAGCGCGGACGGGAGGTCCGCAGGGGCCTGAATCCGGCGGGGACTTTGCTACAATGCCGTCGTCGCGGTGGCTATAGCTCAGTTGGTTAGAGCATCGGTTTGTGGTACCGAGGGTCGCGGGTTCGAGTCCCGTTAGCCACCCTGGATGCAGGCGGTCGTTTGCCGGGTCGACCGGCCGTCCCCGCCGGATTGGCCGGACTGATTGACGCCACCCCCCGGCAGCCTTAAGACGATTCGCAGGTGGGCCCGCGCTGGGGCTCGGCCCGCCCGCCCACATCTGTCAGCCGCTCCCCGCACGGAGACTTCGGTCATGATCCTCGGCAAGCTCTGGAAGGCCCTCGCGGCCCAGATGAACAAGATCGCCAACTTCTTCTGGACGTCGGATCCGATCGCCCAGTTGCAGTACGAATACGACAAGGCGGTCGACCAGCTGAAGGACGGCCGCGAGGGGCTCGAGCAGTACCGGGCCCTGGTGGAGCGGGTCACGCGGCAGGTCGTGGGCGACCGCCAACAGGTCGCGTCGCTCGAGGCCCGGATCAAGGCGTATTTGCAGGCGGGCGAGCGGGAGACGGCGTCGAAGTTCGCCCTCGATCTGCAGAAGGCGAAGAAGGAGCTGGCGGAGAACGAGGCCCAGCTGAAGCTCCACGAGACGGCCTACACCAACAACGTCACCAAGATCAAACACGCCACCAAGAAGCTGGCGGAGCTGAAGGACAAGATCCAGAAGTACGACGCCGAGCTGAAGCTCTCACGGGCCGAGGCGGAACTCGCCAAGCTGGCGACGAGCTTCAACTTCGACATCACCACCGATTTCGGCCAGATCGAGGACGTGATCCAGGACAAGATCGGGCTCAATCGGGCGAAGGTGCGGGTGGCCGCGGACCTCTCGGGGGAAGGCCTCGAGAACATCCAGCGGGAGGAGGCGGTCGAGAAGGCGATGGCCGACCAGGCCCTGCGTGAGTTCGAGATCGAGATGGGGATGGTCACTCCCGAGACCGCGGGCGTGAAGGCCGACGACAAAGAGCTCGGTTCCGAGCGGGCGACGCAGAAGGCCACCTGATCCTCGGGTTCGATCCAGGAGCAGACCGTGACCAGCCCTGCCACGCCCCCAGCGGCCCAGTCGTCCGTGCCGGCCGAGCCGAAGCCGCACGCCCCGATCGGTCTGGGCACCTCGGCTCCCGCGGCCGGCGGCGGGGCGTCGCTGCCGGCGTGGTGCCCGGCCTGGGCCGAGCGACTCGGCGACGCATACCTCGCCGGCACGAGCTGCGTGTTCCTGATGCACGGGAACGTCCGCGACCTCGTGCCCATCGCCCCGCCGGCGGCTGCCGGCGGACCAGCCGATCCTGCCGCCTGGGGAACCGTGTCGGACTTTCTCGCCCGGGAGATGTTTGGCCGCTGGGACATCGTGCTGGCATTCGACGTCGGCAAGGGGCTCCGGCCGCTCGCGGGATCCGATCCGAACCGGCTGCGAACGATGGCCCAGTGGCTCACCGAGCGGCTCGGCAACGCGACCACGTGGCCCCGTGATCCGGATCAGGCGGTGGCCGCGATCGACGCGATCCTGGAGCGAAACCTGATCGATCCGCCGGAGCAGCGGAAGCGGATCGCGATCGTGCTCGACTACGCGCAGTATCTCGTTCCCGACGGCGAATCGGCTTCGCGGAGCGCTGCCAGCCGGCTCGTGCGGGTGCTCGGCTGGGCCACGAACCCCTTGCTCCGCCGGGTCAACGTGGCGGTCGTGCTCCTGGCCGACGTCATCTCCGAGGTGCATCCGCGGCTGGTGCAAAACCCCGCCATCACCGCCATCGAGGTGCCGATGCCCGACGCCGCCGAGCGGGAGCGGTTCGCCGTGGCCACGGCGACGGCGGCCGGAGTCAAGCCGGACCGGCTCGATGGCGTGAAGCGGGTGGCGGCGCTGTCCGGCGGACTCACGCTCGAGAGCCTCAGGGCCGTGATCACGCTGTCCGCCCGCGAGGGCACGCCGCCCGATGGTCCGGAGGTTGCGGCCCGCAAGAAGGACCTCATCGAGCGGTCGTGCCACGGGCTGATCGAGTTCATCCAGCCGCGGCTCACGCTCGACGCGGTCGCCGGGCACGCCGACGCCAAGCAGCGGCTCGAGGCCGACGCCCGGGCGATCAAGCGGGGCCAGCTCGACGCCGCCCCGATGGGCTACCTGATCTGCGGGCCGGTGGGGACGGGCAAGAGCTTCATCGCGGAGTGCTATGCCGGCAGCGTCGGGATCCCGTGCGTCGTGCTCAAGAACTTCCGCAGCAAGTACGTCGGCGAGACCGAAGGCAACCTCGAGCACGCGCTCGGGGTGCTGCGGAGCCTGGGGCCGGTCGTCGTGGTGATCGACGAGGCCGACGCGGCCCTGGGCAACCGCCAGAGCGACGGCGACTCAGGTACCAGCGCCCGGGTGTTCTCGATGATCGCCCGCCAGATGGGCGACACCCGCTACCGCGGCAAGATCGTCTGGATGCTGCTCACCAGCCGGCCCGACCTGCTGCCGATCGACCTCAAGCGTCAGGGGCGGGCGGAGGTGCACATCCCGCTGTTCTACCCGCACGACCAGGGCGAGATCGACGCGATGTTCGCCGCGATGGCGCGGAAGTGCGGTGTGAAGCTCGCCGCGGGCCTGCCCGGGCCGGTGGACCTCCAGCTCGGCCTGTCGGGCGCCGACATCGAGAGCGTCGTGCTCTCCGCGCGGCGGAAGGGCCTCGAGCGGGCAGCCGATGCCGGCAAGCCCGCCGGCGACACGATCTCGGCCGACGACCTCAAGGCCGCGCTCGACGACTTCATGCCGAGTGCCCAGGGCCTCGAGAAGGAGATGCAGGAGATCGCCGCGGTCCTCGAGTGCACCGAGAAGCGGTTTCTGCCCGAACGCTGGAAGAAGAAGGTCGGCGAGCCGGGCGGCCGGTCGCACCTGCAGGAGCGGCTCGCGGCGATCCGCGAGGTGATCGGCTCCTGACGCACGGCCCGGATCGGACACCCCCCCCTGACCATTCACCCCTGAGGAGCAGTTGCCATGGCAGCCAAGACCCCCTGGTTCGACGATTCGACCGACACGCCCCTGATCGCGGAGTATGCCCGCAAGCTCGATTCCTTCCTCGACGCGATCGCCGACTCGCGGGTGGAGACGCGGGAACTCGACGACCAGGAGAAGCGGGTGGTGGCCCTGATGAAGGAGGTCGAGCCGCTCCTTTCGTCCGAGGCCCACGAGAAGGTCACGCGGCTGCTCTGCGAGGTGACGGCCTACGATCTCATGCAGGCCCTGCACATGGCCGGCCACGCGCGGTCGAAGACGAAGTTCCGCGGCTGAAGCGGCGCGGCCGCAGGCATTTTTCATCCCCGAGCAACCCGAGAGGTCCAGCATGTCCAGTCAACCCAAGGCCCCGTTCTGGCTCGCCGTCTGGGGCGTGATCCTGGGGCTCGTCGCCCTGGCTGCCTGGCGGGCGGGCATGCTCGAGCAGTTCGGCATGGGGCGGCCCGGGGCGGGCGGCCAGCGCCCCGTGGCAGCCGGGGGGGGCGCGGAGGGGCCGATCGGGGGCGCGGCTGAAGGCGGAGGTGCCGGCAGCGGAGGCGCCGAAGGCATGACCGAGGCTCCCGACGTGTCCGTGCCCACCACCGTGAAGGAATACACGTTCAAGCCCGCCGAGAAGCTGCCTCCCGTCAAGGGCGTGAGCGCCTACAAGCCGCTCGAGGATGACACCGTCCGCTTCGCCCTCAACGTCTGGGCGGGCTGGGCGCCGATCATTCGCGCCAACGGCGGATTCAAGCCCGGCAAACTCTGGAAGTCGGCCGACGGCAAGCCCTTCAAGGTGGAGCTCGTCCTGATCGACGATCCCGTGCAGATGCGCGACGCCTATGCGGCCGGCGAAGTGCACGTCGGCTGGGGGACGCTGGACATGCTGCCCCTGTTCGTCGACAGCTTCGCCAAGGATTCGCGGATCATGCCCCGCGTCTACCAGCAGGTCGACTTCTCGAACGGCGGCGACGGGATCGTCGTCCGCGACACGATCAAGACGGTCAAGGATCTGGCGGGCAAGAAGCTGGTGCTCGCCCAGAACTCGCCGAGCCAGTTCTTCGCGCTCAACATGCTGGTCGCAGGGGGCCTGCAGCCGCAGGACGTGGAGATGGTGTTCACGAACACGGCCTTCGAGGCCGCCGCCGCCTTCAACCGCGACAAGACGATCGCCGGCTGCGTGTCGTGGGCGCCCGACATCTACAACCTCGCCGACGCGAAGGGAAATCGGATGCTCGTCACCACCCAGACGGCCAACCGGCTGATCGCCGACGTCTGGTTCGCCCGGGCGGACTTCGCCAAGGATCATCCCGGCAAGATCGAGGCCCTCGTCCGCGGCATTTTCGACGCCATGGACGAGCTCAAGTCCGAGAACGCCCGCAAGGAGGTGGCCCAGCTGATGGCCGACGGGTATGCGATCCCGGCCGCCGACGCGCTCTCGATGCTCGGCGACGCCCACAGCACCAACTGGGCGGAGAACTACCAGTTCTTCCTCAACCGCAACAACCCGGCGAACTTCGAACGGATCTGGAAGCAGGCCTACATGCTCTACCGCCGGATCGGCGCGATCTCCAACAACCCCGTGCCGTTCGACCAGGTGATGGACTTCTCCGTGATCCAGAAGCTGGGGGCGGAGCCCACGTACGCGGCGTCGAAGGACGAGTATGCGGTGTCGCTGCCGCCCCGGACCGTCCAGCAGATCCGGGCCGAGAACGAGGAGATCCTCACCAACACGATCGTGATCCACTTCTTTCCCAACAGTGCCGAACTGCGGAAGAAGGTGATCCGGCGGATCGACGGCAAGGACGTGGAGGAGCCCTACGACGGCCGCGTGGATCTCGTGATCGACGAGGTCGGGGCGCTCGCCAAGCAGTTCGGCAACGCCCGGATCGTGGTCGAGGGACATACGGACTCTTCGATGCGGGGGGCGGTGCCGGCGGCGATGGTCAAGGAGCTGTCGCTCGAGCGGGCGCGGTCGGTGAAGGACGCGCTGGTGGAGAAGTTCAAGTTCGACGACAATCGCTTCGCCGTCGACGGCATGGGCTGGGATCGGCCCGCCGACGACGACCATCCCGACAACCACGCCCTCAATCGCCGCGTCGAGATCAAGGTGTACGCCGCTGAGAAGGAATGACCGCCGCGCCCCAGCCACCTTCGGCACCGCCACCGCCAGCCGAGCCGGCCAGGCCGCTGCGGGGTGACGTGCCGGCCGGCACCGGGCTGATGTGGGGCGTCACCTGCGTGGCGAGCGTGCTCGCCTTGTGGTTCGTGGCCACGGCCGACGGGATGCGGCCCGGATCGGGGCCGGAGGCGGAGACCACGGGGCCGGAGACCCGCTGGATCAGCCCGACCACCCTGCCGAGCCCCGCCGAGACGGTTCGCGGCCTGCCGCAGGCGTTCGGCGAGCGCCGGCTCGTCGCCAACACGCTGGTGACGCTGCGGCGGGTGTGCCTGGGATTCGGGCTCTCCGCGCTGATCGGCGTGCCCCTGGGGGTGTTGGCGGCGTGCTTTCCTGCGCTGCGTGCCTTCGTGGCCCCGCTGACGATCTTCGGCCGCAACATCCCCGTGGCGGCGCTCATCCCGCTGACCTTCTTCTTCTTCGGAATCGGGGAGTTCCAGAAGATGATGTTCCTGTTCATCGCCAGCGTGGCCTTCGTCGTCAGCGACACGACGGCGGCCGTGCTCGAGGTGCCCGAACGCTACGTCGACACGGCCCGGACCCTCGGGGCATCGAGGCTGCAGATCATCCTCAAGGTGCTCGTGCCCCTGGCGGCGCCGGCGATCTTCAACTCCCTGCGGCTCCTGTTCGGGATCGCATTCGGCTACGTGATGCTCGCCGAGGTGGTGAAGCTCGGGGGCGACACCGGCGGGCTCGGCGACCTGATCAACGTTTCACAGCGGCGTGGCGAGCGGGAACCGATCCTGATCGTGCTCGTGGTGATCCCGCTGGTGGCCTACGCCATCGACCGGCTGCTCTGGTGGCTGCAGTGCGACCTGTTTCCGCACCGCTACGGCGGCCGCGGCCTGCTGCCGAGGCTCTTCGGCCGGCTGCTCCACGGTGCCGGCCGTGCCACGGAGGGGGCGGCATGAGCGATCCCGCAGCCCAGCCCGCGACGACCGACGCCGGGCGGCCCGCGGTTGTCGAGTTTCGCGACGTCACGAAGATCTACGGCGCGGGCACGCCGCGGGAATACGTGGCGATCTCCGACGTGAGCTTCACGATCCCCGACGTGGTCGATCACGGGGAGATCTCGTCGTTTCTCGGGCCGAGCGGCTGCGGCAAGAGCACGGTGCTCCGGCTCGTGGCCGGGCTCGCGCCGCAGCATCCGCCCACGAACGGCACGGTGCGGGTGCTGGGGCACGAGGTCCGCGGCCCGGGGGCCGATCGCGGCATGGTGTTCCAGGACTACACGAGCTTCGACAACCGCACCGTGCTGGACAACGTCGTGTTCGGGTTGGAGTGCCGGGGCGTGCCGCGGCCGCAGCGCGAGGCCGAGGGGCTCGAGTGGATCGCGAAAGTCGGGCTGAATCCGCGGCGGGACGCGGCCAAGTATCCGCACGAACTCTCCGGCGGCATGCGGCAGCGGGTGGCGATCGCCCGCACGCTCATCCTCCGTCCGCGGGTGATCCTCATGGACGAGCCCTTCGGCGCGCTCGATCCGGCCACGCGGCTGGACATGCAGGACCTGCTGGTGAAGCTCTGGCGGGAGGTCCAGGCCACGGTGCTGTTCGTGACGCACTCCGTGGAGGAGGCGGTGTATCTTGGGGATCGGGTGTTCGTGATGGCGACGACCCCGGGGCGAATCGTGGACGAAGTCCGCACCCCCGCGGCAGCCGCGCCGGCGCGGCAGGTGCAGTCGGAGCCCTGGTTCCACGAGCAGGTCAACGCCCTGCATGCCCGGATCGAGCAGGTCGAGGCAGCAGCCAGACGCATCGACGAGACGAGGGGCTAGTGTTCGGCAGATTCGGCGCATACCTGAAGACCGCCTTCGCCACGAAGTGGAACCTGCTGCTCTTCGGCGGCGGAGTGGCGGCCGCCCTGATCAGCGGCTTCCCGGGGGTCGTGCTGCCGCTGGTACTCGCCGGCGAGATCTACTACCTGGCGCGCATGCTTGCCAACGACCGGTTTCGCAGCGCCGTCGAGGCGCAGGATGCCAAGGCCCGCCGGGCGGCCGAGGCGGTGGGCGCCCGCGAGGCCTACGAGCGGATCCGAAAGCGACTGCCTCCCACGCTGCTCAAGCGATTCGACCAACTCCGCGATCACTGCCTCGCCCTGGTGGAACTCGGCGGCAGCATGCGCGGCCCGGACGAGAGCGGCCCCGACAAGAACGCCCTGGAGTCGCTCGATCGGCTGCTCTGGGGATACCTGCGGATGATCTGGGGCGCCTCGACGCTCTCCGACTTTCTCGATCACACGGACGACGGAGCCATCAGGGCGCGGATCGCCGACCTAGAGCAACGCGTGAGCAGGCTCGGCCCCGAGGAGCCCGGCTCCGCGGCGATGCGGGCGGCCCTGGAGGACCACCTCAAGACCAGCCGGGAGCGGCTGGGCAACATCGAGGAGGCCCGCCGCAAGCTCGACCTTGTCGCCGCCGAAATCGAGCGGCTCGAGGCCAAGATCGCGGCGCTCGCCGAGGGGTCGGTCGCGAGGCGGGACGTGAGCGACATCGCCCAGCGGGTCGACGAGGTCGCCGAAGGCATGAGGAAGACCGACGAAACCATGCGACAGCTGCAACTCCCCCCGGAACTGGAGGAACTCGACGAGCCGCCGCCGTTGCTCCGCGAGGAGGCGTAGGCCCGGCCCACGAGTGTGTTCATGGCTCTGCTGGGCATCGAGATCGGGGGCACGAAACTCCAGGCGGCGGTCGTGTCGCCGGCAGGCGAGGCGCTTGCGTCGCGCCATGAGGCGCTTGCCTCGGGCAGCGGCGCTTCCGAAGTTCTCGCCAGTGTCGAACGGCTCCTCGCGGCCGTCATGGCGTCGACCCCGGATCGCATCGACGCCGTGGGTGTCGGATTCGGCGGGCCGGTCGACCGCGGCCGCGGGCTCGTGGCCGCCTCGTACCAGGTGGAGGGCTGGGGCGGCTTCCCCCTGGCGGCGTGGGTACGGGACCGGCTCCGGCTGCCCGTCATGCTGGAGAACGACACCAACGCCGCGACCCTGGCCGAGGCGGTGCACGGCGCCGGCCGCGGCTGCCGATCCGTCGTCTACACCAACTCGGGGAGCGGCATCGGAGCCGGATGGGCGATCGAGGGACGAATTCATCACGGCCGCCCACCGGGCGAGATGGAACTGGGGCACCTGCTGCTCTCCCCCGAGGGCCCCACCGTGGAGAACTCGGCTTCCGGGTGGAGCATCGACCGCGAGATCTGCGCGGCCGTGGAGCAGCATCCCGGCGGCAGCCTCGCCGCGGCGGCGGCGGGCCAAAAGCCTTCCGCCCTCCTGCTGGGGCCGGCCTTGGCGGCCGGTGATCCGCAGGCGGCGGCGATTCTCGACCGGGCTGCCCGGGCCTACGCCCTCGGCCTCTCGCACGTGGTCCACCTGCTCAATCCCGACGCGATCGTGCTCGGCGGCGGTGTGGCGAAGATCGGGGAGCCGTGGCGGAGGGCGGTCGAGGGGCATCTCGGGCGGTTCGTGATGAAAGCCTTTTGTCCGCCGCCTCCCGTTCGGCTGTCGCTGATCGGCGACCTCGTGGTGCCGGTCGGTGCAGCCCTGGTGGCTGCCGGAAACACCCGCTCGGAGTGAGAAGCCGTGAGGAGCGCGGCTTTTCAACCGGACCCCGCACCGGAAGCCCCAATTGCGTGAGCGCTGGGGACCGTTCCACGCGCGGCGCCGGCTCGGGGTTGCCCATGCCTGGGAGTAGCGCGGGTTTTCAACCCGCGGCGCACCTCCTCGGACCCCGCACCGGAAGCCCCAATTGCGTGAGCAATGGGGACTGAGCCACACGTGCCGCGGGCACGGGGCCGCCCGTGCCCCCTCGCTGGACGCTCGCCTCGGGCATCCAGCCCTCGGCTCACTGCGTGTCCGCGGCGCTTCGCCGGGCCCGAGAGTAGCGCGGGTTTCCAACCCGCGGCGCACCTCCGCAGACCTCGCATCGGAAGCCCCAATCGCGTGAGCGATGGGGACTGGGCCACACGCGGCGCCGGCACGGGGCCGCCCGTCGGGCGGCAGGATGCCCGTGTTTCGCGTGTCTCAAGCCAGCCCGAGTTTCGCGTGTGGCC
>VGYR01000120.1 GCA_016872925.1 Planctomycetota bacterium
ATTCGGAACGGCGTGTTCAGGAGCGTCGCTCAGTTGGTCGACGCAATTCGTCGCTACGTCGACCACCACAATACGAACCCAACGTCCTTCGTCTGGACGAAGAAGGCCGAAGACATCCTTCAAAAAATCGCCCGGGCGAGGAAGGCTCTCGATAAAGTCCCATCTGCGTGAGACGCTACACTAGGCGGTTTCTGAAACCTCTGCCCGGCCGGGTGAGACGGGTTGAAAAACCCGGCTGCCGGTCGCCAGGCACCGAAGCCTTCATCATCCGGGGGCGTCCCTCGGAAAACTATGCTCCGGGGTGGGCGGATCGGCACAGTCTGCCCCGATTCCCCCGCCGCGGGCCGGCGGGGCTCCGGCCCGGCCATTTCCCCGGGAAGCCTCAACCTCCGGGGCCGGCCGGGCCGACCGTACGGGTGACTCGTTTGCCGAGCCCGGTTCCCCGCCCCTACCATCGACGTTCATGGCCACCGACGTGCGCATCAAGGAGCAGTTGCCGGAACTGACGCGGCGGATCGTCGAGACGTATCAGGACGTCCCGACCATCCACTACCTCGGCCACTGCCCGCTGCCGAACTACGAGACGATCATCTCGGTCTGCGAGGATCTCAAGGAGATCCTCTATCCCGGCTACCGACGGCGCGAGAACCTGCACCTCGGCAACGTCACGTATCACGTCGGCGACCTGATCGACGGGCTCCACGACAAGCTGACCGCGCAGATCGGCCGGGCCCTCCGCCACAGCGTGACGGCGCAGCGGGCTGCAGCTGAGCAGGGCGTCGAGCCGCCGGCGGTGTCGGAGGCGGTGAAGCACTGCACGGAGGAGGCCGACTTCGAGGCCCTCGGCCAGGCGAAGGCGGTCGAGTTTCTCGAACAGATCCCGGACGTCCGCCGCATCCTGGGCACCGACGTGCAGGCCGCCTACGAGGGCGATCCCGCCGTGCGCACGCTCGACGAGATCATCTTCTGCTACCCGGGCCTGGAGGCCGTCACGATCCACCGCCTCGCGCACCTCCTCCATCGGCTCGAGGTGCCGCTGATCCCGCGCATGATGGCCGAGTGGTCGCATGCGCGGACCGGCATCGACATCCATCCCGGGGCGACGATCGGCGACCACTTCTTCATCGATCACGGCACGGGCGTGGTGATCGGCGAGACGTGCGAGATCGGCAGCCACGTCAAGATCTATCAGGGAGTCACCCTGGGCGCACTCTCCTTTCAGACCGACGCCGACGGCCATCTCGTGCGGGGCACGAAGCGGCATCCGACGATCGAGGACCGGGTGGTGATCTACGCCAACGCCACGGTGCTCGGCGGGGCGACGCGGATCGGCCACGATTCCGTGATCGGCTCGAGCGTGTGGCTGACCCGCTCGGTCGATCCGCACACCACGGTGGTGTTGGAGAAGCCGAAGCTCCGGATGCGCGGCGAAGCGCCCGAGCCCGACGCGGCCAACGACTGGCAGATATGAGCTGAGCGTCACCGACCCCCGCAGCTCCTCCGGCACGCGTCCATGCGCCGGGAACCGCGGGTTTTCCCTGCGGAATCGGCATGGGCCGGGGTGGGCGGCCTTCGCTAGGCTCTGGGGAGACACGCCTCCGGAGATGCCCAGCCATGCGACCCCTGCTCGCCGCCCTGCTCTGCCTCGTCGCCTCCGCCACGGCCTGCTTCGCGCAGGGATCCGCCCGGGTCCCCGCCGTGTTCGCGGCCTATGCCACCGAACTCGCCGAGCCCTGGAACCAGGTCATCCACCAGGCGCTCGCGGAGGCCGAGAAGTTGGGGCGGATCACCTACACCTGGCAGGACCAACTCGCCGCGCCCGCCGCGATGACGTCGGCCCTCAACTCGGCGCTCGTCCGCCGTCCGGACCTGGTCATCGCCGACGGTGTCGAGGCCCTCGATGCGATCAAGGCGGTCGCTGCGGCCAATCCCGGCACCTCGTTCCTGGTGGGCACCTCCCAGCCCCCGGTGGCCCCGAACGTGTCGGTGTTCGACAGCAACCTCTCGGAGCCGGCCTACCTGTGCGGCTTCGCCGCCGGCAGGCTGACGAAGACCGGGGTGGTGGGCGTCGTCGCCGGCAAGAGCGACATCCAGGTGCATCGCGCGATCAACGCCTACATCCAGGGCGTCAAGGACGCCAATCCGGCGGCCAAGGTCAAGGTGACCTTCACCGGCTCGTGGTACGACCCGCCGCGGGCGAAGCAGGCGGCCCTGGACCAGGCGGCCGCCGGCGCCGACGTGATCTGGGCCGAGCGCGAGGGGGCGATCGCGGGTGCCCGCGAGCGGGGTGTCCTCGCCTTCGGAAATCTGGTGGATCAGGCGGCCGAAGGCCCGGAGACGGTGCTGACCGGGCCGGTCTGGAGCATGAGGCCGCTGATCGACCACGCCACGAAACTTGCCGCAGCGGGCATGATCCGCAGCGAGAACTACATCGACTTCTGTTCCCTGGCGCGGGGCGGGGCGGTGCTCGCGCCGTGGCACGCGTGGAACGAGAAGCTCCCTGCGGATGTCCTGGAGTTGATCCGCGAGAAGCAGAACGCCATCAAGGTGGGCGCGCTGGCGATCACCCCGAGTGCCGATCGGCCGGCCGGCGATTGACGAGGCGTGGCGGAGCCGCCGGAGCAGCGGCCGCGGAACGTCCGTGGCCCGACTACCGGCCGCGGGCGGCCCGCACCAGGGCCCGGGCGGCCTGTTCTGCACGGAGCTTGGCGTCGATCGCCTCGTCGCCGACGGCCCTGGCCGACGAGACCTTCTCGAGTTCGGCCCGCGCGGCGGTGGCGTCCACCTTGTCGGCGGGCATGGCCCGCTGGGTGATCACCGTGACCGTGTCGTGCGCGACCTCCACGAACCCGCCTTCCACGAACAGGCGGCGGACGGCATCGGCCGTGCCCCCCTGCTCGCCGACGATCCGCACCTCACCGGCGTTGAGGCGGCCGATGAAGTGCGCGTGGCCCGGGCCCACGCCCCGCAGGCCGTCGAACAGGGGTAGCGTGACGGACCGGGCCTGCGTGTCGAGGCTCGTCTGCTCGGGCGTGACGATCACGCACCGCACCGCGCCGCTCTTCTTGGTGTCTGCCATGATGGGTTTCGTCAGGCCTTGGCGGCCATCTTCTTGGCCTGCTCCTCGGCCTGCTCGATCGGACCGACGTACATGAAGGCCTGCTCGGGCAGGTGGTCCCACGTGCCGTCGGCGATCTCCTCGAAGGAGCGGATCGTGTCGTCGAGGCTCGTGATCTCGCCGGGCTTCCCGGTGAACACTTCGGCCACGAGGAACGGCTGCGAGAGGAATCGCTCCATCCGGCGGGCGCGATGCACGACGAGCTTGTCCTCTTCGGAGAGTTCGTCGACGCCGAGGATCGCGATGATGTCCTGCAGCTCGCGATACCGCTGGAGGGTCCGCTGCACGCGCCGGGCGATCTTGTAGTGCCGCTCGCCGACGTACTGCGGGTCGAGGATCCGGCTCGACGAGGCGAGCGGATCCACAGCCGGGTAGATGCCCTTCTCCGAGATCGACCGCTCCAGGTAGAGGAAGGCGTCGAGATTGCCGAACGCCGTGGCCGGCGCGGGGTCGGTCGGGTCGTCGGCCGGCACGTACACGGCCTGCACGCTCGTGATGGCCCCCTTCGACGTGCTCGTGATCCGCTCCTGGAGCGCGCCCATCTCCGTGGCCAGGGTCGGCTGATAGCCCACGGCGCTGGGCATGCGGCCGAGCAGGGCGCTCACCTCGCTGCCCGCCTGCGAGAAGCGGAAGATGTTGTCGACGAACAGCAGCGTGTCGGCGCCGGTCTTGTCGCGGAAGTACTCGGCCATCGTCAGGGCCGAGAGGGCGACTCGGAGGCGGGCTCCCGGCGGTTCGTTCATCTGGCCGAACACCATGCAGGTCTGCTCGATGACGCTCCGGCCGGTGTCGCCGATCTTGGCCTCCTGCATCTCGAGCCAGAGGTCGGTGCCCTCTCTCGTCCGCTCGCCGACGCCCGCGAACACCGAGTAGCCGCCGTGCGCCGACGCGATGCGGGCGATGAGTTCGGTGAGGATCACCGTCTTGCCGAGGCCGGCACCGCCGAACAGCCCGGCCTTGCCGCCGCGGACGAACGGCGTGAGCAGGTCGATCACCTTGATGCCCGTCTCGAAGAGCTCGGTCTTGGTGGTGAGCTCCTTGACCGGCGGCGGATCGCGGTGGATCGGCCACCGCTCCTGGCTCTCGACCGGGCCGCGGCCGTCGATCGGCTCGCCGAGCAGGTTGAACACGCGGCCGAGCGTCCCCTTGCCCACCGGCACCGAGAGCGGGCCGCCGGTGTCGACCACCTCGGCGCCGCGGGTCAGGCCGTCGGTGGAGCCGAGGGCCACGCAGCGGACCTTGCCGCCGCCGAGATGCTGCTGCACCTCGCCGACGAGATGCAGGTCGACGCCCTTGTTCGCGCTGTCGATCCGAACCGCGTTGTAGATCGCGGGGATCGAGCTCTCGGGAAACTCGACGTCGAAGGTGGAGCCGATGACCTGGGTGATGCTGCCGTGTGCCATTGCTGTGTCAGCCTTTGCTAAGGGGGAATCCGGTTATTTCTTAAGGGCTTCCACGCCGCCGAGAATCTCCATGATCTCGCCCGTGATCTGCGACTGGCGCGCCCGGTTGTACTGTCGCGAGAGGCTCTTGATCAGTCCGCCGGCGTTCTCCGTGGCGGCCTTCATGGCCACCATCCGCGCCACCTGCTCGCTGACGGCCGCGTCGAGAAAGCACTTGAACAACCGCGACAGGAAGCTCGCCGGGAGGATCTCCTCGAGGATGCTCGCGGCCGACGGGTAAAAGTCGTACTCGTCGGAGGCGAGTTTGGCCTTCACGCCACCGCTGCCGGTCTGTGGCGGCGTCAACGGGAGGAGCGTCTCCGTCACCGCCTCCTGCTTGGCGATCGAGTGGAACCGGGTGTACACGACGTCGAGTCGATCGATGTGGCCGGCGGAATAGGCCTCCAGGAATTCCTGGCCGATCGGGGCGACGGCCGCGAACTCGGGCTTGTCCTCGAACTGCGTGAACCGCTCGGCGATGTCCACGCCCCGGAACTTGAGTGCCGAGATGCCCCGCTTGCCCGAGACGCTCACCTGCGCCGGCACCTGCTCGCTCTTCCACTGGCCCAGCAGCGCCACCGACTGCCGCACGATGTTCGAGTTGTAGCCGCCGCACAGGCCGCGGTTGCCGGTGAGCACGAGCACGGCCGTTCGCTTCGTGGGCCGGCTCTCCAGCAGCGGATGGGCGGCATCGGCTCCCACGCCGCCGATGTTTTCGAGGATCTTGGCGAGGTGCCTGGTGTAGTCGCGGGCGGCGATCGAGCGGTCCATCGCCTTCTTGAACCGCGCCGTCGCGATCAGCTCCATCGTCCGCGTGATCTTGCGGATGTTCTTCACCGACTTGCGGCGGCGATCGAGTGCCCGGGCTTTTGCCATGACGTGCGACTTTCAGCGAATGCCTGCGGATCCCGGTTCCTAGCGCGCCCCGGCGAGCTGTTTGCCGCCGCCGGCGTGGGCGGCCCGCTGCCGCTTGTACTCGGCGATCGCGGCCTCGAGCTGCCGCTCACTCTCCGCGTCGAGTTCCTTCGACTCGTCGACCCGCTTGCGGAGTTCCGGCACCTGGTCGCGGACGAAGGTCAGGAAGCCTTTCTCCCAGTCGGCGACCTCGTCGCGCTTGACCTCGTCGAGGTGGCCACGGGTGCCCGCGTAGATGCTCAGCACCTGGTCGACCACGTCCATCGGGGCGAACTGCCCCTGCTTGAGGAGCTCTACCATCCGGTAGCCGCGGTCGAGCCGCTGCTGCGTGGCGGCGTCGAGGTCGGTGCCGAGCTGGGCGAAGGCCTCGAGCTCGCGGAAGCTTGCGAGGTCGAGCCGCAGGCCGCCGGCCACCTTCTTCATCGCCTTCGTCTGAGCGGCACCGCCCACGCGCGACACCGAGATGCCGGCGTTCATGGCTGGCCGCTGGCCGGCGAAGAACAGGTCGGGCTGCAGGTAGATCTGCCCGTCGGTGATCGAGATCACGTTGGTGGGGATGTAGGCCGACACCTCGCCTTCGAGGGTCTCGATGATCGGCAGGCTGGTGAGCGAGCCGCCGCCGAGTTCCTTGGAGAGCTTGGCCGACCGCTCCAAGAGCCGGCTGTGGGCGTAGAACACGTCGCCCGGGTAGGCCTCGCGTCCCGGCGGCCGCCGCATCAGCAGCGAGAGCTGGCGGTAGGCGGTGGCCTGCTTGGAGAGGTCGTCGTACACGATCAGCGCGTGCTGGCCGTTGACCATGAAGTGCTCGGCCATCGCCGTGCCCGAGTAGGGGGCGATGTACTGCAGCGGGGCCGCAACGCTGGCGCCGGCGACGATCACCGTGGTGTAGTCCATGGCACCGTACTTGCGGAGCGTGTCGATGGCCACGGCGACCGAGGAGTCCTTCTGGCCCACGGCCACGTAGAAGCACTTCACGCCGCTGTTCTTCTGATTGATGATCGCGTCGATGCCGATCGCGGTCTTGCCCGTCTTGCGGTCGCCGATGATCAGCTCGCGCTGGCCGCGGCCGATCGGCGTCATCGCGTCGACGGCCTTGATGCCCGTCTGCAGCGGCTCCCGCACGGGGGACCGCTCGGCGACGCCGGGTGCCAGGGTTTCCACCGGCCGCCGCAGTTCGCTGACCACGGGACCCTTGCCGTCGAGCGGGTTGCCGAGCGGGTCGAGCACGCGGCCGATCACCGCGTCGCCGACCGGCACCGAGAGCAGGCGGCCGGTGCTCTTCACCTCGTCCCCCTCGGTGACCTTCAGGTAGTCGCCGAGGATGATCACGCCGACCGAGTTCTCCTCGAGGTTGAAGGCGAGGCCCGTGATGCCCCCGGGAAACTCGACCATCTCGCCGGCCATCACGCCGGACAGGCCCCAGACGCGGGCGATGCCGTCGCCCACTTCGAGCACGCGGCCGACCTCGCGGACGTCGATGCCCGACTGGAAGCGGGAGATTTCCTCTCGGAGAACGGATGCGATCTCGTCGGTCAGGTGTGCCATGAGTACTCCCCGGTTTGGATGGCGTGGATGTTTCGCTGCTGCAGGCGGCCGCCGAGGCGGGCGAGGCCCGTCGCGACCGATTGGTCGTAGATGGTGTCGCCGACGCGGACGACGAGGCCGCCGATCACGGCCGGGTCGACCACGAACCGCGGCTTGAGCGTCGCCGACAGGGCCTTCTCGGTGTCGGCGACGATCCGGGCCTGCTCGGCGGAGTCGAGCGGGATCGCCGTCGTGAACACGGCCTGCTGCCGGCCGTCCCGCTCGTCGGCGAGCCGCTCGGCGGCGTCGACGACCGCCCCGAGCATGCCGAGCCTGCCGTGGCGGGCGAGCACGTGGAGGGCGTTGGTCGTGGTGGGCTTCATCCGCCCACCGGCCACGCGGTCGATGATCCGATCCTTCTCCTCCGGCGTCACCTTGGGCGACGCGAACACGGTCGCCGCTTCGGGCACCTTGGGGAGCACGTCGCGGGCCAACGTGGCGAGTTCGGCGATCACCTCGGGCCGGCAGCCGGCTGCCTCGCCGGCCTCGATGATGGCCTGCGCGTAGATCTTCGCCACGCGGTCGGCGGCGATGTCGACGTGTCCCGACTCGGCGTTCGTGGCGGAGGTCGTCATGCGGGGCGAGGTTGGCAAGGGCGGGGGGTGGGGCTGGTCAGTTGACGCTCGTGCGGCGGGACAGGCTCGCGACCGACTCGCGGACGAGCCGCGACTGGTCGTCGGACCCGAGCTTCTGGCTCAGGAACTTGCCGGCAACCTCCACGGCGAGGTGTCCGGCCTTCTCCGCGATCTGGGAGAGGGCGTCGTCCCTGGCGAGCTGGATCTCGTGCTTGGCCCGGACTTTCTCCTCGTCGGCCGCCTTGCGGGCCTCGGCCACGATCGCCTGCTTCGTGCTCTCGGCGTCCCGCCGCGCCTCCTCGAGCATGCCCCGGACCTCCTCGGAGGCCTCCGCCAGCCGGCGCTCGTAGGAGGCGAGCATCCGCTTGGCCTCCTCGTTGGACGCCTTGGTCTCCGCGATCTGGCGGGCGATGCCGTCTTCCCGCTTCTGGAGTCCCTCCATGATCGGCCTCCAGGCGAACTTGGTCAGCAGGCCCAGGAGCGCCAGGAACACCGCGAACGACCAGACGGCCAGGTCGGTCTGGAACCACGCGGGGCTCTCGAACGCCGATTTGCTGGTCCCGCTCGGCAGGTTGTGGCCGATTTCGGGGCCGTGTCCGTGCCCGTGGTCTTCACTGGCCACCGCGATCGCGGTGGCGTCGAGGCCGCACCAGCCGGGCAGCACGCCCGTCGCGACCGCGGAGACCGCGAGCGCCAGCAGCAGCGGAGCAAGTCGGAACGTCGTCATGGCTGAATCTTCCCGAGGTGTTGAACTCCGGCCCGCCCGCATCGCGACGATGCAGGACTGGAACCGGTCTCCGGCCCCCCCGCAGGCGCGGCGGCCGCTGGCGGGAAGGGCTCCAAGGCCCTCCCCGCCGGCCGCATGCCGGATGCGGGATCGGCGGAGACCGACGGCCCCCGCACGGTCACTTCTGCGAGCAGATGAACAACGCGTAGAACGTGAACCCCTCGATCAGGGCCGCCGCGATGATCATCGCGGTCTGGATGCTGCCGGCCACTTCGGGCTGGCGCGACATGCCCTCGTAGGCGGCGGCGGCGAGCCGGCTGATGCCGAGGGCCGCCCCGATCACCACCAGGCCGACGCCGAAGTACGAGGTGAGGTCGATCAGCGAGCGACCGGCAGCGGTCGCCTCCTGGGCGCTGGCAAGGTCGGCACCGACGAGGGTGACGGCGACGGCGGCCAGAGTGGCGAGAGTGCGGAAGGACAGCAGCGAACGGATCATCAATCGAACTCCTTGGAGAGGGGAACCGGGCGGATGCCCGGAGACGGTTGACATGAGAACGGACGAACGGGACGCGCGACGGCTTGCGGCGGGGACATCGATCGTCGGGCAGCCATGTTGTAGGGAATCTGCTTCGACTGGCGAGCGACGTCGCTCCGGATCGCGGTTTTGTGCGGGCAGGATACCTCAGTGCTGGTGGACGCTCGCCCCGATGAACAGGGCGGACAGGAACGTGAAGATGTAGGCCTGGAGGAAGGCGACGAACAACTCGAGCACGCTGAACAGCGTGCAGCTGACCACGCTGATCCCGGTGACCGTGGCCCACAGGCCCGTCGAGTAGGTGGCGGCCGCCGTGATCAGCCCCATGATGCCCAGGAGCACGAGATGCCCGGCCACCATGTTGGCCAGCAGCCGCACGGCGAGGATCAGGTGCTTGATGCACAGGCCGAGCATCTCGATCCCGAAGATCATCGGCTTCAGCAGGATCGCCAGCGGCAGCGGCAGGTCCATCGACGGCACCTGGTTGGTGAAGAAGCCCAACACCCCGAACTTCGCCATGCCGGCCAGCACCACCGTCAGGAAGGTGACCCCGGCCAGGGCGAGCGTGACCGAGAACGAGGCTGTCGGTGAGCCCGCCCAGGGCACCATACCGAGGAGATTGCAGCCGAGCACGAAGAAGAAGATCGTGAGCAGCAGCGGCACGAACCGGTCGCCATCGTGCTCCTCGCGATGGACTCCGACGACGGGCCCGCCCGCCCCCGCGAGCGCCGGCGAACCGTGGCCGTCGCCGCCGTGGCCGCCGTGCCCGGCTTCACCATGGTGGTCGTCGTGACCGTGGTCGTGGCTGTCGATCGCCGGCCGCGCGATCTGGTCACGGACGAACAGGATCATCGACTCGAAGAGGTTGGCAAACGCCCCCCGCGCCGGCTCTCCCTGCCGCAGCCGCTTGGCGAGCCGGGTAAATAGCAGCAGGAGGATGCCCGCCAGCAGCAGCTCGAGGATCATGTACTTCGAGATGCAGAAGCCTGACTTCTTTTCGTAGAGGCTGTCGAGCGTGCCGAAGGGTTGCGGGATCAGGATCTTGCCGTCGAGCGCCGCGTTGAACTCCTCCACCGACGGCATCGGCAGGCCATCGCGGGAGAACGGCTCTTTGAGAAACCCCGGGACCTCCTCGAGCGACGTCCAGCCCTGACGCCAGAGCGGCTTCGGCACCTCGAAGAAAAAAGCATCCTTGAGGTGGTAGATCGGGTTGTGGTCGGACATGGGAGGGGCTGATAGAGACCGATCCCCCGCGGGAAGGGACCGGCGAACGAACTGTTCGGGTGGGGCCGAGAGTGTGCTGCATCGGCCCCGTCGCCGTCAAATCACCTGCTCGGCGCCGGGGCTGCGGCCTCCGCGGCCACGACCCATGATGATTCGAGCCAGGTCCACCGCAAGCGCCGCCAGGTAGAAAACCAGCAGCAGTTCGCCCCCGCCCGCGGCCCTGACCCGCGACCCCGATGCCTGGAGCCAGACGAGCCCCGCCAGGGCCGGCAGCAGCCGCAGGGCGACCGTCGCCATCGAGGTGGCCACCCGCTCCGCGGGCGACCGGGGGGCCCGCAGGCCAAGAATCCATGCCCCCAGGCCGCCGACCAGGCACGTCACGGCGGCGAACACGATCGCCTGACGGCGGTCGGGCGTGCCGTGGTCCATTCCCCAGGCGATCGCCGCGGCCGCCAGCACCGTGGCCGGCGCTGCCAACGGACCCAAGGTCCTCCCCCCCATAGTCTTCCCCCTGGTGGCAGGCCGATCGCCATTCATGGCCGCACCATGCCGCGGCGGCGGCCGATCTGCACGATCCACATCAGCCCGAGGCCGACGCCGAGGATCAGGCCGGCGGGACCCAGAACCGACGTGCCGAGCCGGCGGTCGAGCCAGCCGCCGCCGACGGCCGGCAGGAACATGGCCAGGCCCAGGGCCGTGATCCTGGACACCCACATCATCGCCTCGCCGATCGGAGAGCCCCGGTGGGTGTCGCCCATCTCCTGAGGATACCGCAGGCCGTGCACGGTGGCGCCCCTTCCCCGGCGTCGGGTATCGTTTTGGTCGTCGCAGGAGCCCTCGTGGGGATCGAGCCGTGGCCACCCGCAAGCATCGCCGTCGTCGGCGCAGGAGCCTCCGATCGGACACCGACCCGGAGTCGCCGGCCCTGGAACCGCGGCACCCCGCCGCGCCCACCATCCTCCGGTTGATGGCCTGCGATGGCGGCAGGTGCCATGAGTCGACGGTGCTGGCGCCGGCGGAACTGACCGTCGCCCGCGAAAAGTGGCCGGTGGTCTGGCTTGACGTCGACGGCTTCGAGGACCTGGCGACGATCCGCTCCGTCGGCCAGATCTTCGAGATCGGCGACCTGGCCCTCGAAGACGCCATCACGCCCGACGAGCGGCCCAAGGTCGAGGTGTTCGGGCACCAGGTGTTGATCGCCGTGCGCATGGCGCGATTCGACGGCGATGCCATCGTCACCGACCCGATGGCGATCTTTCTCGGCGACCGGTACGTGATCACCTTCCACGATCGCACGGTTCCCGACGGCTTCGCAGGCGTCCGCGACCGGATCCGCCACGGCCGCACCCGCCTCGGCCAGGGGCACCTTGGGGCCGACCACCTCTGCGCCCTGCTGCTCGACGCCGTGATCGACGGCTACTTCCCGGTCCTGGAACGCTTCGGCGACCGCCTCGAGGACATCGAGGAGTCGGCGATCGAGAACCCGTCGCGGGATCTCCTCGGCCGGATTTACGACGTCCGGAACGACCTGATGACGCTGCGGCGGGCCCTCTGGCCGACCCGCGACGTGCTGCATGCCCTCGGCCGCGAGCCGACGTCCTTCGTGGGTGACCACGCCCGGCAGCACTTCCGCGACACCTACGACCACACGATGGAGCTCCTCGACATCACCGAGAGCTACCGTGAGATCGGCAGCGACCTTCGCGACATCTACCTGGCGAGCATCAACAACCGGATGAACGACGTGATGAAGGTGCTGACGGTGATCGCCACCGTCTTCATGCCGCTGACGTTCATCACCGGCTACTACGGCATGAACTTCAACACCGACTCTCCCTGGAACATGCCGCTGCTCAACTTCCGCTACGGCTCGCTGGTGGCCTTGGCCACGATGGTGGCGACGACGGTGGGCATGGTGGTGTTTTTCTGGCGCCGCGGCTGGCTGCGGCGCTGGCACTGAACGGGGCTACCGCGGGGAGGAGCACGGGTTTTCAACCCGTGCCGAATCGTCGTTGGGCGTGCTTCATGCGCGGGTTGAAAAACCCGCGCAACGGTCGGCACGCGCCCCCCGGCGCGTGAGGGCGTCACGCTCGGCTCCGGGGCACGGGTGGCCCCTGCCTGGGAGGAGCACGGGTTTTCAACCCGTGCCGAATCGTCGCTGGGCGTGCTTCCTGCGCGGGTTGAAAACCCGCGCTACGGTGGGCACGGGTGGCCCCTGCCTGGGAGGAGCACGGGTTTTCAACCCGTGCCGAATCGTCGCTGGGCGTGCTTCCTGCGCGGGTTGAAAACCCGCGCTACGGTGGGCACGGGTGGCCCCTGCCTGGGAG
>VGYR01000121.1 GCA_016872925.1 Planctomycetota bacterium
AAGTGCAATCGTTCAATCAGGCCACGCAGCGCCTTGAAGTACTTGAAGCCTTGCACGTCTTCGGCGCGAATCTTGTGGCGAGCGGCAGCCATGCGCCACACTATGCCAGCCTTGTCCGCAGCGCGCAACTCCACCTATTTAGCCCGAATTACCGAGACTGCCTGGCGCAAATCTCGTGCCGAACAGGAGTGCCAATCGACCCGCTTGTTCGGCGTGATCTCGAGAATCTGTGGCTGCTCCGGTCCGGCATGACAGTTGACGACGAGCGTGTTGCCGTTCGGTCGCCGCTCGACCTGCGTGACCCAGGCGAGCACGACGCCCGGGAGATCGCGCTGACCGACCTGCCAGACGATCTCGTGGGAAGGAGAAACCTCGAGCACGCCGTGGCCGTTGCCAGTGCCGATCAGCGTGTTGCCGTTGTCGAGCCGGACAGCAGAGTAGACCTGGTCGCCGCAGGCTTCGGGTCCATGACCGCCCCGCCGTTCTCCGCAGGAGAGCGGTACGTCGTGCTCCCAGACGACCTTGCCGGCGGCGTCGTACTCGCGAACCACGCCATCCTTTTCGTGGGCGACGAGATAGGAGCCGGCGGATGTCTTTCGCGCATTCCGGGTGTCGGAATGAGCGGATGGCGACGTCACGGTGAGGGGAATCTCGTGTGTGATGCGGCCGGAGCGATCGACCTCCAGGATTCTCGCCGGGCCCGACTCCACGATCATGGTCGTGTCGTTGGCAAGCCGCTGGAACGCGTGGACTTCGACCGGGCGCCCCCGGTTACCGTGTCCCGTCGCGTCATATTCCCAGACCCGGCGGCGGGACTCGTCGATCTCGATGATCCGCGTCCAGCCGTCTTGATAGAGAAGGTGCCCGTCGGGGAGCAGGTGCAGATCGTGGATCGCGCCACAGGGAATCCTCCACTCCACCCGGCCGTCAGGCCCGATGCATGCCAGCGTGTTGGTGGATGAGTCGGCGGCGATCACTCGCCGTGGCAGGCCCGTCTGTACAGCCAGCGGAGGATCGGTAGCCCAGGCCGATGCTGCACCGAATGCCATCGCAATCGCGAGCAGCCTTGTCCGGCACGCTGGAGTCTTCGAGATGGCGTTCATGCCAGGATCTCGCGGATCGGCTCGACCGGCTCGACGCCAACGAGCTTCTGATCGAGGCCGCCGAAGAAGTAGGAGAGCCGATTCGGGTCCACGCCCAGGCAGTGGAGAACCGTGGCATGAAGACTTTTCACATGGAAACCGGTGCGGCCATCGTGCACCGGCGCGATGGCCGCCGAGCCGAGTTCGTCCGTCTCTCCCACGCTCACGCCCCCCTTGATGCCGCCACCGGCCATCCACATCGTGAACCCGTACGAGTTGTGGTCGCGGCCCGTGCCCGCGGCATACTCCGCCGTCGGCTGGCGTCCGAACTCGCCTCCCCAGATCACCAGCGTGGTCTCCAGCAGGCCCGATCGCTTCAGGTCCGAGAGCAACCCGGCCACCGGCAGATCCGTGTTGCCCGCGTGAAACGCATGGTTCTTTACCAGGTCCCCGTGGGCGTCCCAGTTGTCGTCGTTGTGGGCCCCGCCCGAGTAGAGTTGAACGAACCGCACGCCCCGCTCCACGAGCCGGCGGGCGAGCAGGCAGCGTCGGCCGAAGTCGGCCGTCCGCGGGTTGTCCAGCCCGTAAAGTCGTTTGGTCTCCACGGTCTCGCTCTCGAGATCGACCGCCTCGGGAGCATGTTCCTGCATCTTCCAGGCGAGCTCGTACGAGGCGATCCGGGCGGCGAGTTCGGTGTTGTCACCGCGGGCGAGTTGGTGGGCCGTGTTGGCCTCCCGAAGAGCATCGAGCACCTGCCGCTGCGCCTCGAGCGGCATGTCGTCGGGGGGCGCAAGGTCGAGGATCGGAGCGCCTTTGCTCCGCAAAAGCGTTCCCTGGAAGGTGGCCGGCATGAACCCACTCGACCAGTTCTTGGCCCCGGAGATCGGCCCACCCGTCGGATCGAGCATCACGACGAATCCAGGGAGGTTCTCGTTCTCGCTCCCGAGGCCGTAGTTGACCCAGGAGCCGAGGCAGGGGGCGCCCGACTGGATCTTGCCCGAATTCATCTGCAGCATCGCCGAGCCATGGATCGGTGAGTCGGCCGTCATCGAGTGGATGAAGGCGATGTCGTCGACGTGGCGGGCCATGTTTGGGAACAGATCGCTCACCCACTTGCCACACTCGCCGTACTGCTTGAAATTCCATTTTGGCCCGACCACGCGCCCCTCGCTCCGCTCGCCACCACGGCCCTTGGTCTTGACCGGGATCGTCTTGCCGTCGAGCGGATAGAGGGCCGGCTTGTAGTCGAAGGTGTCGACGTGGCTCGGGCCGCCATACATGAACAGGAAGATCACGCTCTTGGCTTTTGGGGCGAACATCGGGGGCTTCGCAGCGAGCGGGTTTTGGAACGGCGTGCCGTCGGCCGCGCGGGTCTGCCGGACGAGAAACCCGTGATCGAGGAGTCCCGCGAGCGCCAGTCCGGTGAACGACGCGCCCGCCTCCCAGAAGAATTCCCGACGGGTCCGGCGGCAGAACTGGCTCGCGGGACGGTGCAACTCTCCGAACATTGAGACGATCTCCAAGGAGTCAGTCCAGGTAGCAAAACTCATTCAGGTTCAGGACCATCAGGCAGTAGAGTTCGAAGGCCCGGCTCGGCGCCACGCCATCCATGCCTTCGAGTCTGTCGACGAGGGCCACACCCCGGGTTACCTCATCGTCACCGGCTGGCCGCACAAGGGCGATTTCCACCGCTCTGCGGACGAGTGCCGCGGTGTCGTCGTCGGCGGTGACGGTGGGCTGGGGGCCCGCCGCGCCGACCTCGCGTCGAACCCGTTCCGCGAAGACTTTCGCCCGTTGTTGGAGGAACTCACCATTCATCATGCCCAGGGCCTGAGTCGGCTGCGTGGTCACGAAACGCACCGGGCACGAGGTATCGGTGTCGGCCAGGTCGAAGTCCGCCAGGATCGGCGTGATGAGGGACCGCTTGACGTGGGCGTAGACGCTCCGGCGAGCCTGCTCCTCGGGCAGCGACGATCCCCAACCCTTTCCCGGTACCGACTGTCCTGCCATCACGGCCCGTGGAATCGCCGGATAGACCCCCGGCCCAAACATCCGTTGGTTGAGCTCGCCGCTGGCGACATGGATCGAGTCGCGAAGCTCCTCGGCGGCCAAGCGCCGCATATCGAACCTCCAGAACGAGTCGTTGAGCGGATCTCTCGTCAGGGCCACCGATGTGCCGATGCTCGAAGCGCGGTAGGCATCCGACATCAGGATCGACTTGTGCAGCCGCTTGAGCCGCCAGCCTCCGGCAACGAGTTCACTCGCGAGCCAGTCGAGGAGCTCCGGGTGGGTCGGCGGGTCGCCCATCAGACCGAAGTTGCTCGCGCTTCTCACGATCCCACGGCCGAAGTGGTGCTGCCATACCCGATTGGCGATCACCCGGGCGGTGAGCGGGTTTTCCGCCGCAGCGATCCAGCGGGCCAGGGCCATGCGGCGGCCACTGGACCGGCCGTTCGCAGCGGGGCGGATCGCCGGTGCCGGCGCCTTGAATACGGCTGGGAACGAGGGCTCGACCCGGCTGTCAGGCTTCGCTTCGGCGTGCGGATTGCCCCGCGGGAAGACGAACGTTTCAGGCGCCGTGGGCCCGTACTCGCTGACGACCAGGGCCTTGTCGATCGCGGTTCGTTCCGTATCGAGCTTGGCGAGCCGTTCCTGCCAGGCAGCAAGATCCTTGCGGGCCAGCTCGTCAAGGGCTTGGTCGCCATGGTCTGCAATCCGCTTCTGGATCGCGGAGACTTCTCCTTCGGCCTCCGCCCGCAACCGCTTGAGCTGTTCGACGCGGTGCTCCGCCTCGGCCTGCGATTCTCCTGCCTTGGGCAGCGGTCGCTCGATGAAGGCGGGATCCATCCGCCTGTCTCCCATGGGCGTGACGTTGTGAAAGAATGCCAGGATGCCGTAGTAGTCACGCTGCGGCACCGGATCGATCTTGTGGTCGTGGCATCGCGCGCAGCCGATCGTCAGTCCGAGAAAAACCTGACCGGTCGTCGACACGATGTCGTCGAGCCCGTCGTACCGAGACTGGATCGCATCGGCCGGCTCGTCGTCCCAGATCCCAAGGCGATAGTAGCCGGTGGCGATCAGGTCATCCGGGCCCGGATTCGGCAACTCGTCGCCTGCGAGTTGCTCGATGACGAATCGGTCGAAGGGTTTGTCGTCGTTGAACGAACGGATGACGTAATCCCGATACCGCCAAGCATTGGGCTTGTCGCCATCACGCTCGAAAGAGTTGGTGTCGGCGTAGCGGACGAGGTCGAGCCAATGACGCGCCCAGTGCTCTCCGTAGTGAGGGGACGCCAGCAGTCGATCCACCGCCTTTTCCCACGCCGATGGGGAGGTGTCGGCAGCAAAATCCGCCAGTTCGCCTGAGGTTGGCGGCAGGCCAGTGACGCCGAATGTGGCTCTACGCAGAAGGGTGCGCCGATCCGCGATCATCGGCTGTGGCAGACCTCGCCGATCGAGTCCACGTCGGATGAGCCGGTCGATCGGGCCGGCGGTTTCGGGGACTTCCGGGATTTCGGGCCTCTCGACCGGACGAAACGCCCAATGTTCACGGTAGTTGGCTCCCTGGGAGATCCAGGTGCGGAGGATGTCGATCTGTACGGCAGAAAGTCGTGAGCCCTCGGGGGGCATTTGCAGGTCGGGTTCGGTGGACGTGATCCGAGCAAGGAGTTCGCTCCCCGCAACGTCGCCGGGGATGACCGCCCGGGATCCACTCTCCAGTTCGGCCCGACTTGCCCCCTGGTCGTCGAGCCGCAGGCCCCCCTCCTGCACGTCCGGGCCGTGGCAGGCGAAACACCGTTTGGCGAGAAGCGGTTGGACATCCCGGGAGAAGTCGACATCCGCCGCTTCTGCGACGCCGAGGATCACGGTCAGGATCACCACCCATCCGCCGGGCGATCGCGAAAGCTTCAGCAGCGTGCGAAGGACCACCACGACGCGGTATCCTGACAGGAGGCGATTTGGTCTCGCCGGCCGACGCGGACGGAGAAGCCGATCTCTTCGATTCTATAGTATCGTCTCCGAATCGGACGTTTGAGACTCGCTTCACCAGTTTTTCAGGATCACGGCCATGTCCGCCGCTCGTCCGAGTTGCTTTAGTCTGGAAGGCCGCGTCGCGCTCGTCACCGGATCATCCACAGGACTCGGCAAGGCCACGGCGATCTGCCTGGGCCGCGCCGGCGCCAAGGTTGCCGTCAACTACGCTCACGATTCCAGACGGGCCGAGGCCGCGCTGGCCGAGATCCGGGCGACCGGCGCAGCGGCCGAACTGTTCAGGGCCGACGTGACGCATGAGGCGGAGATCGACACCATGTTCTCCGCGATAGAAGCCGAACTTGGGCACGTCGATATCGTCGTCATCAATGCCACGCCGGCCCAACCGCTGAAGACCATCGAGGAGTACGACTGGGACTTCTGCCAACGCATGCTCGACTTTTTCGTGAAGAGCCCATACCTGCTTGCCCGCCGGGCGCTTCCTGGCATGAAGGCGCGGCAGCACGGTCGGCTGATCAACGTGACGAGCGAGGTGTTCCACCTGGGCGTCGCCCCGTTCTCGGCCTACGTCGCAGCCAAGGGCGGACAGACTGGCTGGTCGCGGAGCATGTGCCATGAACTCGCGCCGTTCGGCATCACCGTCAACATGATCGCCCCGGGCTGGATCCCGGTGGAACGTCACGCGAACGACCCGCAGGCCGACAAGGAAGCCTACCGTGCCACCGTGCCGATGGGTCGCTGGGGCCGGCCGGAAGAGGTCGGCTGGGCGGCGGTTTATCTCGCCAGCAACGAGGCGGGCTTCGTGACCGGGCAGACGATTGCAGTCAACGGCGGGAGGACCTGTTGGTGACTCGATCTTTGGAATCGGCAGGGTAACTCCGTTGGCGAGCGTCAGGGCAATCGCGTCGCGGTCGAAGGTTTCACCCGCCACGGTGTCACGGGTGCTCAACAATCATCCCGATGTCGACGAGGCGACCCGTGAGCGGGTGCTCGTGTGCATCAACGAACTGGGTTATGTGCCCAGGATCGGCAGACGGATCACCAATGTCGTCGCCCTCGCCTACCCGGATGAGCCCATCAGGTCCGAATACGGTGCCTTCGAGCCAGCCCTGTTGAACGGCATCATGCGCGGTCTGGAGGAACACGGCTTCGACGTGAAGCTGCTCAGCATCCGCCGCGACAAGCTGTTCACGGAAACCTTCACGCAGTTCTTCCTCCGCAAGGGCATCCGCGGCGTGATCATGAGGTGCTTCCGCAACAATCGCGAGATGATTTCCGCCATCGCCGAGGAAGGGTTTCCGAGTATCGTGGTGGCCGCGGAGTTCGACGATCCCAAGGTCAACTACATTCGCTCCGATTCCTATCCGAGCAGTCGCCGCGCCGTTGAGCACCTGATCGGCCTCGGGCACCAGCGGATCGGGCTGGCAGTCCACAACGTCGCCGACACCGATCACGCGGACCGGCGGCGCGCGTACGAGGATGCCCTGGCTGCCGCGGGAATCCCGCTCGACCATGCCCTCGTGATGGAGATCGTCGCGGGCCTCTCGTCAGGTGAGCAGGCTCTCGACTCCTTGACCGGCTTGAGAGATCCGGCCACGGCCATCTTCGCGACCAATCCGATGACGGCCATCGGCATCATGCGGCGGGCCCAGGAACGAGGGATCGTCGTGCCTCGCGACCTGTCGGTGGTCGGCGTGGACGACAGCGACGTGCGGATGCACGTCTGGCCCAGGCTGACGGCCGTCATCCAGGACGCCTCGGCGCTCGGCCTCGAATCGGCCCTGTGGCTGACGCGCGCTCTGGCCCGCGGCGACCATCGGGCGAGCTGCCGCCGGACGGTCGCGACCACTTTCGAAGTCAACGGAACGACAGCTGTGCCGCAGAGGGCAGAGGTCCTGCTCCCGTCATCCAATGGCGGGAGGAAGGGCCGGGGAGCCCGCCGGCGTTCGTGAATGTTCCGGGGGGACCTCGCCCCCGTAGCGCCGGAGGCGGCGATCCAGGCCGGCGATCACGTGGCGGAGCCGGCGCTGGTAGGAGAAGTGCTCGACTTCCAGTGCGTGGCGGGGGGAGTCGATGTAGGTGATCGGCGGCCGTGGCTCGGGACGCCGGCGTATCCGATAGAGCCAGGCCGTGGCACGCGGTGCCGTTCGGACGGCCAGGGCCATGCGGGCGACGACGGCCGCCTGGAGGTCGGTGATACCCCACTGGCCGCTGTCGGGCTGGATCAGCCCGACGACCGCCAGATCGTTCCGGTCGCGCGTCAGCAGGTGCAGGAACAGGTCGGGTATGCCGCTGGCCGACGAGCTGCCCAGGAGGCGGGCGTCGATGAAGGGATGGGCGATCTGGTAGCCCGTGGCACAGATCACCACGTCGAAGGCCTCGCGTCGGCCGTCGCGAAACACGACCTCGCGCCCTGCGAAGGCGGCGACATCACCCGCGGGTCGGATGCGCCCGGCGTCGACGAGGCCGAGCAGATCGGAGTTGATGACCGGATGGGTCTCGAAGAGCCGGTGATCGGGGCGCGGCAGGCCGTGCCGCCAGGGCAGGCCGACCGTGCGGTCAATCAGCCGCAGGCCTGCGAGCCTTCTCAGCCACACCGGTGCGTTCATGCGCAGGAGTCGCTCGGCACGCAGGTCCGCGGGACGCCCGAACACCATCCTGGGCACGACGAAGTAGCCGCGACGGGTGGAGAGCGTCGTCGCCGCCGCATGCCGCGCGGACTCGACCGCGATGTCGCAGCCGGAGTTGCCCCCTCCGATCACGAGCACCCGGCGGCCCGCGAGGGGCACTGGAAGGAGGGGGGACTTGTAGTCCGCGGCGTGCATGATCGTGCCGGTGAACGTGCCCGGAATGCCGGGCCAACGAGGCACGTGGTTGTGGCCGCTGGCGATGACGACGCCGGCGTAGCGGCGCGGCGGCGCGGCGGCGACGTGCACCTCCCAGCCGGTGCCGGGATCGCCGAGCGGTTCGACCCTCTCCACCGCCGTCCCCAAGCAGACGTGCGGCACGAGCTCGAACGTGCGAGCGTAGGCCTCCAGGTATTCGAGGCACTGCCGATGGTCGGGATACGGGGGAAACTCGCGGGGCATCGGAAAGTCGCCGATGGCGGTCAGCGACTTCGAGCTGATCAGCCTGGTCGAGGCGAACACGCGGGACGTGCCCGAGCCGAAACGCCAGTTGCCGCCGATGCCCCCCTCGCGCTCCAGGCATTCGGCGGGGATGCCGACCTCCCGCAGCCGCTTCAGGGCCGCCAGGCCCGACGGCCCGGCCCCGACCACGCACCACGGCAGGCGTTCAGCGGAGGCAGGTGACGATGGCATCGGCGAGTCGCTCGAGGTCGGATTCGGTGTGCAGCCACGAGAGGCTCGCCCGCACGAGGCTCCTCCCCTGTGGCACGCTCGGTGGCCTGATCGCCGGCACGAAGAATCCGGCGTCGGCGAGCCGGGCCGACAGGGCGACGGCCGCCGCGGCGGGGCCTGCGACGACGGGCACGATCTGTCCCGCGGCTCCACCGAGATCGAGACCGGCGGACGTGAGCCGGGCCCGGAAGGCATCGGCACGGTGGCGGAGGTCGTCGCGGCGCGACGGCTCCTCCCCGACCAGACCGATCGCCCGCGTCGCCGCGGCGGCGACCGCGGGCGGAGGGGCGGTGGAGAAGAGCCAGCCCCGGGCGGCATGGCGGAGCCAGCGGATCAGATCGTCGTGGCCGGCCACGAAGCCGCCGGCTGCACCGAGGGCCTTGGAGAGCGTGCCGGTGCGGACGTGCACGCCGTCGGCGCAGCCCGCTTCCTCGACGAGGCCGCTGCCCCGCGGGCCGAACACCCCCGTGGCGTGGGCCTCGTCGACCATGAGCATCGCCGCATGGCGGCTGGCCACCTCGGCGATGTCGGCCAGGGGCGTGATCGTGCCGTCCATCGAGAACAGCGTGTCGGTCACGACCAGCCGGCGTCCTGCGGCTGGAGCGGCGGCGAGCAGCGTGTCGAGGGCAGTGACGTCGCGATGGGGATAGACGTGCACCTGCGCCCGCGACAACCGACAGCCGTCGATGATGCTGGCATGATTCCGCTCGTCGCTGTAGATCCGATCATCCTGACCGACCAGGGCCGCGATCGTGGCGGAGTTGGCCGCGAATCCGCTGGCGAACGTCACCGCGGCCGGCACGTCGAGCAGCCCGGCGACGGCCCGCTCCAGCAGGTCGTGGCTCCGCGAGTGGCCGCTGATCAGCGGACTGGCCCCGGCACCGAACCCTTCCGCACATGCGGCCTTCGATGCCGCCTTGGTGAGCCGCACGTCGCCGGCGTAGCCGAGATAGTCGTTGGAGCCTGCGTTGAAAAGCTGCCGGCCGTTGAGCCCGACCACGCCCCCCTGGCGACCGTCGCGAACCCGCAGCGGACGTTCGAGCCCGGCCCGGGAGAGCCGCTCGAGGGCGTCGGCGATCCAGGCCAGCGGAGCGGACAACGGGCCGCAGGAACGCGGAGCTTTCGCCGGCGGCGCGGCCTCGATGCGGCAGGGCATGCTGGCATTATGACCGCTTGGCGGGCCGACCGGAGGCGAGCGTGCGGATCAGGCGAAACTGGGCCGCCGTGACGGGCTGCACCGACAGCCGGCTGCCCCGCCGCAGCAGCTCCATGGTCTTCAGGGCCGGGATCCCGCGGAGTTCCTCCAGCGGAATCTCGCGCGGAAACGCCTCCACGAGCTTCACGTCGACCATCGACCAGAGCGGATTCGCGGGAGAAGCCTTGGGGTCGTGGTACTCGCTCCCCGGATCCCAGGCCGTCGGATCCGGATACGCCGGCCGGACGACCTCCACGATCCCGGCCACGGCCGACGGCGTGGCATTGGAGTGGTAGAACAAAGCGAGGTCGCCGCGGGTCATGGCGCGCAGGAAGTTCCGGGCCTGGTAGTTCCGCACCCCTTCCCAGGGCGTCGTCTGGTTCCGTGCCGAGGCGAGGTCGCCGATGGAGAAGACCCCGGGTTCGCTCTTGATCAGCCAGTGATTCATGGCGGGGCAGCGGCCTCCCGGGATGACGTCGACAGTGTAGACGTCTTGCGGCGATCCGGAGCGGCAGTCCGCGGAGCAGCCAGGCCGTGCCCCGCCGCCGGCGGAGCATTCCCGGCGCAACGAAAGCGGCGGGCCGGGCGACCCTGTTCGCCCGACCCGCCGCACAATCGCTCGAAGGCGTCCGGCGGAAGCCCGCCGGCGAAGGATCAGCAGCCCTTCTTGCAGCCGAGGAGGCCGCCCTTCTTGCCGCAGCCGGCACCGGCGCCGCCGTTGCCGCCGCCATTGCCGCAGCTGCCGGCGTCATCGGCCGGAACCTGCTCCTCGACGCACTTCTTCACCTTCACGCAGACCTGCTTGGTGACCTTGGTGGGCACGCGGACGACGTACGACTCGGTCTTCGTTTCCGAGACCACGTCGCTGGAGCACACGCTGTAGGTCTGGGTCTTCTGCACGGGCACGTTGACCGTGTAGTTGACCTCACGGGTCCGCGTCTCGGGGACGCACTTGTTCACCGTGATCTCGCGGGTGCGAGTCTCACAACGGCTCCGGTTGACGCACACCGTCTTGGTGCGGGTCTCGGGAACCATCTTCGTGACGCAGTAGCTGCGGGTCCGCTCCTCGCAGCGGGAGAGCTTCACGCAGTAGGTCCGCGTCCGCTCCTCGCAGCGGGTCTTGTGCACGCACACCGTCCGCGACCGCTCCTCGCAGCGGAACTTCTTCACGCAGTGGGTGAAGGGCACCTGCTCGCACTCGGTCTTCCACGTGGTGACCTCGATCTCCTTGGTCTCGCACGTGGGGACCCACTTGCGGCAGCAGACGACCTTCGGGCAGCAGGGATTGCCGGCGGCGTCATACTTGCCGTTCGCCGAAATCTCCTTCGCCTCGGTCACCCAGTGGCCGCCGCGGCAGGTCACCGTCTTCGTGCCCTTGACCGGCACGCGACGCGAAACCGTCCGGGAGCCCGTCATCTCCTCGGTGTAGGGCACCCGGACCGTGTAGGTCTGCTCGACCTGCTCGGTGTAGGGCACGTTCACCTTGTAGGTGGCGGTCCGCTCCTCCGTGTAGGGAACGTTCACCTTGTAGGTCGCGGTCTTCTCCTCCTTGACCGGGACCATCACCGTGTAGGACTGCTCGACCTGCTCGGTGTAGGGGACGTTCACCTTGTACTCCACCGTCCGGGTCTCGGGCACGTTGACGTTGACGGTGTAGTTGACCGTCTTCGTCCGGTGCTCGGGCACCATCACGGTGTAGGTCCGCGTCTTCTCCTCGATCCGCGGAACCCGCTTCTTCACCTCGAACGACCGCTGGCGGACCTCCGTGGTCCACTCGGTCGCCTCGACGTTCCGAATCTCCGGAACGACGACCCAGCGCTTCACCGTCTTCATGCACGCACCGGCATCGGCAGCCGTGGCGTCGGCGACGGCCGCCTCGGCGGCCGGGGCCGCGTCGGTCGCGAGAACCGACGCGTCAGCCGGCGTCGGGGCGGCGGGCACCGCATCGGCGCCGCGGGCGAAACCGCCCACGCACGCACCGGCCGCGGCGGCCCAGGGCAGGAAACTGAAAGTCAGACGCTTCTTCACAGAAACCTCCAGAGGGGAAAAGGAAAACACACGTTTCGCGAAACCGATGTCCCGCACGCTCGCAAGAAGGCGTCACCCCCAGTGGTGGCGCTGCCAGACGGACGAGGCGGGACGGCCTGCCGGCATTCCGGGCCGTCAGGGGGTCCCGCTACGCAGGGACACCGCGATCAGCCCGGTTTGCGCTGCCGGCAAACTCCCCTCACCAGATCGATCTTTCCCGACCCGAAAACTCACTCGGGGCGAGAGTTTTCCGGTGGTTCCGGTCGTGAGGGTGGCGCGGCCGCCTCGGGGGAGGCGGACCCCATCGGGCCCCCCTCGCAGCAGGTCTCGAGGATCGCGCCGCACTGCCGGCAGACGAGTTTGGCGCGGATCTCGTGGGTGTCGCCCGAGCAGATCGGGCAGCGGCAGGTGCTCATCGCGGAGAGCATAGGCGTCGCGGCTTCGTGCTGCCCATCCCGGTGGCGGACATCTGCTGCAGCAAGCCGCCGGCGCGTGAGCGATGGGGGCGTGCGGCTGAGACCGGCGTGGTGCAGCCGTACCGCTCACGCGGTTACGCTTCCTGGCGTTACCCCAAGTTACGCACTTCGGAGCCGTTTTTCGGATTTTTGGGCGGTCCGTCGATCGTAAGTGCTGACGCGACAACGCGCGGTTCGGCGAACGGCCGTGTAGTGAAGACCTTGCCCTTGAGTTTTCACTTTCGACTTTGCGATCTTCGAAGTATCCGATCTGCGGAGTGCTTCGATGTTCCTG
>VGYR01000122.1 GCA_016872925.1 Planctomycetota bacterium
CGTCGTTGTAACAATCACAAGTCGTCCTCCATGACAAAGGCCAGGTGGCGTGCGGCCACCGCCGCCCGCTTGCCTTTCGACGACTCACCGCAATACTTGTGCCGCTCTCAGAAGATGCGATTGCCCTGGGGCGGAGGGGGTGCTCTCCGGCAGGATCATCGAGGAACGGACCAGCAACCTGGAGGTCGCGCGGGCGACCTTCGCGGCGGCGTGCGAGCGTGCCACCTTCGACACGCGTCAGGACCGCGACAAGGCCAAGGCGGCGCTCGACCAGGCGGAGCGGCTCCTGCAGGTCTCGCGGGAGAATCTGCGGACCCTGGTGGGCAGCCGGCTCGAGAGCGAGGCCGACGCGCCCGCCGCCGGCGACGACGCTCCGCCGCCCGCCGACGCCCTCAGCGTGATCGCGCTGCGGACGCCGATCTCGGGCGTGGTCGAGGAGGTGTTCGTGAGCCGCGGTGAGCGGGTGAAGGGGGGCGATCGGATGTTCGTGGTCGCCGACACGGCCCGGCTCTGGGTGCGGGCCCAGATTCACGAGAAGCAATGGACGACGCTCGACGTGGCCGAAGGGCAGGAGGTGCGGGTCGTGGTGCCGGGGTCCGAGGAGCACCAGGCGGCCGCACGGATCAACCACATCGCCGGCACCGTCGACGCCACCAGCCGCAGCGTGCCGATCGTCGCCGAACTCGAGAACGACGACGCCCACTACAAACCCGGGATGTTCGTCTGGGTGGAGCTGCCCCAGGGGGAGCCGCGGGACGCCGTGGCCGTGCCCGCCGCCGCCGTGATGCGGCACGAGGGCAAGGCGTTCGTGTTCGTGCCGGCCGACGGGGGCTTCCGCCGCGTCGACGTGGCCACCGGAATCGAGAACGACGACTTCATCGAAGTCACCCGCGGGCTCGAGACGGGCCGCGAGGTCGTGGCCCGAGGCGCCTTCCTCCTGAAGAGCGAACTGCTGCTCGAGGACGAGGGCTGACGGCGACGGTTCGAGCGGCCCCGGTGCGGAGGATGCGGCGTGCTGTCAGGCGTGATCGAGTGGTCGCTGGCGAACCGGGCGCTCGTGATCGCGCTGTTCGTGCTCCTGGCCCTCGGGGGCATGTTCGCCGCCACGCAGATCCCGGTCGATGCCGTGCCGGATCTCGTCAACGTGCAGGTGCAGGTGGTGACCGAGGCCGGCACCCTGCCGCCGCTGGAGGTGGAGCGGTTGATCACCTACCCGGTGGAGACCGCGATGAGCGGCCTGCCGGATGTCGAGGAACTGCGGAGCGTGTCGCGGCTGGGCATCTCGCTGGTGACGATCGTGTTCACCGAGGGCACCGACATCATGCGGGCCCGGCAGCTCGTGGCCGAACGGCTGCCGGCGGCCCGCGGCGGCATCTCGCTGCCCGACGCAGACCCGCAGCTGGGCACGCTCTCGACGGCCCTCGGGGAAATCCTCCAGTTCGAGCTCAAGGGACCGCAGCGGAACCTGATGGACCTGCGGAGCATCCTCGAGTGGGACGTGGCGCCGATGATGCGAACCGTTCCCGGCGTGACCGACATCAACAGCCACGGCGGCTACGCCAAGAGCTACGAGGTGCAGGTCGACCCTGATCGGATGTCGTCCCACGGGATCTCGCTCGGTGAGATTCTGGCCGCCCTCGATCGCAACAACACGAGCACGGGCGGGGGCTACGTCGTCAAGAACGGCGAGCAGCGGTTCATCCGCGGGGAGTCGCTGCTCCGCGGGACCGACGACATCGAACGGGTGATCATCCGCAGCCCGGCGGGAGGCGTTCCGATCCTGATCCGCGACGTCGGCACCGTGCAAATCGGCCCGCTGACGCGGCAGGGGGCCGCCACCCGCGACGGCCGCGGCGAGGCCGTGACCGGCATGGTGATGATGATCCGGGGCGAGAACAGCCGCCGCGTCGTGACCGCCGCGAAGGAGAAGCTCGAGGAGGTCCGCAGGTCGCTCCCGCCGGACGTGCCGCTCGAGGTGCTCTACGACCGCTCCGACCTGATCGCCCGCACCCTCGACACCGTGCTCCACAATCTCGCCGAGGGGGGGCTGCTCGTGATCGCCGTCCTGCTCGTGCTCCTGGGCAACGTGCGGGCCGGGCTGGTCGTCTCGCTGGCGATTCCCCTCTCGATGCTGTTCGCCGCCAACCTGACGTGGCTGGCGGGCATCCCGGCGAGCCTGATGAGCCTCGGGGCGATCGACTTCGGCCTGGTCGTCGACAGCTCCGTGATCATGGTCGAGAACTGCGTCCGGAGGCTCGGCCTGGCCCCGCCGACGGCGTCGAAGCTCGACGTCGTCCGCGACGCCGCCATCGAGGTCCGCGGGCCGACGATGTTCGGCGAACTGATCATCGCGATCGTCTACCTGCCGATCCTGTTCCTGGAGGGGACGGAGGGAAAGCTGTTCCGGCCGATGGCGCTGACCGTGCTGTTCGCCCTGCTCGGGTCGCTGGTGATCTCACTGACGCTGATGCCGGTGCTCGCGGCCACGGTGCTGTCCCGCGAGGAGGAGCACGAGCCGCTGGTGATGCGGGTGTTTCACCGGCTCTACCGGCCGCTGGCGAGGCTCGCGGTGGGCCATCCGGTCGTGATCACGCTGGCGGCCGCGATGCTCGTGGCGGCCAGCGTGCCGGTCGCCCTGCGGCTCGGGGCCGAGTTCATGCCGCGGCTCGACGAGGGGGACCTGCTGGTGGAGGTCAATCGCCTGCCGAGCGCGACGCTCGAGGACTCGATTCCCTTGACCACGAGGATCGAGGAGGTGCTCGGCGGATTCCCGGAGGTGCGCACGGTGTTCTGCAAGACGGGCCGTCCCGAGTTCGTTAACGACATCATGGGTGTGCAGCAGACCGACGTCTGGGTGATGATCGAGCCGCGCCGGTCCTGGCCGGCGAACGTGACCCGCGACGACCTCGTCGAGCGGATGTCGGCGGCGCTCTCGGCGGCGGTGCCGGGGGCCACCTTCGGCTTCAGCCAGCCCATCGAGATGCGGGTCGACGAGCTCGTCGCCGGCGTCAAGGCCGACGTCGCGGTCCTGGTCTACGGCGACGACCTCGACACGCTCGGAAATCTCGGCAAGCGGATCGAGGGCGTGCTCCGCGACATTCCGGGCGCCGCCGACGTCCGGGCCGACTGGCAGGCCAACGTGCCGACGCTGCGGATCGACGCCCGCCAGGACCAGCTCGCCCGGCACGGGATCGACGTGATGCAGACCGTGTCGGCGATGGGGGGCATCCAGATGGGCGTGATCTACGAGGGCCGGCCCCGCTACCCGCTGATGGTCAAGTTTCCACAGGCCTGGCGGGAGGACGAGGACCTGGTGCCGCAGATTCCGGTCGAGGCCACCGGGGGCCGGCCGGTGCCGCTGGGCGAACTCGCCGACATCCGGATCGAGGAGAGCCCGCCGTCGATCGAGCACGAGAACACGCGGCGGACGTTCGTGTCGGCCAACGTCCGCGGCCGCGACGTGGCCAGTTTCGTGGCCGAGGCCCAGCGGCGGATCGCGGCCGAGGTGAAGCTGCCGGCCGGATACGCGATCGAGTGGGGGGGCGACTTCGAGAACCTGCTCAGCGCCAGCCGCCGACTGCTCCTGATCACGCCGGCCGTGCTCGGCCTGATCGCGCTGCTGCTCTACACGAGCTTCAAGTCGCTGCGGCTGGCGGCCCTGATCTTCTGCGCGGTTCCCGTGGCCACCTCGGGGGGCATCGCCGCGCTGGCGCTGCGGGGCATGCCCTTCTCGATCGCCGCGGGCGTGGGATTCGTCGCCCTGTTCGGCGTCGCCGTGCTCAACGGCCTGGTGTGGGTGGCCGGCGTTGAGCACGCCCGCGAGGGGGGCTGGCGCCGCGGGAGGCGGCCCTCGTCACGGCCGACGTGCGGATCCGGCCGGTGCTGATGACGGCCCTCGTGGCGAGCCTCGGCTTCCTCCCGATGGCGCTGGCCACGTCGGCCGGCGCCGAAATCCAGCGGCCCCTCGCCACCGTGGTGATCGGCGGCATCGTCACGAGCACGCTGCTGACCGCCTTCGTGATCCCGGCGATCTACCCGTGGTTCGCCCCGCGGCCGGCGGCGGCCGGCGGCCCGACCTGACCAGCGGCAGCGCCGCCGTGAGCGCCGCGGCGACGAGGCAGGCAGCAGCCGGTTCGGGCACTGCGGCGACGGTTCCGGAGACGGCGAAGGCGCCCGCCCCGTAGAGGCCGGTCGTGGCCAAATCGGCGACGTCGAGGATGTCGACGAGCCCGTCGTAGTTGAAGTCTCCCTCGCTCCAGGTGGCAGCCAGTGAGGAGTTGAACTTTCCGGCGGCGACCACCTCGGCGACGTCGAGGATGTCGATCATGCCGTCGAGCGTGGCGTCGCCGGGGGCCGTCGGGACGAAGCGCAGGGAGCCGTTGCCGGCGTCGCTCCAGCCGATGGCCCGCGACTCACCGGCGGCGGCCGCCGCCGCGACCACCGACGAGCCGATGCCGGCGGAGCCGTTCCAGCCGCCCGTTCCACGGGCGGCGACGAGCGCCGAGACCGCCGTGGCTGCCGACATGCCGGAGGCGACGGTCAGGCGGCCCGCGCCCAGGTCCACCCTGCCCCCCGCGTCGATGGAGAGCCCGCCGATCGTGGTGTCGAGCGAGCCGGCCACCGCGAGCGTGGATCCCGCCGCCACCCTCACGGCGCTTCCCGCCGCGGCGGCCGCGTGGGCCAGTTCGAGCCGGCCGGCCTGCACGAACGTGGGCCCGGTGTAGGCATTCGACGACGTGAGTTGCAGGGTTCCCGTACCGGTCTTGGTGACCGTTGCCGCCGCCTTGATCGCCGGATTGCCGACGGTCGCCTGCGTCCGCGTGCCGGCCGGGGCGGCGAGCGTGATCGCCGGCAATGCGGCCGTATAGGCCCGGACGTAATCGACCTGCATGGTCGCCGGGAACACGGTGCTGCCGTTGGGGCTGCCCACGTAGTTGCCGCCGACGGCCAGGTTGACGAGCAGATAGAAGGGCTTGTCGAACGGGGCGGGGTACGAGCCGCCCGCACTCCACCAGGACGTCCGCGTGGCATAGAGCACGTCGTCCACGTACCAGCGGAGGGCCGACGAGCTGCCGATGTCCCACTCCAGCGAGTAGGTGTGGAACGAGGCGATCGTCTGACCCGGCGGCAGCACGCGGGTCGCGGCGGTCGACGTGTTGTTCGGCCAGGCCCCGCCGTAATGAATCGTGCCCTGGATCCGGTCAGGTTGCTGGCCCTTGGCCTCCATGATGTCGATCTCGCCGGAGGCGGCCCAGCCGCCGTACACGTCGCTGGCCGGCATCATCCACAGGGCCGGCCAGAATCCCTGGCCGGTCGGCAGGGCGGCGCGGATTTCAAACCGCCCGCCGGCCTGGCTGAACCTGTCCTGGGTCTTGATCCGGGCCGACGTGTAGGACTTGCCGCCGTACGACTCCGACCTGGCCGTGATCTGGAGCAGGCCCCCGCTGACGGTCAGGTTCTGGCTCCGGTCCGTGTAGTACTGCAGCTCGTTGTTGCCCCAGCCGGTGAGCCCGTACTGCGAGCCCGTGCCGATGTCGTGGGTCCAGCGGGCCGGCTCGAGCGCCGGGCCGTCGAACTCGTCCTGCCAGGCGATGTGGGGATAGTCGGAGGCCGCGGCACGCGCCGGATCACCGCGCAGGCCGCAGGCCAGGCCTGCCACGGCTGCCCAGAGGGCCGCCGCCATGCCGACGGTCTCCCGGGCCCACAGGTGATCTTCAGGCCGACTCATGATTCGAGTCTACGCTGCGTTGCCGCCGTGGCACGGCATGGGTGGGTTCGCCGGATGGTCAGCGGGCGAGCCGGCGGGCGGCAAGGTCCTCCCGCATCGTCCGGCACACGCCCTCGGTGAGGCCGTAGCCGCAGAAGGCCCCCGCCAGGGCGAGCAGGCCGACTGCGGGGATCAGGCTCATCATCAGCAGGATGCCGTGGCGGGCGGAATCGGAGAGGTCGACGTTGGGCTTGTAGCCGTAGTGGTCGAGCAGGAATCCGGCACAGGCGGCGCCGATGCCCATGCCCGCCTTCTGGGCGCAGGTCGTGGCCGAGAACACGATCCCCGTCGTCCGCACGTCGAACTTCCATTCCGCGTAGTCGGCCGTGTCGGCCACCAGGGTCCAGTAGAGCGTGGCATTCACGCCCGCCGCGAGCATGCCCAGCACGTGGAAGGTGAACACGCCGGCCGTCTGTCCCGGCAGCAGGAAGTAGAACGGGATCGCCGTCAGGGCGACCACCGCCAGGCTGATGATGAAGGCCCCCTTCCGGCCCAGGAGCCCGACCACGAATGGCGTCGCCATGGCCCCCGCGATCATCGCCAGTCCGCCGACCAGGAAGTAGAGGCCGATCATCCGGTCGCCCCACTCCAGGTAGCTCTTGAGGTAGTAGATTCCCGCCGACCCCCGGACGACCGCGAGCGTGATGTTCACGAGCCCCACGAGGAACATCATCAGCCAGTGGCGGTTGGCGAGCAGGGTCTTGAGGTCGTCGAGCAGGCTCGTCCGCTGGGCCGCCGGCGGGTGGATCCGCTCCCGGGTCGTGGCGAAGCAGATCAGGAACAGCACCACCGCGGCCGCGGCGAACAGCAGCACCGTCGTCTGCGCGCCGCGGCGGGGGTCGCCCGCCCCGAGGCTGGTGACGAGGCCCAGGAAGCTCGTGTTGGCGACGATGCCGCCGACCTGGGCCAGGGCCATGCGGTAGGCATTGAGGCTCGTCCGCTCGTGCGGGTCGTCGGTCATCACGCCGGAGAGCGCGCCGTAGGGAATGTTGATCGCCGAGTAGGTGAGCATCAGCAGGTTGTAGGTCACCCAGGCCCAGGCGAGCTTCCGGCCCGCCGACAGGTCGGGCGTGGTGAAGCAGAGCACGAACACGATCCCCAGCGGCACGCACAGCCAGACGAGCCAGGGGCGGAACCGGCCCCAGCGGGTCTGCGTGCGGTCGGCCACCGCGCCGACGAAGAAGTCGAAGAAGCCGTCGGTGGAGCGGGCGAACAGCAGCATCGTGCCCGCCGCCGCGGCCGTGATCCCGAAGATGTCGGTGTAGAAGTACATAATGAAGTTCATCATCAGCGCCCAGACGAAGTTGCTCGCCGTGTCGCCGAGGCCGTAGCCGAACTTCTCGAGAAAAGAGAGCTTCATGCCCTCGCGCGCCGCGCTCATCGGGGCTGCTCCAGCGTGTCCCGAACCAGGCCGACGCGGATGCCGGCGATCCGCTGGCTGCGGGCGAGGATCTCGCGAGTGACGTCCGCCGGCAGCCGGTCGCCGGGAAGCACTTTGACCCGGCCGTCGGCGTGCTCGACCGTGATCCGCCGCTCGCCGGCCGGCTCATAGACGACGGGCACCTGGCAGAGCGTGAAGGCCACTCCGCCGGCCGGCACCGGCACCGCCTGGCGCCGCCCGTCGATCGCCACGACCTCGAACTCTGCCGCCGGGCCGAACTCGGCTTCGTCGAGCAGTTCGGGGGCGAACCGCAACCGCCCCTCGTCGAGGCCCACGCCGACTTCCCCGAGCCGCGTGAGGATCTCCTCCTTCACCTGCCCCGTCATGCCGGGCTGCTGGGCGCCGAGATGACGGGGAGTGTGCGAATAGGCGTCGGTGGGGAAGGCGCCATATTCCTCGGGCTTCTTCCGGAAGCCGAGCCCGTCGCGGACGGCATGGTAGGCGGCCCGGAACCGCGGCTTCGTGGCGGCCGAGGCACGGCCGTGGCACTCCTGCACCGCGAGCAGCAGCTTGGCGACCATGTGCCAGTAGATGCTGCCCAGCCCCTCGAAGGCGAAGAAGGTCCCGCTGCGGCCGGTGAACGAGGCATGGCTGAAGACCTCTTCCCAGAGCTCCCGGACCGCGGCCGATTCCGCCGTAGGCAGGCCCTCGCGATCGAGCCGGACCGCGAGATCGCGGTCGTTCGTCAGGTCGGCATGGAAGCGGGCGTCGCCGCGGGCGTCCAGCACCACGACGTCGGTCGAGCCGGCGGCGACCCGGGCCGCGAGCCCCGGGCACCGCTTCCGCCACTCCGCGGGCAGGCGGTTCCGCTCCAGAAACGGCGTGAGGTCGCGTTCGGGCTGGAGCATGTAGCTCCGCTGGTCGGTCCGGAACAGCGGGCTGCGGCGGAGCGCTTCGAGCAGTGCGAGGGCGGCATCGTCGTCGAGCAGGCCGCTCGACAGGGCCGCCACCTGGCCCTCGAGCATGAGTTCGAGCCGGCCGATCCCGAGTTCACGCCCCCGGATCGTGAGCCGGTTGTAGGCGTGATACATGCCGTCCTGGCGACGATTCGATGAGATCGTCTGCTCGACGACCGCGGCCGCCGAGCGGATCGCATGGACCACCGTACCGGCCGCAACGGTCACCGGAGTCGCGGCGTGTCCGGCATAGACCGCAGCCCGATGGCGTTCCCCCGCCCGCCCCAGGGCCTCGAACACGCCGTAGGCGTCGGCCGATCGCTGCGGGTCGAGCGCCGCCGCCACGTCGGCGAGGAGGTCGGCGGTGGCGCGCGTGAGCCGGAGATCAGCCGCATGGGTCGAAACCAGCCGTTCCACGAGGGCCAGGTGGCGCCGCAGGTGGCAGACCGTCACCACCGACAGCCCCCAGCCCGCGAGGGCGTTGTTGGCATCGTTCCACTCGGGCCGCTGCGTGTTGAGCCAGATGCCTCCGCCGGGCACGAGGTTCGTGAGCTTCACGAGCACCGGCACCAGCAGTTTCTCGGCGAGCGACAGGAGGCGTGGCGCGCCGTCGCCGTCGGCCACCGTCGCCCCGTCACCGCCGATGTCTGCCATCCGCTCCCGCAGCCGCCGGTGCTCGGCGGCGTCGAAATCGATCGAGTGCCGCGGGTCGCGGAGCAGGTCGTCGAAGCCCTTGATGCGGTAGGGCACCGCGGCCGTCACGTACCGCGGATCGTCCAGGCCGCGGGCGAGCACCCCGGGCCGCAGCCGCTCGTGGAGCTCCAGCAGCCGGGTCAGATAGACGATCTGATGATCCCCCCAGTAGCCAATGTGGCTCCACGGGTCGTTGGGATTCGAGACCTCCCAGTCGATGCCGTCGCGGGTGATGCGGTAGGGGTTGTAGCCGTCGGCCGTGGAGGCGTTGAGAAACGCCGCGATCATGGCCGGCAGGCAGGCGGGGTGGCTCCAGGCCAGGGCCTCCCAGTTCTGGAAGATGTCCCGCCAGTTGCCGGCGTAGGCCAGGTGCTGGCGGCCGTCCGGGCCGCGGGTGGCGATCGAGAACCGGTTCCAGGGCCGGCTCGGATCACCGTGGCGGCGGCTGAAGCAGATCGGCAGGTATTCCGAGACGATGCGCAGCAGCTGGGGGTCGCCGCGCTCGGCCGCCGCCGCCACGAGCTCGTCGCGGTCGAGATCGCCCAGCGACTCCAGCCATCCGCGGTGGCGATCATGCACCGGTCTGTTGCGGGCCGCGACGAACCGGGGCACGTCGGCGCCGGGGCAGAGATGACCCGCGACGGGAATGCCCCCGCGCATGATGTTGAACATCGTGTTTGAAAAGTGGTGCATGGCGACGCCGCGATCGGCCGACGCCTGCAGCCCGTCGGCGGCGGCGACCCGCCGGAAGATGCCATCGGCCTCGCCCCGCACGCTGCCGAGCACCGCATCGCGGAGCCCGACGGCCGCCTCGAGCCGCTGATGGAGCGCGACGACGGCCGCGTGGTCGAGCCCGGTGTCGACGACGGTGAACCACTCGAGCGTCTCGTCGGCGGCCAAGACCGCCGCGTCTTCGACGAGGTAGCAGCCGAACTCGCCGCGGACGATGCCGTCCCGGCTCTGCACCTGGCCGCCGCTCCGAAACCGGTCGATGCTCCGCACGGAGGCCGTCCGCCGGGGGGCCCGATGGCCGAACGACCAGGCGACCGACGCGCGGAGCGACTCGGCGGGCTCGGGACGATCGCTGATCGCCGCATTCAGGCACGAGACGAGCGGACCGCCCGCCCCGAGGAACTCGTGCCGCATGTAGGCGGCGGCGAGGTAGCTGTACCGCTCGAAGGTGTGCTGGCAGACCCCAGGCGGCAGCATCTGGTGCCAGCCGTCGAGCAGCCGGAGCGGCACGGGCGTGCGGCCGACGTTCTTGAGCAGGCAGCGGCGGACGATCCCGAACTCGTCGCTGGTGGCGAGCTGCCAGCGCAGTCGCAGCCCCAGGGGCTCGTGCGTCTCCTCGAACACCACGCTGGTGCCGCAGCTGTGCTTGTGCAGGTGCCGGGCGCCGTTCGCCACCGCCCCGCGGCCGGGCTCCCAGAGCGTTGCCTCCGACTCGATCAGGCACACCGGGCCGCTCGCGTGCGGCGTCGCCAGGAGCTTGTCGACGGTGGCATACGGGAAGATCGCGAGGTCGGGGTCACGACGCCCCGCGGTGATGCCGCCGTTGCTGCCCACGAACATCCAGACGTCGCCGTTGCCCACCACGTTCATCAGGAACGGGGCATCCGGTTCGACGTTGCGGATGGTCACATAGGTCTCGCCGTCGATCGACGTGAAACCCGATCCGGAGGAGCCTCCGGACGTGCGTGCCGCGTGCGCTGGGGGAACGAGGAGCATCGGCGAAACCTCCGGGCCACGACCCCCCGAAGAGGCTCCGCCGAGTGCGGAGTGATCCGGGCGGGCTTGTGTCATGGCATGGTCACGGCAGGGTCACTGCTTCGCCGTCCTGGCGATGCCCCAGGTTGTTGAAGGTCTCGGGACTGATGTCGTAGCCGATCATGCGGACCGATCCGTCGGCGAACACGGAAGTGACACCCGCCGCGTGGGCAGAGCCGGGCGCCCGGGCCGAACCGTTGCCGTCGGCGCTTGAAATCCGGCTCGGCGAATCCTGCGTGGGGGTGCAGTAGGTGGACCGCACGGTGTCGTAGTCCCAGCCGGCCGACCAGCCTTCATCGTCGTCGACGCCGCCCGGAATGTACGGCGGCCGCAGCCGCTTCTCGAACACCATCATCGTCTTGCTAGTCCCGTCGGTGATGTCCTTGATCCGAGAGTTGCCGTCGAAATAGTCGATCCGGCTGCCCGAAGCGCTCTTGACGATCCAGGAGCCGCGGGCGAGGACCCCCCGGTGCCCGGTGTATCTCGCCTTGAGCGAGTCCGCCATGCTCTTCGTCAGGAAGTCGCCGGAGGTCGTCCCATAACCCCAGAATCCGAAGCCGTTGGAGCAGCCGACCGTGTTGGCCAGCTCGCCGGCCTGCGCGGTGCCTTGCCGCATCGCCGCGTCATACACCGTCGGGTTTTCCGCGCGGCTGGGCCCGGGGTGGGCGGCCGCGTAGTCGGTCAGCCAGTAGGTGACCGGGCCGCTGATGCCCTGATTCGTGACCCGCGCGCTGTCGGTGTTGACGTAGCTCGTCGGCCCCCGCCGCGACGGGCAGAAGAATTCCGGCACCGAGGAGTTGGCGATCTGCGGCGTGTTGGTGATGGCCGTGATGTTGCCCCCTTCCATGTAGGGGAGGATCTGGAAGCCCCACGAGAGCCCCTGCTTGTCGGGCCCAAACGGCTTGCCACCGGCCGCGTAGTCTTCGATCTTCGGATACGGCGAGATGCCGCCGCTGGGAAACATCCGCGAGGCGCTCTCCGTGTTCATGATCGCGAGGCCGACCTGCTTGAGCTGGTTGGAGCACTGCGTCCGCCGGGCCGCCTCGCGGGCCGACTGCACGGCCGGCAGCAGCAGGCCGATCAGCGTGGCGATGATCGCGATCACCACCAGAAGCTCCACCAGCGTGAAACCATGTAGGGGGCGAGGGCATGCGTTCGCATACCCTCTCATTGGTTGCTGAGACCGTTTCCCCCTGACATGGAGTTCACGATGATCGCTCGAAGAGACGCGGCCTGTTTCGTTGGCATCGACCTTCACAAGGACACGCTGACGGCGTGTATTGTCCGGCGAACTGACCGTGAGGTCACGTACAAAAAGATTGCCTGCAAGTGCCGGGACCAGATCCGGTCGTTCTTCGCCTCGCTGCCGCAACCGAGCGTGGTGGCGATCGAGACGGCGGGCTTCTACCGCTGGCTGTGGACGGAACTCGAGCCGCTGGCCGGACAGCTCGTGCTCTGTGACGCCCGTGGCGCACGGGCCCTCGCCGGGCGCCGTATCAAGACGGACCGGGAGGACGCCCTGAACGTGGCCTTGCTGTTGGCTGACGGCAGGCTGCCGCTGGCCTGGGCGCCGCCGGAGAACGTCCAGGTGCTCCGCACCTGGACCCGGCACCGCAACGGCCTCACGCGGCAGCACGCCAAGGTGCTGCATCACGTGAAGTCGACCCTCAACAGGCTGAACTTCCCGGGACCTGTCCGTCTCGACGCGGCTGCCCTGCAGCGTTACCTGCTGGCGGGCGTGGAGCGATTCACGGCCGACGACCTCACGATGCTCTGGCAGCACCAGCGCAGGCTCGTCGA